>CANQSY010000001.1 GCA_947626635.1 uncultured Akkermansia sp.
ACGACATGAGCAAGAAAAATTATGCAAATCACAAGAAATATATATTTATTTCATGCGTTTTGTCAAAACCTGCCGGGGCGCCTAACGGCGCCTATTTACGATTTTCGATTTACGATTTTCGATTTACGATCTCAGGGAATTCGCGCGCTTGCGCGCGGGCTTGCATGAACCATTAGCTTGTGATACACTTCGCTCGCCGGTGCAGCAACCCGGCAGAAAAAGAAAATGAGAAAATACATGACTCGCCGCATACAGGCTGCGTGCTGGTGGTGCTTTGCGCACCCGTGGCACGTGGAGCAACTGGTCTATCTGGCTTTGCTTGCTCTGTACCGGTTGTAGCGTGCGGTGCCCCTACCCCGGAGCTTCTTCGGAAGCTCCGCGGGACTGGGGCAAAAAAAGTATTGACTTATGCTCCCTTTTTTTCTATATTCCCTGTGAGTAGTGTGTTTCTCAACACTTCTTTTTCTTGCCCGCCGGGTGTTGCTGCACTTTTCCGGCGGGCAACTTTTTTGTCTCGGTCAATTTCGCCGGAGGAAGCTTGACAATACATCAAATAAAGTGTTGAATCGCACACGTGGGGGTGGTGGTATTCCCCGCTTGTTTCATTTTGTGTCGCCCGTGGGAGCAAGCCCGCGGGCGGGCTTTTTGGGGAGGAATCGCTGCGGAGCGGTATTTCAGGAACAATGCGGAGTGGTAAGAACACAAGAACTCAGCATAAAAACAAACGCACTCTCAAAGAGGAGTCAGCGAATTCGGCAGAGGCCTTGACGTTCGGCTTCTTTTTCGTTGAGGACAAAGAGTTCACAACGCGAGTGCCACGCACGCAAGACATGAAGGATTCGTTTGGAACACTCCAATTTGAGGGAAGGAAGCGCATCATCCGGAGCCTCTTTGATGATGAGGTAGAACACAACTTTGCGGTCTGTTCCGTCCCAGTGTAATCGCTTCAACTCATCGAGATGGTCAATGGATTGTTTCCACCTGTCCGGGAGATCGTTCAAAAGGCTATTTTGTTTGCAGGTTTTGAGAGCTAAAAGTGCATTAGAGAACTTTGCGAGCAACGATGAATAAAAGTAAGTGTCATCACGAATCAGCTTATGGTGGTACTTTTCTGCCGCTTTCCGCAAACCTTCAAGTTCAGGGGACTTTTTCCCACACGCCCTATCGCGCGGTAATGTTGTCTTTGCCTCGACCACAAGCACGTCCTTTTCACTCCAGAAGATGAAATCCGGTCTTTTCATGGCGCGCCATCCCTCGTGCGGATGCTCACTCAAAAACGGCTCCACATTCAACAAGAAATGCTCCGCCACCCGAACAAACATCATGCCGGATTCCTCTCTCACATCCTGGGAACAACCTTTATTCATGGAAAAATTGGTCTATCTCGTCGCGGTACAATTTGACCGACTCGCGAATAATCGGGTTGTCCAAATCATCTATCCTCAGATTTCCGCGCATCCATCGTTGATTGGTATCTGACTCATCAGAACTCTGGAATGAAAAGACCGGAATGTTTTTCCCGGTTTCGCGAGCTATATTGCGAAGTTTTTTGACAACAAAATAAGAATGTGTGGCAAGGAAAAATTGAATGCCATCCTGGCTCATTCTGGAAATCGCCTCCATGAACTGAGATACTGCAGCCGGATGGAGGGCGGACTCCGGTTCGTCGATAAAAATGATGGAGCCGGGCCCTATATAACGATTCCCTAACAAAATATCCAAAATGGACAGCTTTTTAATCCCCTCCGAAACTTCGTTTACGGAATAGGTCTCGTTGCCCTTTTGAATGCTCCATTCCTTATTTTCCTCATCGTATTGTGGTTTTGCCCCGAAAATGCTGTTAATTGCCTCGCGAGCCTTTGCCATGTTTTCATAACTTTTTCCTTTCGTCGGTGGACGCATTAGTATTTTGGCAAGATCATAGTACGTGTCATCAAAACCAAATACCCTTTCATCTTCCAGTGCCGGGACAATAACCGAATGCCCTGTAAGCACCTCTTTTGCCGGCATAAATACTGAATTAACCGGACGCTTAGTCACGGCTCGCTGAGCCGGATCCGGCGTCAATGAAACCTGAAGTTCCCCTTTTACATTCAACCGCATCCTTAAACTATCCTCACAGGTCGTGATACATGAAAAATCCATGGGCTGCGGCCTCTTTTTCCCTTCTCTGCGCACGATGCTCCCCAACTTCGGCGGCTGAAATGTCCAATGCAACTTATCTTTAATAATTTCCTCCAGTCCCCTGATATCTTTCCCCCGTCTATAGCTCTCCATCGCTTTACACGCTACATAGAGCACCTTCATTAAGTAAGTCTTTCCACACGAGTTCTCCCCGATGATAAGATTGATCCTGTCCAATTCCCCGGACTTCAGCTCCGGTATCGGCCCTAAATTCTTTACTTCAAACCGGGACAATAATAAACTCTTTTCAGGATGCTCCCTTGTCATTTCTCCCTCTTACCATAGCCCCATCCACCTGTCAAGCTCCAACCCCAGGGCAACCGCATTCAAAAATGCGGTTGCCTATTTACGATTTACGATCTCAGGGAATTCGCGCGCCGGTGGCGCGGGGTTGCAAAGTCGCCGAGGGAGCGAAGGCGGATTGGACAAAAGCGCAGCTTTTGCCCGCAGGGCGCTGGGCGCCTAACGGCGCCTATTTACGAATTTGCCACCTCTAAAAACTACCAAGGTGAAAAACGAGAGAAAAAAAGTTGAGGAGAAAGGAGTCAAAAAAGGGAAAAATGGGAGAATTTTGAGGGGAAAACATGGGAAAAATGTCCGAGAGGATACGCACCATCGTTTGCCCGCTATCTAAAAAAACGAGTTTTTAGAGGTACCAGAATTACGAATTACGATTTACGATGTGGAAAATTCGAGCGCTCCGCGCGGGAAGGAAGGATATAGTATACTTTGAACTTCTTGGCACCCTTTTTTGTGCCAAAAAACTGTCGCATTTAATTTTGCGATCCACAGTTGACGCTCGGAGAAGGTAATGTGCTTGCCTTTTCGAGCAGCGGAGGTAGAATGGTGTTGGGTGTCGTGGTTCATGGTGTCTCTATTTTTTGGACGAAGTTAATATAGTATACTTTGAACTTCTTGGCACCCCTTTTTTGTGCCAAGAAACTGTCGCATTTAATTTTGCGATCCCCATCCACGCCTCCACGCGCGAAAGACTGTTGACAGCCTCTATTTCGCGTGGTTTAATGTTCTGGGAACCAAGTAACGGACATGAATGCAAATCCTATACCGGCTTCTGATTTCATCGCCAATGTCAAGTACGGCTTCAAGCATTTCTTGACCTTTAGAGGACGCTCCACTCGTCCACAATTCTGGTGGTATTTCCTGGCATTATGTATCATCGACACTGTTTTCAAGACAATAGGCAATCTGTGTGCCGGCACGATCGATATCGATTTGAAAGAATTGGACACCACTACTGACATATTACAGACTTTATGGTCACAGCTGCCGCTCGGCCTCATTATTATAACTATCGCCCAACTCGTCATCGGTATCATTCTTTCCATCTCGCTACTTGCTGCAACAGTTCGTCGTTTGCACGATGCCGGTCACTCCGCCTCCTTAGCCTACATCAACATGATTTTGTACATCATCATGTACGCCGGCTTCTTCGCTATGTTACTCAGTTTGTACAAGATCCTTCCTGTGATCGCTTCCTATCCTCAGCAAGGGCAAGAATCGTCTGCTATCGCGTTCTTCGCAGGTTGTTGCGCCGGTCTTGCCCTCATCGGGGCAGCCGCACTGATCCTATCGATCATCGTGCTGGTGTTCTTACTCAAGCCGAGTGAACCTCGTGATAATCGATACGGACCCTTCGTCAATTAACGACGACGTATCAACCTTTGAGGGCTTCTCGATGTCCGGTATCCAACCCGGTCTTGAATTCATCGAGGAGCCCTCAAATGTTTCGGGCTTGCATGCCGGCGAGATAGGAGTATAATAGACGCGCGCAACATAGAGAGCAAAACGTCGCCATGACTATCCTCGAATTCATTCGGAAAAATTCCCTTTTGGTCATCATCGTCATTGCAGCGGTGGGAGCCGGACTTGTGATGATGGACTACAGCGGGAAAGGCAGTGCATTTTCCAGAGACTTTTACATACGGGTAAACAATACCAGCTACGACTACCCCGAGACCGCCAATATGGGAGAGAACGGGAAGCAATTCCTCTCTTCACTCTACTCGGCCACGCGCGACCTTATCGAACCCCTTGCCGAGGAGAATGCATCGGCCAGTGAGGAGCAAAAGCAAGAGGCCTTCATAGAATGGCAGAGGCAACATCCCGACGTGGTTGAATCGCTCAATATGCTCAACGAGGTCTATGCCGGTTGGCATTACGGGGGGACACGGGATGACGCCGTGAACGTGGCGATCAACCGTGCCATGTTGCATGCGGAAGCGGATGCTTGGGGACTGCATCCTTCCGAGGAACAGATTGATCTCTTTTTGCGGAGCTTACCGGCATTTCGCACGGAGGATGGCGCCTTCAACACCGAGCTGTACCGTCGACTCGCGGGCTACCGGCATGGGCATAGCAACCGCGTGCAGGAAGAGGCCTTCCGCGCGGTGGTGGCGGACATCATCATCTGGGAGAATCTGCGGGCGATGTTAGGGAAAGGCGTAAGTTTCCAAACCGGGGCACAAACGGCCATGCTGAATGCGTTTGAGCAGAGCGTGACGGGACGGACGGCTTGGCTGGCGGCTGAAAAAGTGGGAACTCCTCCCGATCCCGGCGAGGAAGAATTAAAGGCGTACTGGGAGGAGCACCGCAATCAGTACATGAGCGACGAGCGCAGGATTGTATCTGTTTACACCCTCTCCCCCGCTGCGGACAGCAACATGGAGAATCTGCTTTCCACCGCCGATATGCTCATGCAGGATCTTTCCCTGGCGAACGGGCGAGGGCTGGACAAGTTGCTGGCCGATGCGCAGGACAACCCGGAATACGACGCCTTTACCTACCAAGCAGCGGACGGTAGCACACACGTCACCTACCCACTGAGTACGGAGGAGGAGCTTGAAAAGCAGCTGCAGGACCGGGTGAATTACGAAGGCAAGGAAGTGCCGCTAGCCCAGGTTGCTTTTGCGGAGATTGAGCAGGCACCGACACCGCAGGCTTACGAGGAGGCTCAAGCAGCAGGGAATGCGGAGAAGGAGCTGAGCATCCGGCAAATCCGCGGGTTCTACAACGCAGCCGATGGCAAGTTGAAGCTCCTGCGCATTGAGGCCGTGGAGCGTCCGACGCCTCTGCCGTACGAGCAAGCGCGGGAGAAGGCTCTGGCGGATTTTCGTCGCGAGCGTGAGGCAAATGCCCTGCAGATTGCAGCAGAAAAAATCTACAAGGATATGCAAGAGGCCCTGACGACACAGGGACTGCAAAGCGCCCTCGCCATAGCACAGAAAGCGGGAGCGCTCGTGGAGGATTTCGGTCCCGTCCAGCTATTCCGACCGACCTCTGTACTGCCCTCCGGCGTATCGGATGCCGACATCATGGGGACCCCGAGCGGAAAGATGACGCCCTTGGTGGTGCAGCCGACCGGCGCGCGCTTCACCTGTATTACCGGGCGAACCGTAGAGGACAGTCCGTCCATCACCATGCAGAAGCGGTTGTTCGAACTGCCGCGGCTCAACGCTCAGCTGCGCCACAGCATGATGCAGGAGTGGCAGAATGCAGCCTACAACCGCTTTGACGTCCAGCTCGCTCCCACGATCCGGACCATGGAGAAGGAGGACTAACCGTCGCGACGACCATGGCTTTCCCACCACAGACGAAATACATTGTGGGAAATGAGGCGTGCGAGCGCTTCAGCTTTTACGGCATGCGCAGCATCCTCACGCTGTATATGCTCAGCGTGCTGTCCATGGGCGAGAGCGAGGTCGTCACGGTAGGACATTTATTCAACGCGGGCATCTACGTACTCCCGCTTGTGGGGGCGTGGCTGGCGGATCGTTTCATCGGACGCTACCGGATGATCCTCTATGTTTCGCTCTTCTACTGTTTGGGGCATGGGATTCTGGCCACGGCGGATCTGGCCGGGAGCATTGAGATACGGCGGTGGATTCTCTTCGCGGGCTTGTTCATTATTGCTCTCGGAGCGGGAGGCATCAAACCCTGTGTCTCGGCCTTCGTCGGCGACCAGGCTGACGAGAGCGACAGCCAAACGATGACCCGACTCTACGCTGCCTTTTATTGGTCCATTAACCTCGGTTCGTTCTTCTCTTTCCTCATTATCCCATGGGTACGGCAAAATTGGGGGTACAGCTGGGCCTTTGCCATACCGGGTATCTTCATGGCCCTTGCCACGTTGATCTTCTGGAGAGGGAGGCGCCTGTACCGTCATCGCAAGCCGTCGCAGCCCGACTTCCTGCCCTCGCTCCGGCTATGGCTGACGCATGGACGCAAGTCGGTCGAGCAACAATTCGGCGGCGAGACCCTGAAAGAAACCCGGCAGACGCTGCACGCCGTTGCGCGCTTCATCATCCTGCTCATCGCCGTGATTGCGGTGTTGGTGGCTGTATCGACAGGAACATCGCACCTAGTGCGACTGTGGGGAGTCAGCGATCAGGGAGCATCTCTGTGGAGTCTGCTGGCATGTGCGGTAACGTTGTGCTGTCTCTCCCTGCTCGTCCTGCGGACAGCAGCGGCGCGAAAAACCGATTCCTTTTTGGGCATCTTCGGCACTCGCCTCTTTTACGGATCGGAGCAAACCGACCGGAGCTACTCTGCCGGCCGCATCGCGGAAGCGCACGGACTCCTGCGCGTGTTGACGGTCTTTCTCATGATCATCCCCTTCTGGAGTTTGTTTGACCAGACGATGACCAGCTGGGTGCTTCAAGGGGAAAAGATGAGCCCCGTGGTACTTTCGCAAGCCAGTGGTCTACGCTTTGTCTTTGGGGCGGAGGAGATGCAGAGCATCAATCCGCTGTTTGTGATGGTGCTTGTTCCCGTCGTCACGCTGCTCATCTACCCGCATATCGGGCGCTGGGCCTCGCCGCTGCGTCGCATGGGCTGCGGCATCACACTCGCCGGTATTTCCTATCTCTCTGTCGCCTCCCTCCAATACCTCATCGACTCGGGTTCACAACTCTCTATCCTGTGGCAGTGCATCCCGTACCTCCTGCTTACTGTTTCGGAAATACTCGTCAGCACCACGGGCTTGGAATATGCGTACACAGCGGCGGGACACAACCTTAAGAGCATCGTATCCGGCTTCTGGTTCCTGACGAGCACGCTGGGCAACTTCCTCGTCATTTACCTCACGCATCTCGTCTCCGATCCCGCCTCCACCTCTACCTTCCTCCTCTACGCGGCCATGAGCATTTCCATAGGCTGCATCTTCCTCCGGGTCACCTCACGAAGCTTCTTCAGGGTAACACCCGATGAAAGCCGGTGAGGTAGGAACTCACTTCTCCCGGGAAGGCTGCGGACGGATAACTTGCAGCGGCACTTTCACCTCGGGCAAACCCTCAGCCGATATCGTGACCTCCGCCACACCGGCAGCACGGCGCTGACCGCGAACGATGGCGAGGATGCGTCCATTGAAAAAGCTCTGGTGGGGGGATTGCATGCAGGTATGGTCAATAGGATTGCCGTTGCAAAAGCCGATCAAGTCCGCCGGTCCGGAAATGGCGAAGGATACGGGGCGACTGTCGGTAAGCACCGGATTCCCCTGCTCGTCGGTAAGGGTCAGTTCAATGAAAGAAAGGTCCTCTCCATCGCCAACGAGAGACTGTTGGTCAACCTGAGCAACGACCTTCGCCGTGGTGCCGGGGGTCTTGCGCGAGGCCTCGGCCCAAAGCTGTCCGTGGTACTTGACGACGACGCGTATCTCACCGGGTTCATAGACGACATCCTCCCAGACGAAACGGTAGGCGTTTTTGGGGATGGAGATATCCTTCTGGCAGAAAAGGTTCCCCTCACCTTTGCGTCGAATTCCCTGACTCTTGCCGTTGACAAAAAGCTCGGCCTCATCGCCGGAGCTGTAACACACCACAGGCGTCACCTTTCCTTCGCGTCCGGGCCAATTCCAGTGCGGCAACAAGTGGGCAAATTGCTCATGCGGTTTCCAGCGGCTGCGGTACAGGTAATAAATATCCTTGGGGAAGCCCGCGAGATCGAAGATGCCGAAATAGGAGCTGCGGCTCGGCGCCTTGTTTCCCATGGCCTTCAAGTTATCCATGACGGCCTTCTTCTCCTGATCGGACATACCCTGTAAATTGCCCACGTTCGAGGCGTCCTGGTTGTACGGCGTCGGTTCACCGATGTAATCAAAACCTGTCCATACAAATTCACCCGCGATGCGCGGCGCCGCGTCGTGAGCGGCGAACTCGATATCCGGACAGTTTCCCCAGACGGGAGCATAGAGACCATAGGAACTCACCTGGAAGGCACGCATCCCGCCCGATACATTCCACTCCATGGGGAAAAAGTACGTATCCCGGGTGCCGACGCAGGAGCAGGTCTCAGCGCCGTAGAAGGGCATATTGGGACGCGTTACGTCATAGACCCCGTAGAGGTGGGGCTTGTAGTTAAAACCAAAAACATCCAGCGTATCACCAAAGCCATTCCATGGACCGTCCTTGTGGTTCACCCCGGCGGTAAAGGGACGCGTCGGGTCATATTTGCGGAACTCATTGCGCAACTCGATAGAGACCTTGGAACCACCGGGAAGGAATATCTCAGCTATCTCATTACCGCCGCTCCAGGCAATGACGCAGGGGTGATTGCGGTCGCGGCGCACGAAATTGGAGACATCTTTTTTCCACCAATCGGTCCAATCGATGTGGTAGCCGTTGCCCTTGTCGTATTTTTGGGCTCTCCAGATATCAAAGAGCTCATCAACCACAAGAATGCCCTTCTCATCACACAGGTCCAGAACCTCGGGCGCGGGTGGGTTGTGGGAGGTGCGGATGGCATTGCAGCCCATGTCCTGAAGGAGACGAATTTTGCGTTCGAAGGCTTTTTTATAGAAGGCGGCGCCGAGCGCGCCGAGGTCGTGGTGTTCGCAGACGCCACGCAGCTCAACACGTCGTCCATTCAGGAAAAAACCGTCCGGTGTCCATTCCGCCGTGCGCACGCCAAAACGCGTGTGGTGGACCTCGGGCTCCTTATTTTGCTCGCGGAGAGTTGTCGTGAGGGTGTAGAGGTGAGGATTTTCACAGCACCACCATACCGGCTTATCGAGGAGGATTTCTTGCTCCACGGTGCGGGCCTCACCCGGGGCGAGAGTCACCTGCAGGGGAGAGGCTTGTCTATCACCGACCTTTTGCTCGAGAGTGAGGACAGCCGGCTGAGCGCCTGTGTTTTCAAGGTCCGTGTGTACGGTGACGATCGCATGATCTCGGGAAATTTCAGGGGTCCGCACGCAGATGCCCCGGTAGGCGACATGAGCGGGATGGGAACGAACGAGGCGGACGTGGCGATAGATGCCGGCACCCGGGTACCAGCGGGAGGAAAGAGGTCGATTGCTGGCCAGCACCGCCACGAGGTTTTCCTCTCCCGCCTTGAGAAAGGGAGTCATATCCACGCGAAATGAGTTGTACCCGTACGCCCATTTTCCTGCCAGTTGCCCGTTCACGTAGACCTGTGGGTGGGACATCACGCCGTCAAAGTCGAGGTAATAGCGCTCGGTTGAAGACGAGAAATCAGCCGGGACAGGGAAAGATTTGCGATACCAGCCATAGCCCACCCAGGGCAGCTTACCTGTTTCGTTGGGTTCTTCCTTGAGGAACTTGCTCTCGATTGCCCAATCGTGGGGGACGTGGACAGCGCGGAAACCGGTCGCATCATACCCGGGCTGAGCCGGTTCATCCGGGGAATGCTCACTCACCGGCTCGACCCTCCTGCCTTCCCGATCCACGAGCACAATCTCGCGCACACTTGCCCATGCGGTACCTGTCGTGTCCGGGAAGGAGATGCGAATTTTTTCCAGAATTCTCTCTCCGATGGGGAGACGGGTGAGAAGGTTCTCCCGGCGCACGGTCTTTTTCTCCACCGAGCCGGGGTAAACGAGTTCAATGTCCACATTCTGGGGCACGCTCTTCTCCCAGTAGATATCCACAACACGCAGGGGCGTCTTGTTGCCGATATTGACCTCAATCCGGTAGCCCGGACGGGAATCAGGCGCGCACCAGCGAGTCTGCATATTGCCATCCATGGCATGACTGCATGGGTGATAAATCTGCGAACCACCGGAGGATTTGATGCAGGAGGCCTCCTCAAAGGGGTCCCCTTTGCCGAAGTACTTGAAGGACCATCCTTCGTCAAAGCAAGTGGTCTGCGGCCGCACTCGGGGCTTTTCTCCTTCCTTCTCCTCGGGCTGACATGCTACGACAAGAACCGCGCAGCACACCATCCCTATCCGATTTAGCATTTTCATACTCCTGGAATGAGTCTTTCTACTCTATACGTGAAAATAACCAACAATCTTTCAATTTCCGCCGCGTAATTGAGATTCAAACTGGCGAAATTGAATAGCCTCCAGCAGGTCCTCATCCGACGGAAGCTCGCGTCCGGCGAGATCAGCCATCGTGCGAGTGACGCGCAAAATACGATCAAACGCGCGCGCTGAGAGACCGAATTGCTCGACGGCCGACAGCAGAAGGGTCTCCTGTGCCGCCGTGAGAGGACAGTACCGGCGGATCAATTTACCGGAGAGTCGGGCATTGCAGGTGACCGCCGTACCGGCATAGCGCTTTTGCTGGATGAGACGGGCGGCTGTCACCCGGGCGCGTATCTCGGCACTGCTCTCACCATCCGGTTTGCTCAGCAGGCTCGAGGGATCCACGGCCGGCACCTCAATCACCATGTCGAAGCGGTCCAGTAAGGGACCGGATATTTTTTTGCGATAACGGGCAATATCCGCCGGTTTACAGCGGCAGACGTGTCGCGCATCTCCCAGATAGCCGCAGGGGCACGGGTTCATCGCGGCTACAAGCATGAACTGGCAAGGGAAATCCATGGAACCGCTGGCGCGGGATATCGTCACGACTCCGCTTTCAAGGGGCTGTCGGAGGGTTTCCAAGGTACGGCGATTGAACTCCGGCAACTCATCGAGGAAGAGGACACCGTGGTGCGCCAGGGTAATCTCGCCGGGGGAAATGTTGCTGCCTCCCCCCATGAGACCGACATCGGATATCGTATGGTGCGGGGAGCGAAAGGGACGTGAACGCAACAACCCCGCGCCCTTGGGCAGCAGACCGCACACAGAGTGAATCTTGCTCACTTCCAGAGCCTCGTCGGTGGTCATAGGCGGCAGAATGGTAGGCAGGCGGGACGCAAGCATACTCTTGCCACTGCCGGGAGAGCCGCTCATGAGCAGGTTGTGTCCCCCTGCCGCCGCCACTTCCATGGCTCGCCGCGCGTACGGCTGTCCCTTGATCTCATCAAAGTCGGGCAGACCCATTGCAAGCTCAACCTGATCCGAACTTTCGTACGGCGCGTGCGACGCGCGATCCAGCAGCACCTCCCACGCCTCCGACAAATTCCGCACCGCGTACACCTGCATCCCCTCTACCACGGCGGCTTCTGCCGCATTTTCGGGAGAGAGCATGATGTATTGTCGACCGGCCTCGCGCGCTGCAATCGTCTGCGGCAGGATACCGCGCACGCCGCGCACTTCACCGTCCAGGGCAAGCTCCCCCACGATGCACCAATCATCAACATCGGTAGGGATGCGGCGGCGGTAGGCTTCCGGCAGGCCATTGTAATTGGCTTGGATGGCCATCTCGAGACCGATGGCGATGGGGAGATCAAAGCCGGGGCCCTGTTTTTTGACATCGGCCGGGGCGAGATTGACCGTAGCAAGAATCTGCCCCGGGCAGAAAAAGCGGCTGTTTTGGAGGGCGGCTGTGACGCGTTGGGTGCTTTCCCTCACGGCCGTATCCGGCAAGCCGACCACGACAAAACGGCCGGTCTCCTCCACCTTCTTCACATCGACCTCAACCTGCACCTCGTAACCGGTGATACCATTGACTGCTGCACTGTGTAAACGGGATATCATGAGCTTATTTGACAATGACCTTGGAACCGACGGCTAATTTTTCGAAGAGGATACTGCACGCCTCGGGCGGGATGCGCACGCAGCCATGAGATTCTCCACTGCGATACACACTGCCGACGTGCATACCGATCGCACCGTTGAAGCGCATCCAGTAAGGCATGAGCGCCCCCTTAAAATGCGAGCCTTTCGGTGCCTTCTGCCATGATTGGACATCCCCTTTCACGATCACGCTATTCGCATCCACAAAGCTGCCGTAGCTGGTGGAGCGATGTTCACGTTTTTTCTCCGTAATGCGAAAGGTGCCACGGGGCGTTTCGTGTCCGCCCACTCTGCCGGAGCAAACGGGAAAATCCATGGCGATCTGGTCGTTGATATAGAGGCGTCCTCTCTGCTCCCGCAAGAGAATCTCCACGCGAGAATGCTGCGGGGCGTACATCTCGAGGGCGCGACCTCGCCACATATCTCTCGACATACTGTAACTCGGGCTGGCAATAAATTGTTCGTAGGTGCGCGCTACCCTCTTGTTCTTGCTAGCCGCCTCTAAACGGGCACCGGTCACGTAGGGGTCTTCATGGACGCTCCCGCATGCCGCCAGACATACACTCAATACAGCAATGGCAAGATTTCTCATCATGAATGTTCGCGGTAAGCGGCTATACGCGCCGCAAATTCCTTCGGCAGGGTGGCTTTCACCACGACATCGTTCCCTTCATAGTCCAGCGAAATCACTTTCCCGTCCCGGTGCATGAGGGCGAGGAGGCGACTCTCCGCCTGGGGGATGCGGTACATTTGGGTGACGACTCGGTGCGAGAGCATCTCCACACAAGCTTCGAGCAGCTGCGGCATACCTTCCCCCAAGCGAACGCTCAACGAAAGACATTTTCTGTCCTCTGCTCTCTGACGCATTTGCCGGAGCACCTCCGCTTGCCTCTCCTTATCCAGAAGATCCATTTTATTGCACACCACCACCATCGGCTTGTCCCCCGCTCCGAGTTCCGCAAGAACCTCACACGTGGTCTCGTAGTGTCGCAGCACCTCGGCGTCACTCGCGTCCACGACGTGAATCAGACAATCTGCCAACACGGCTTCCTCCAACGTGGATTTGAACGCCTCCACAAGACGATGCGGCAAATTGCGGATGAAACCTACCGTATCGGTCAGCACGAGGGGTTGACCATCTGGCAGCTCGATTTTGCGGCTCGTCGTGTCCAGCGTGGCAAAAAGGACATCCTTCGCGAGAACGCCGGCATCAGTGAGCGCATTGAGAAGGCTCGATTTGCCCGCATTCGTGTAGCCGACGATGGCGGCGCCGGGTATCCCCTGACGGACGCGTTCCTTGCGTTGCGTAGCGCGCTGGCGGCGCACGGTCTCGAGCTCATCGCGGATGGCTTCAATCCGTTCATGAGCGAGCCGACGATCGACCTCAATCTGCTTCTCTCCTTCTCCGCGGGCAGCTGCGCCGCCGCCCTTGCCGCCGCCGGAGCCTCCGCGCTGGCGGTCGAGGTGTTTCCACATGCCCGCCATGCGCGGCAAGGCGTACTGCATACGAGCCAGATCCACCTGCAGGGTAGCCTCGCGCGTGCGAGCGCGTTCTGCGAAGATATCGAGAATGATCTCTTCACGATCCCAAACGGGGAGGTCGGTCAATTTTTCCCACTCGCGCTGTTGGGAGGGAGTGAGTAAATTATCGATCACCAGGCAATCCGCGTGGAGCGACTCCGTCAAGCCGCGAATCTCCTCCGCCTTGCCAATGCCGCAGAGGTATTTCGCCTGGAGTTCCCGAATCCACACCACGCGACTTTCCACAATCCCCATGCCGAGATTGCTCACGAGAGCCACCAGTTCCGCCAGCAGGGCTTCGCGCTCTCGCCTGTCGTCGCCGGGCATGCCGATACCCACCAACAGCGCGCGCTGAGGTTGCTCCGGCATCTCGCGAATTTCAAACGACATCTCGTTCCTCTCTCTCCATCAACGAAAACTCTGTGAATGCGTCACCGGCACGTCGCGCAAGTAGTCGCTATTCCCCTTGCACGAGCACTCGCCGCACGACGACAAGATGCATGCGCCCAGCAGCGCAACGACTCCCATGATTCCAACTGTTTTCATACCCTTTCATTCAACCCCAGAATGGCAAAAAAATCAAGCCTTATTTGCTCCACGACAGCTTAGAAAGGTTCGTGGTAACACGATGCCTTCGTGCTAACCGTGCTTCCTTCGTCCATAGAAAACGCCTGGGATATGGATTGAATAAGCCCGGAGAAGAATTTTTTATTGGGACGCGTGAGCTTCAGCGCGTCGTTGGCTCGTCCATCAATTGTCGGAAGGTTCCGGCGACGCGGATTTTTCCATTTGGGTACGACCCTGGAGAGCGCGCATGACGGTGATGGCATCGGTCTGGGCAAGACCGGCGCCCGCGGGCATACCCTGGGCCAGGCGGGAGATGCGGCAGGGGAGATTCCGAAGCTGCTCAGCGAGGAAAAGAGCGGTGGCTTCCCCTTCGACATCACTGCCGACGGCGAGTATGACCTCGCAATCGGGGTGAGACCTGACGCGCTCAATGAGTTTGTCGACGGCAAGATTCTCGGGCATCACCCCATCCAAGGGGGACAATTTGCCGCCGAGGCAGTGGTAGAGCCCATGAAAGAAACCGCTGCGTTCGATGGGGAGGACGTCTGTGGCCTGTTCAACAACGCATATCTGAGAAGCATCGCGAGCAGGATCGGAGCAGGCCGTGCAGAGTTCCCCCTTTGCTGCAAAGAAACCGCACCGGGGGCACATCGCTGTGGACTCCACCGCCGCGGTGATGGCCTGCGCCAGAGCCGAGGCATCCGTCTGTCCATTTTTCAAAATCCACAGGGCCAAGCGCTCAGCACTCCGCCGTCCTGTGCCGGGCAGGTGCGAGAGCTGCGTGATAAGTTCACGAACAGCAGCTGGATAATCCTGAGCTTTCATGAACGGATGGAGCGACAGACAAGTGTTCCCGGCACAAGAAGCACCCACAAAATAACGACACAGAGCAACGGCTGACCAACGTAAAACACCCCATGCCACAGAATGCCCGCCACGCCCGGCAACCCCACCGCGATGAATGCCAACAGGGCGACGTGAGTGCGCCGCCACATGCTTTTCCCACGCAGTAAGACAGCCGAGAGATACAGCGTTATCCCGACGCAGAGACTAAACGTAACACCGGGCGACAACAACGAAACCTGAGCATCTTCCGCTGTAAGGTAAAAGGGATGACCTGCCAGAAAGCGCAGCTGAAGCTCGTCGAGCATGATGAGGACACCACAGGCTTGCAGAGCTACGGTCAATCCCAGCACGAGCAGCGTTACCACCGCCCACTGCAGCATCTTATCATCCTGCGTGTGGCGGCTTCGCAGCCCCGCTAGATAGTCGCTCACTTTGCCGAGTAATTTTTGGTGCATGGGCGGAAGAGAAAAACGTTGGAAGCAGCAGTGCGACGGATCAGCGACCTACCACGGTTCACCGTTGCGGCGTCCCCCTCGTCTGAGGGGTTCCTTCGCCGAATCAGGCTTCGAAGCGCTGCACAATGAGCGAAGCATTATGACCGCCGAAGCCGAAAGAATTGCTCAGCGCTACGCGTACATCATGACTGCGGCCCTGGTTGGCACACACATCGAGGTCACACTCGGGGTCCTGGTGGAAGACGTTGATCGTGGGCGGTACATAATTCTCACGGACAGCCATGACGCAGGCCAGCAACTCAATCCCGCCCGCAGCTCCGAGCAAGTGACCTGTCATCGACTTGGTGGAACTCACCAGCAGACCGTTCTGCGCGTACGAACCGAAGGTCCGTTTGATGGCCTTGACCTCGCAAATGTCCCCCAAATGGGTCGATGTACCGTGCGTATTCACATAATCGATGTCCTCCGCCTTGAGTCCGGCATGATCCATCGCCATCTGCATACAGCGGCTCGCGCCCTCGCCATCCGGCATGGGAGAGGTCAGGTGGTACCCATCCGCGCTCAATCCATAGCCCACGAGTTCAGCGAGGATTCTGGCTCCTCGGGCCTGCGCGTGCTCCAGTGTCTCCAAGACAACGACGCCGGCGCCCTCACCCATCACAAAGCCATCGCGGTCGATGTCATAGGGTCTGGAGGCCGTAGCGGGGTCATCATTACGGGTAGAAAGAGCCTTCATGTTGGCGAACCCGGCAATGCCGATCGGCAAAATCGACGCCTCGGCTCCGCCGCAAATCATGACGTCAGCATCGCCGAACTTCATGATACGCCAAGCCTCGCCTATGGAGTGATTCGACGTCGCGCAGGCGGTAGAGATACTCATGTTAGGTCCCCCGAAACCAAACTCAATGCTCACCATGCCGCTGGCCATGTTGGTGATCATGTAGGGGATGCAAAAGGGAGACACGCGTCTCATCCCACTCTTTATCAATATTTCACAGTTAGACCCGTGGATACCCAAACCTCCGATACCGGAGCCTATCATGACCCCTACTCTCTCCTTATTTTCCTTCTCGGGATCCAACCCGGCATCCTCGATCGCCATCACCGTAGCGGCCATAGCCAATTGTTCAAACCGATCACACCTCCTCACTGCCTTCGGATCCTTGCGAAAATACGGGACCGGATCAAATCCCCTCACCTGACCCGCTATCTGAACAGGGAAAGTTTCCACTCCCTCCAAACCTTCTATGCGCTGGATTCCGCAGCGACCGGCCTTCATGCCCTTCCACGTTTCCTCCGCGCTATTTCCCAAGGGCGATAACGCGCCTATGCCCGTGATGACGATTCGACGTGCTTTCATGCTTTGCCTTACCCTACCCGATATCTTCCCTCATGTCAAGCATTTTAATTGCAGTCACTTCGAAGTGCACACGTGTCCCAAGAAAAGGCGAGCACACGAACGATCATCGCAGTTTCAAACAGCATAACACATTGGTTGTTTATGATTGACGATATAGTGAATTCACGCACCGCTGGCGAGGGATGCCAAGCAAATGCTAAGCGGAATTTCCATGGTCAACGGTGATATCAGCCCACATGGGCACTTTCTCCGTTGATGAACTTCTTTTAAATGCGTTTGCCCTGCATAGAAGCGCTTGACAAGGGAATAAAAATTTGGAAAATGAAAACATGACGTGGAGATTGGCAGCAATAGTGTTCATCCTGCTGATGATGTTTGCAGGGTACATGATAGAGCCACAGATTTATCCGGAAAAAGTCGTCCGGCAACAAAAAGTGAAGGCACCGGAGCCCGTGGCAGAACCTGAGCCCGAGCCTGAACCCGAACCAAAGCCCGAACCTGAGCCGGTGGTGGACAACAACGAAGAAGAGCCAGAGCCGGATCCCGAGGGCACGGACGTCACGAAGTTTGCTGACGTGCCGGTGGAGGAGGTGAAGGCCCCCGCCAAGGAAGAACATTTCAACAGCAAAATCAATTTCCGCGAATGGCTTAAGCCACCCCAGCTCCAGAAGAAGCTCGCATCCCGCATTCAAGGCGCCCTGGATGGAACAAGCAAGGAAGATGTGATGGCCTGTATAGCGGACCCCGAGATACGCCTTGCCATTACGCAGTGGGAGCTTTTGCATCGCGCAAACATGGACGTGCTGGCCCAGTTAATGAAGGAAGATGATACAGCGCAAAGGCTATCGCCGCTGCTCAATGACCTGCAATGGCTAAGCTCTTTTGTGTACGATGGAGACATGTGCTTGCCGGAAGTAGCGTTGGCCATGGTGAATGACTTCCGCAAGAATGACCCCAATATGGATAAAGATGTGGCGGAGGAAGGGGAGGAGCCCAAGCCCGGACTGAAACGGCGCATTGCGGCGGCTGTGGCTGTAGAGTTTACGCGCAACGGTTGGTACGGGGCCGGTCGGACCCTCACACCCGAAGAGATCGAAGAACTCAAGCAAGCGGGCATGGCTCCGCCCAAGCGAGAGGCTTCCCATTCACGCCAGAAGCACGGCTCCAAAAATGCTCCCAAGCCGGATATTTACCGACTGGCACGCCAACGATACGCATACTTTGCCGACAGCTGGGACCAAGGACTGCTCAATAGTTCCTTCGGGGACCTTCCCGATTGGCTCTTGCATTTCCCCTGCGGCTGGAAAGGGGATAGTCCCTTTGGCACGGCGAGCACCATGCGCTGGTTGCGCGACAACACATCGGCGCCGTCCGGCTACTACAGCAATATGTGCGGACAAGTCGACTACCTTCCCCTCAACAAATTCGGGGATAAGATTTTCTCTGCCGAACTCTACTACCAGCCCTACTCTGCCCTCTACCCGGACAACTATGCGAAACAGGTGCGTGAGATGGGCGGCGTGTGCGGCAGCTTGTCGCACTACGGCACATCGGCTGCCTGTGCTAACGGAATACCGGCTGTAACCGTTGGTGAGCCCGGACACTGCGCCTACGCCGTGTACAACGATGGCAAGTGGAATCCTTCAAACTCTATTTCTGCCGATCGGCATCCTCACTGGCCCATTTGGGGTATGTACACCTGGAGCGCTTTCCAGATGATGACGGACATGTATCAGGATGGGCAACGTACACGCGATGCGCAGATGGTATGCTCCATTGCTACCCTGTTTGCCACCACCTACAAGGATCCGGGCAGAGCCCTCAAGCTGTACGAAATGGCCGTAGGCATGCAGCCGCTGTACAACCCGGTGTGGACCCTCTACCTGCAGACGGCGGCTAAATCACTAAGCAAGCGTCCCTCGAAGTATCTTGGCGTCAATGATTTCATCTGCAAGTCCGTAGCACCGCAGCACCCGGAGATGTGCGCCAACTACCTCAACAAGGTTATCTATCCCACACTTCTGCAGACCCTGCGGACACCGCCGCAAAAACTTGTCGCCTTCAAGAGCTTCTTTGATAATTTGGAGAAGAATGAAGAGGCTGAGTGGCCCCTTGATGAACTGCTGGAGACGCAATACAACTCCATGGGAAAAGCTCTTCCGTACAAGGAAAAATATCTGCGACTTCTTGCGGAAACCATGCAGCACAAGCCGGCGTTCGGTTTCGCTCTCAGCTGGGCAGTGCGCAAAGCCTATTCCGAGGGGCGAACAACAGGAGAAAAAATACGAGTTATCATCGACAAAGCGCTTGCGAACTTTCCGGAAGACATGGAGAATCGCGAAGAAGTAACCACCCTCCTGAAAGCATCCATCATACGCGCCGCGGAAGAAATGACAGCGAAAATGCTGTCCGACAGCAAACGAATCAACCAAAGAGAACTGGACACCTACATGGGCCTCGTGAATCAATACAGCAAGGATTACCTCAGGGCGGAGGAAGGCAATGAGTCGTACAAGCTTCCTGATTTTCCGGAACCCCAAGGCAACAATGTTGCAGCGGGCGGGGTGGTTATGCTGGAGAAGTACAATCCGGACCAGCGCAGCATTGTGCGCCATGCCGCCGCACTGACGAAAGAGGGCGGGCTCATCGAGTCCGAGAAAGGCAACCACGTTAAGCTCACCATTGAATTGGCCAAGAAGACCTCACTGGGAGACATCGTGATCATCCCACGCGAGGGATGCGGACGGTACCGCGATTGGTACATTGAGACCTCAGTGGATGGCAAGACGTGGGAACGACTCTGCAATCTTCCGGATTCTCAAGACATCCCGTACATGCTCTACCACATTGAGAAAGATTTTCCCACGGCCAGATTTATCCGCATCGACTCCGGAGCTGAGCAGATGCTTGGTATCGACTTCAAAGCTGTCCTTGTCTATGACCGAAAAAAAGCAAAATAAAAGACCAACGCATTTGGCAAGTTTACTGATTCTCACGGTCCTGGTCGCCGGTTCTCTCGCGACGGCGCAGGACGGGCAGGCCGCTGCGCAAACAAATGGCGACACCGCACAGCCGGGGGTGAAGAAGAATCCACGCCGACCGGATACGTACAGCGACGCCCTGGCGAACGTCGGCAACGATGGCATTATCGTTTTCTGCTACGGACCGGATTGGAATCGGCGCAGTGTGCGCATGTTGAAAAAATTCTGGGAGAATTCGAACATTGAGAAGGTAACGGGGGATGCCATGCTGGTGGCGGCGCCTCTATACCAAAATCCTACACCGGAACAAAAGGATCAAGCCTTAACGATCACACAGGGCATGCCCGCCATCCCCTTTGGTATCTGTCCCACTGTGATGATGATTGATTCTTCCGGCCGTATGTACGCCAACCTGCCCGGCACCGATAATCTCGGGGATGAAAACGGTTCACTTGCCATCAAAAACATTCAGGAGAAGCTGGAGGTCTATCGCAAGCAAAAAAAGCTCATGGCGGAAGCGGAGACGCTCAGCGGACAGCAAAAAGCTCTCAAACTCGGCGAGATCGCTGACCTTCCCATCCAGCAGCCCTCCGACCTCATCAACCTCATTCGCAACGCCGACCCGGAGGATAAAACAGGCATGGTGCGTCGCAATGAACACAGCTCTCTGCAATTCCTTTACAAGATGATGCACACAAAAGACGGCTTCCTCTCGAATGATTTTCAACCAACGATGGAAGGCATGCTGGAGGAATCGATGAAGGTCATCAACGATACAACGCTGCGCCCCATCGACCGACAAGCTGCCTACTGTCTGCTCATCGGTCAGGCCCGTCGCGAAGAAGGCGGCGGCAAGCATATGAAGGACCTTATCAATGCCTGCGTCAAACTCGACCCAAATAGCGTCTATGGGAAAATATGCCTCGCACTGGCAACGATGTGGAACGGAGCACACCCCTCCATCTCCCCGGAACAACTTAAGCCCTCCAAGGGCGACTCTCACAATAAAAACGACAACAAGAAGGGGCGAAAGAGAAATTGAAACACCCCTGGCAAACGCAAAGCGTTTGCTTATTTACGATTGATAAGACTGCCGACGGCAGTCAGGCAGGTTAGCCGAAAGCGCAGCTTTTGCCCCTAAGGCGCTGAGTCAATGCGGTACCGACGAGTCAATCAACGTCAATCGTAAATAGGCGACGTAGTCGCCTCGGAGTTTCCCGCCGTGCTTGACATTACGGCAGCGCTGGGGTATAGTTCCCTTACTTATGAAATACGAGGGTCTTTATACAGCCTTGATCACACCCTTCCGCGATGGGAAGGTAGATGAAAACGCCTTTCGTTCTCTCATTGAAGCACAGATTGCCGCCGGGGTCAACGGCATTGTCCCTGTCGGCACCACCGGGGAATCCCCCACGCTCACCCATGCGGAGCATATGGAGGTGATACGCCTAGCCATTGAAGTTTCCCATGGACGCTGCCAGGTCATTGCCGGGACGGGGTCCAACTCCACCGCTGAAGCTGTCGCTATGACCCGCGAGGCTGCCGAGATGGGGGCTGATGGCACGCTGCAGGTTTGTCCCTACTACAACAAACCCAGCCAGGAAGGGCTCTACCGTCATTTCAGGACCATTGCCGAATGTTCTTCTCTGCCCGTTCTTCTGTACAGCATCCCGGGGCGCAGCGGCATTGAGATCGCCGTGGAAACGGCTGCACGCCTCGCGAAAGACTGTCCCACCATTGTCGCCATCAAGGAAGCGGGCGGAAGTGTGGATCGCGTGAACCAGCTGGTGCAGGCGGTTCCGGAAGATTTTGCCGTACTCTGCGGGGATGACGGACTGACTGTTCCCTTTGTTTCATGCGGTGCGCGCGGACTGGTGTCCGTCACTTCCAACGTGGCGCCAAGGCAGATGCGCGAGTTGGTGGATGCGGCGCTTTCCGGCGATGGAAAAAAGGCTGCCGCCCTGCAGAAAAAGTACTACCCGCTCATGAAGGGACTGATGAGTCTGGACGTCAACCCCGTACCCATCAAAGCGGCTCTCGCGCTGCGCGGCGACATCAGCTGGGAACTGCGCCTGCCGCTCGCTCCGTTGGCGGAAGAAAAACGCGCCCGACTTACGGAGCTCATGCGCCGCTTCTCTCTGCTTTCCTGATTTTTACTCAACACTCTCTCCTGCCATGAATATCCTCGTTACAGGCATCTCCGGACGCATGGGACAAGCCGTGAAGCAAGCTGTCGAGCAATGTCCCGACACTTCACTCGCCGCGACGCACGACGTCGGACAAGATATCGCCGCCGCTTTTTCCAAGGCCGACATAGCTATCGATTTCTCCTTCCACGGCTTTACCCCGGAGCTCGTGGCAACGGCGCTTGCGCAGCACAAACCTGTCGTCATAGGCACCACGGGGCACACCGAGGAGGAACGTGCCGCCATCACCGATGCCGCCAAGCAGATACCGATCGTCTTTGCCTCTAACTACTCTGTTGGTGTGAACACGCTCTTCTGGCTCACTCGCCACGCCGCCCGTATCCTCAACGGCTACGACGTTGAAATCGTCGAGATGCACCACCACCATAAGCTCGATGCCCCCAGCGGCACCGCGCGTTCTCTCGCCGAGATTGTCTGTGATGTCACCGGCATGGATTACAAGGCCGATGTCATGCACGGCCGAGAGGGCATCGTGGGCGCGCGTCCTCAAAAACAGATCGGCATGCATTCCCTGCGCGGAGGCGATGTCGTCGGAGACCACACGGTTATTTTTGCCACCGACGGTGAGCGCGTGGAACTCGCGCACAAAGCCTCCAGCCGCATGACGTTCGCCGCCGGAGCTGTACGCGCTGCTCTTTGGCTAGCGGACAAACCGGCCGGACTCTACAGCATGCAAGATGTGCTCGGCTTCACAGACTAACTCTTCCTCAGCGCGCCGGGTCGCCTTCTCCCTGGGCTCAAACTCGGGAGACCGTCTCCGCTTCCTTGAGCGGGCATGCGACGCGTTATCCGCGCTGCTGGGCGATCTGCGTCTATCGCAAGTGTACGAAACCGAGCCGATGGACTGTCCGGCGGGCAGTCCGCGTTTTCTCAATGCCTGTGTAGAGGCATTCACTGCCATGCCGCCGGAGGAGATACTCACCCACGCGCTTCGCATCGAAACCGAGCTCGGGCGCTGCCGCAGCGGCATTCCCGGCGAAGAGCGCACCTGCGACATCGACCTCATCTACTGCGGCGATCTTGTACTGAGCACGCCCGCTCTCACCCTTCCCCATCCCCGGGCTCATCTCCGGCGCTTTGTCCTCCGTCCACTCTGCGATATCGACCCCTCCGTCATTCTTCCGGGGCAAACGCTCCCCATCTCGCAGCTCCTCACGCAATTGCCGGAGCATCCTGCCGTTTTTCCGTACAACATCTGACCCCCTCTGCTATGACTCCCCAAGATAAAATATCCGCCATTGCCTCCTGTAAAGGCGTGCGTCCCGTCTCGCAGCTTACCGCGTACGATTACCCGACAGCGCGTCTTCTGGACGAAGCCGGCATTGATATGCTCCTCGTTGGCGATTCACTCGGTATGATGGTCCTTGGCTTTCCCGATACCACGTCCGTCACCCTCGAGCACATGCTGCACCACACGGCAGCTGTCGCCCGAGGCACTTCGCATGCGCTTCTCATCGCCGACATGCCCATCCACACGTACGACACGCCCGAGCAAGCGCTCCATTCCGCGCGCGCGCTTATCGACGCGGGCGCCGAGGCGGTCAAACTCGAGGGAGGGGTCGACGTCGAGGACCGCATCCGCGCCATCACCCAAGCCGGCATTCCCGTTCAAGCCCACATCGGTCTGCTTCCCCAGCACATCAAGGAGGACGGCGGCTACCGCATGCGGGGCAAGACGGAGATCGAGGCTCACGCGCTTCTCGAGGATCTGGCAGCCGTCGTCCATGCGGGCGCTTTTTCCGTGGTCATTGAATGCACCGTTCCCGAAGTCGCAGCCCGCGTCACGGCGGCCTCCCCCATCATCACCATCGGCATCGGCGCGGGACACGGCACTTGCGACGGCGAGGTACAGGTCATTCACGACCTCATTGGGGCTTTCCCCTGGTTTACACCGCGCTTTGCCTCACAGCACGCCGACGTTGCCGCTTCCCTTTCCGCTGCAGCAACGACCTGGAAAAACAACCTTGAACTTCCCCGCAGCTGAACCGCCGGTCCCCTTCTCTCCCGTGACCCGAAGCGGCTCGGATGGAGAGCCCGTGGGACTCCAAATGGGGGAATGCACGCGTCAGGCGCGATTTTTAAGCTGGGGAAAGAGGATGATATCGCGGATGGATGCCGCGCCGGTGAGCAGCATGCAGAGGCGATCGATCCCTATGCCGATACCGCCGGCAGAAGGCATGCCGGACTCGAGAGTTTCCACGAAGTCCATGTCGATTTTTTGGGTTTCTTCGCCGGCCTGTTGTTTGAGGCGGGCGAGCTGCTCCACGGGGTCATTTTGTTCTGAGTAGCCGGGACAAAGCTCCTGCCCATTCATGACCAGCTCAAAGACATCCACCACATCCGGGCGCTCAGGATTCGCCTTCGCGAGGGGAACGAGATCCCGCGCCACGTGGCAGACGAAGAGAGGCGAATCCTGCTTCTCCTCCACGAGTTTTTCATACACCTGTTGCGTGACGGCTATATCATCCAGCCCATCACCGATCTGAATACCGAGTTGATCCACGGCGCGCCGGCGGCGTTGCTCAGGCGTCAGGTCAAACCAATCCGCCCCGGCAACATCTTTCACGAGATCCGCGTAGTCCGCGCGCTTCCACGGGCGCGTCAGGTCCACGGTGCGTCGGACATTGCCCTCCTCATCGTATTGGTCGAAAACGAGCTTGCCGAACACATTTTGCGCCACGGTGGTAATCATCTCCTCCATCATCTCCGCCATGCTCTCGAAGTCGCCGCCTGCCTCATACACCTCCAGCACGGTGAATTCCGGATTATGCCGCCGGTCGATGCCCTCGTTGCGGAAATTGCGGTTCAACTCGTACACCTTGGGGAAACCTCCCACCAGCAGACGTTTCAAATAGAGCTCCGGCGCAATGCGCAGCGTCACCGGCTTTTTCAAGGCGTTGTAATAGGATTCAAAAGGCTTGGCGGCCGCTCCACCTGCAATGTCCTGGAGCATGGGGGTCTCTACCTCCATGAATCCCCGCGCTGCCAAGTATTGCCGAATCTCGTGGATGATGCGAGACCGCGCCACAAAACGCTGCGCGCTCTCCGGATTGCTCATCAGGTCCAGGTGGCGGCGACGATATCTCAGGTCCGGATCGGCGAGACCGTGAAACTTGTCCGGCATCGGTCGCAACGCCTTGGAAAGAACGCGAAAACTTTCCACGCGGACGGAGGGTTCTCCCGTACGCGTCACAAATGTCTCTCCCTGCACGCCGATCCAATCTCCCCGCTCCAGCAGTTTCCACACGCTCCAGTCCTCCTCACTCACCGCCTTCTTGGTCAGCATGCACTGGATGCCGCCGCAGACATCGCTGAGCGTGAAAAATTGCGTTTTCCCCATATCGCGCAGAGCCGAAATCCTACCGAGCAGGCGCACCTGTTTCCCCTCCGCAAAATCTGCCTTGAGTTCTGCCGGCGATGTGTTTGTCTCAAAACGCCCGCCGTAAGGGTTGACCCCCAGCGCACGCAATTTATCCACTTTTTCGCGCCGCACAGCGATAAGTTCTCCCTCCGAGGAGCCTGTCCCAGTTGCCGGATTGTCCGGTTGCTCTTGCGTCATAACGCGGGCATTATACCCTATTCACGCTCGCATGCAACTCAAAATATTTCCCCGCGCGCCCATGGGCGCCTGAGGCGCCTATTTACGATTTTCGACATACGATTTACGATTTGGGATGCTAGCGCGCCAAAGGCGCGGGATATGCGATGCAAAAGCATTGGTGGTGGGATCAATCATGGCGGAATGTTATGAGGAAAGCGGCCGGGCGCCTTCGGCGCCTATTTACGATTTTCGATTTACGAATTACGATTTCAGGAAATTCGCGCGCGAAGCGCGTTCCAGCGGAGCGATAGCGCAGCGGAATTTTCGAGAACAATGGTAATGGATAGCTAGAAAGGCGAAGGCGCCTATTTACGATTGGCGATGTGGAATGCGGGCGTTGACGGTCAAAAAAAATGCACTTGTCTCGCGGTTCACTTCTGGTAGAATGCCCCTGTGCGCAGGTACATCCTCAAGCGGTTGCTGTTGGCTCCCATCACCTTGATCGGGGTTACGCTGATTGTGTTCTGCCTGACGCGAATGGTGCCGGGAGGTCCGGTAGACAGGATATTGCAGGAACAGGCGATCGGTTCGCTCGCCGGGGAAAAAACGAGCGGAATCAGCACCTCGCACATCAGCGATGCGGAGAGAGAAAAATTGGAGGACCTCTTCAACTTGAACGAGCCCATGTTTAAGGCCTACCTGCAATGGCTCGGGCTGCAACGTACACGGGTGAACATCACACGCGCGGAATTCGACAGCGAAGGAAGCGCCTACCTCACCACGTCCTCCCCTGACGGCACGCCCCGCGTTTTGGAGGTACGTCGCGAAGGACTGACGCCGCGTTTTGCTGCGCCGAGTTGGTGGAAAAGCGAAGGCTGGAAGGTGGACATCGAGGAGCCGACGGCGGCCTCCCCCCACCCGCGGATGAACGTGCGACCTCTTCCGCCGGATCGTGAGGAAGCGGACCGACGCAAACGAGCGAGGTCAAGGCACTGGCGAGCCGTCATGTACAGGGAGGAGTTTGACGGCATTCTCCAGGGCAATTTTGGGAAGTCGTATAAATACAATGAGCCGGTGCTCGGCATGATCATGAGTCGGCTGCCGGTATCGCTCTACTTCGGCATACTGGCGGCCATCATCGCGTATGGGGTGAGCATACCCTTGGGGGTGTGCAAAGCGATGTGGCATGGAAAGTGGCTGGACAGCGCGACGAGTCTGCTTATTTTTCTGGGGTACGCCGTGCCGGGATTTGCCTTGGGCGCCGTCCTGCTCATCTACCTTGGCGCGCGACTGGAATATTTCCCCTTGTACGGTCTGACGAGTGTGAACTACGAGAGCATGGGGATGCTCGCTCGGGTAGGAGATATCGCGGCTCACACCGTTTTGCCGCTCACGTGTTATGTGGTAGGAGCGTTGGCCATGACGACGATGATGGTCAAGAACAACCTCATGGAGAACCTGTCCGCCGGGTACATGCGCACAGCGGCGGCAAAAGGGTTGAGCTTCGGCGGCAGCGTGTGGAAGCATGCACTACGTAATGCCATGATACCGGTTGTCTCCGGGTTGGGCGGGGTCATCTGCTCCGTTGTAGGAGGCTCCATACTGATTGAACGGGTATTTGATATCCGAGGCTTCGGTATGTTGAGTTTCCAGGCCTTGATGGATAAAGACTACACGCTCATCATGGGGACCCTCTTGCTCAGCTCTGTCATCATTATTCTGGGCAACCTGCTGTCGGATGTTCTGGTGGCCTGCATGGATCCGCGAATCAAGTTTCGTTAAATGAAGAAAAAATTGCCA
Source organism: uncultured Akkermansia sp. (assembly GCA_947626635.1). Classification (GTDB taxonomy): domain Bacteria; phylum Verrucomicrobiota; class Verrucomicrobiia; order Verrucomicrobiales; family Akkermansiaceae; genus Akkermansia. The sequence goes on from CANQSY010000001.1 coordinate 27,346, forward strand.
GCCGTGCTGATGATCGTGGCCTCGCTGCTGAGCGCCATGGGAGAGCTGCGTGGCTGGCTGCTGCCCACGCTTTCGTGGCCGTTCACGGTGTCGCGTGAATTAAGTTTTCTCTCAGTCCCGGCGGAAGTGTGTCCCACGCTGGCGGCGGATGGACAGGTCCATTGGTTTGGCTGGGCGATAGTGGGTCTTCTCTTTATCGCGGGTGTGACCGTGCTGCTGCGACGGCAACCGAGTTTTCGTCTCTCCCCTCAGGCGCAGAGGGCGTGGCATCGTTTCAGGTCCCACCGCCGAGCCTATTATTCGCTGCTGATACTGGGCGGCATCATCCTGCTTGCTGCGGCGGACCAAATCGTCGTAGGCAAACGCGCCCTCGCCGTGCAAACCGAGCAAGGTGAGTGGTACTTCCCAGCCTTTCGTCGCAGCATCATACCGGGAGCCGTCTTCGGACTCTCGGGCAACGCTGCCCATGCGGAGGCAGACTACCGAGCTCTGCACGCAGCGCTCGGTAGTCCGGGAGGTCCGCAATTTGTGCTCATGCCCCCCATACCGTGGGCACCTACCAATGATCCGGCGCCGTACCCCATGGAGAGGCTCGTCGTGAAGGACGGGCTGCTCTGCACACCGGACGGAAAAACGTTGTTTGATGGTCAGGCCTGTCGTCTCTACGCCAATGGGGATATTCACCTACGCATTCGCTACCGCCGCGGCAAACCGGACGGACACGTGCAAGGATGGAGTCGGGAGCGCCGTGAGGTGTACGCCGCCGTGTGGAGCGCGGGTCACCTCATCACGGAAACATACGATGGGGCGGGCAGCATTCCGGACTTCTTAAAAGGAAGCAACACCGATCACTACCTCATCCACTATCATCCTGCGCCGCCGCTCACCGGCGACCACCTGCTCGGCACGGACAGTCAGGGGTCGGACATTGCAGCCTATCTCTTCGGCGGGTTACAAGTGAACATCCAGGCAGCACTCTTCTACCTTCCCGCGGTGTATGCTATCGGGATCATGGTGGGCATGTTGATGGGATATCTGGGTGGAGCATTTGACATCGTGACGCAGCGCTTGATTGAGATTCTCTCGCAGTTGCCCTTCCTTTTTCTCGTCATGATCCTCACGGATTTCGTGCCGGCGGGGCTGAGGGGAATGTTTGTAACACTCACCCTGATGGTGCTGCTGGGCTGGATGCCCATGACATACCTGATCCGCACGGCGACGATGCGAGAAAAAGCGAGAGACTACGTATCGGCAGCGCGAGCTATGGGGGCCGGACCGCTGCACATTCTGGCAAGGCACGTGCTGCCCAATCTCTCTCCCATTGTCATCACCCTTATCCCCTTCAGCGTAGCGACGGTGGTCCTCTCACTCACTTCGCTGGATTATCTCGGGTTCGGACTCCCCGACTCCTACGCCGCATGGGGACGCCTGCTCAACGACGGTCTTTCCAAACTTTCCTCACCGTGGGTAGCGTCCTCGGCCGTAGCGGCGCTTGTCCTGCTCCTTCTGCTCATCACCTTTATCGGCGAGGGTGTACGCGAAGCCATCGATCCCCATCGCCACGATCACTACGCATAACACCCCTTTCTGCGACAAATGCTCAAAAGATTGACACAGCAACTCGCGCGCACCACGCTGCTTCTCATGGCGGCAGCGGCGCTTCTTGTTTTGTCGAGCTGTGAGGACAGCACAAAGGAGCGCGGAATTGACTGGCAACCGCCGGCAAATCGTTCGTTACCTATGGGCTTTGAGGCAGCGGAGAACGTACCTCCGTATGCCCGCGCATGGCGTATGCCACCGGGGTTTCGCGGTTTCCCTGCACGCTGGAATGCCCGTGTACGCACCTACTTGGAAGAGGAGCTGCGGAAGACGCGCGCTATCATTGAGGAGGAAGAGACTCGGGCAGCGGCGACAGATTCTACGGAGGCACCGAACGCGCGGCTCCTCTTTGCTCGAGCGGAGGAGGATAAAATCCGTTCCCGCATCGCCATGGGGGATTACCTCGTTTTCCTCGAAGAAAGAGACTTGCCGACCCATCTCGTATGGCAGGATGGACATCATCAACCGGAACTCGGCGACCCTGCCGCTATCAAGGGCGGTTCTCTCCGACTTGCCCTCCAACGCACCTTCCCCAATACCCTCCGCGTCTTTGGTCCCAACAGCAACAATTCCACTCGTCGCTACATCTACGACGACATTGAGCTGCCGCTCGTTCGTATCCACCCGCAGACGCGCGCACTCATTCCCGGAACGGCGGATCGCTGGGCCGTATCGCCCGGAGGAAAGACCATCTATTTCCACATCGATGAGAAGGCGCGCTACTCAAATGGAGACCCCCTCACAACGCGCGACTTCGTGAGCTCGCTCTTCCTGCGCACCTCGCCTTACAGCGCAGAGCCTTTTTACACGGACTATTATCTGAGCAACTTTGCCCGCATCGCCGTGTATGGCAACAACGTTATGGCTGTCACGCTCCCCACGCCGCGTCCCTATTCAGCGTACTACGCCGGCACCCTGCCCTCCGCCTGCACACGATTCTACGCCGAGTTCGGTCCGGACTATCCGACGCGTTATCAGTGGCGAGCTGTACCGACGACGGGGGGATATGCCGTAGATGCAGAAGGGGTGACCATGGGCAGCAGGATCATGCTCACGCGGGTGAAGAATTGGTGGGCCGAAAAAAGGCGGTTCACTCGGTACTCATGCAACGTGGACCATCTCGTCTACTCCTTCATCGCCGAAGGCGCAAAGATACGTGAACTCTTCCGCATCGGTGAACTCGATGTCATATCCGCGCGTGATTCCGACTACTGGTACGAAGGGCTGGAGATACCTCCCGTGCATGCCGGTTACATTCAGCGCGTGCGTTTCGCCAACGAGTGGCCCCGCAATAGTTTCGGTTTTCACCTCAACTGCGTCTCCCCTCTTTTCAGCGATATCAACGCGCGTCTTGGGTTTCACCATGCCCTGAATGTGCAAGCCGTCATCAATACGCTGTTTCGCGGAGACTTTCGGCGAGGGTCCTCCTACTTCTCCGGGTTTGGTCCGTTCACCGACACGAGTCTGCGAGCTCTGCCGTATAACCCGGAACAAGCACGCCGCTACTTTGCCCAAGCCGGCTACAGCGTGGAGGGACCGGACGGCATTCTCCAACGGGAAGACGGAACGCGACTGAGGGTTCTGGTGAGCTCGCGGATCGACCCGATCTACGCGGCCGCGATGAACATCCTGCGGGAAGATGCCGCACGTTGCGGATTGGAACTGGATTTTGAGCAACTGGATGACACCATCTTCTACCTCAAGGTGAAGAACAAGCAATACACGGCTTGCATTTTCTCCTGGGGATTCCCGCCGCCGGTGCCGGATGCCTCTCCCTACTTCCTATCACAGTACGCCGTGGATGCGGATGGAAAACCGATACCCGGAACATCCAATATTACCGCCATTGCCGACCCGAAACTGGACCAGACCATTCTCGCCGCCCGCGCGGCCACCTCGATGCAGGATGCCATCGTCGCACAGCACGCGGTCCAGCAAGCCATCGCCGCCACCGCGTGCTGGGTGCCCGGGTGGTCGTCGGGCTTCTGGCGTTTTGCCCAGTGGCGTTGGCTCCGGTGGCCGGAATCGGAAACCACGCATTTCTGTCCGCCTCTTTACTACGATCCGTTGGATAGTCACCTGTACTGGATTGATCCGCAAATTGTCGAAGAAACGCAACGAGCACGCAGCCGGGGAGAACGCTACCCCGAAGTTGAACGGGACATACCCTGCCCGCCTGCCACTCCCACTGGGGCGTCCCGGATGACCCCAACAAAGAAAAAGACAGATGACATCACCACTCCTTAGCGTACGTAACCTGACCGTGGCCTTTGACACAGAGCACGGGGTGTACCCCGTGGCGGAGGACATTTCTTTTGACATACCGTCGGGAAACTGCGTCGCCATCGTGGGTGAGAGCGGCAGTGGCAAGAGCGCGACGGCGATGAGCTTGCTGCGGCTGCTGCCGCAACCCGGGGGGCGCATTCTCTCCGGCAGCGCCATCTTCCATGATGAAGATCTGTTGGCCATGCCGCTCAAAAAACTGCGCGACATACGCGGTAACCGCATCAGTTGCATTTTCCAAGAACCGATGCAGGCCCTCAACCCCGTGCAGCGGATCGGTGACCAGATAGCCGAGGTGCTCATTCTGCACAAGGGAATAGGCGAAGAGGAGGCGTGGCATGAAGCCGTGCGACTCCTCGAGGCCGTGCAGATACCGGCGGCAAACCAACGCGCGCAGGACTACCCTCATTCCCTCTCCGGAGGTATGCGACAGCGTGTACTCATCGCCATGGCTCTCGCTTGTCGACCGGAACTCATCATCGCGGATGAACCGACGACAGCGCTGGACGTCACCGTGCAGCAGCAAATCCTCGCCCTGCTGCGGGAGATGCGTCGTGAGCTCGGAGCGGCGTGTCTGCTCATCACGCACGACATGGGTGTTGTCTCAGAAAATTGTGATTACGTGTGGGTGATGTATGCCGGACGATTTGTAGAGGGCGCTCCGGTGAGGGAGCTTTTCGAGCACCCCTGCCACGCGTACACGCGGGCGTTGATGCGCTCAATGATTACCCCGGACCTCCCGCACAAAAGTGAGCTCTCCACGATTCCGGGCACCGTCGCTCCCCCCGGCGACTACGTCGACGGCTGCCGCTTCTGCCAACGCCTGGGACGCGAAGGGGATGTCCTTCTTGAACGTCCCTCTGTCGTAGAGATTACCCGGGGACACTACGTGGAGGCCTGTCCCTTCTGCACCGGGGATTGAGCAGTACGAATCTCTACCCGAGGGAGTTTCGGAGGACACGAGACTGTTCGGGGTCCGGCAAAATATCAAGGATGGACAGGGAATCATCCGGAAGTCCCTCGATGATCTCAAAATCGGCCTCGCATCGGATAGAGTAGTATTCGGCGCCGAGGAGACGAGCGGCATCAGCAGGAGACAGCTGAGGCGGCTGAACGATAAGGCGTCGGAGTTCCTCATGGTCGCAGGCGGGGGCAAGGCCGGCGCCCTCGTTGTTCAAGACAGCAATCACGCGCTTTCCGATGGGCAGCTGTTCAACAAAGGTGACGGCAGCCACATCACGCTGGAGAGACAAGTCGCCGATAAGAGCGCACGAGAAGGAGGCTCCCACCGTATTGGCGAAGAACGCCGAGAGAGCGCCATCGGCGCCTCCCGCCAGAGAAGACTGACGCACGTAATAGAGGGGAGACTGAAGCTGCGCAAACCGGTTCCAGAGAACGGTGGAAGTGGGACTGCCGAGGAACATGACTTCCGCAAAAGCCGCATGCTGGGAAAAAGCGCGTACGAGGGAGGCATCGCTTTCCGGGTATGAGAGCAAGAGTTCCTCCTCTAAACCGGCATAACTTCGAGCGCGGGGAAAATAGTTCAATGTATCGCCCACGCGTGGCACATCATCGAGAGCTTTCATCACCTGCTCGGGCTCGCCTTCAATGACGACGCTTTCACGCCGCAATCCGGGAAACCCACTGCGAGTGATGGAAAAAACCTGCGTATCGGGCATCTCCTCAAGAGCTCGCCAAAAAGGAAAAGACGGTACAGCCCCAACGCGCAGCACAAAAGGAGGTGGAGCATCCGTGAGGATGTCACTCCCTCCCCGTAGCAGCAACGGCCCGAGCTTTTCGCGAAGACCGCTCGTCGCATCCGCCAACACGGGGACCCGGAGCGTGCGCGCAAGCCACAGTGCGGATTCCTGTTCATCCGGATCCAACGCGCCGAGGAGAAGGACCAATCCCTCGGATGCCCGAAACCGCAAGAGAGAAGACAGGTCCGCCAGTGATGCGCGGAAAGGCGTCGGGGACGGAGGATCGGCTACGACATGGCACTCCCCTCGTCCGACGCGCACTCCCTCCGCGCCATGCAGGTGGATATGCAGCGGGAATCCCTCCGCGCAAATAGGGACAAGATCCGGCAGGGACGGCAGAGCGCAGGGTAAGTGCAACTCAAGGGTGGGGGCGTACATCCCGAAAAGAGAGTCCTGCTCTGCCCGAGCATAGGCTCCGACTCGTCCGGAGGACGGTTCGTCGTCCACAGTAACGACGATAAGCGGTCGCCGTTCATAGAAAGCTTCAATGACCGCCGGCATGAGGGCCGCCGCAGACGCCGCGCCACCCGCCACCATGGCCACGGGACGGGCGGTTGCCTGGATGCGTCCGAGGGCAAAGAAAGCGGCACTCCTTTCGTCCTGCGCATGCCAACGATGCACCGCCGCGCAATGCGCCAAAGCTGTGAGGAGAGGAGTGTTCAATTCCCCCGGACAACAAACCCACTCTGCCACGCCGGCTCGTGCGCAACTTGATACGAGGCTGTCCATCGCGGTCTATTATCGACGTGCGGGAGAGCAAAGTCAATGCAATTCAAGCTCCACGAGCTCAGAAAGAGACGAAAGGAGACAAGGGGCGCACCCACGCGACCCTTCAGCTTTTCTTGCCGGATGCGGCAGAGGAAGCAGGGATGGCATAGTAGGGAGAGACATCCCCCCAGTTGCCATTGCGAATCCTTTGCATAAAGGAACGCACATGGGCCGCCCATGGACTACGTGTTTGGCAATAAATCCGACCGATCTGGGCAACGGTAACCCGTCCGTTCGCCTTGTATTGAGCGAGAATCATGGCGAGGTGCTGCACACATTCCGCCTTGGAAGCATAAACACGCTGACCGCGACGCCCCATAATACCGGCAAGATTATTCTTCGTCCGGGCTGCCTTTGACGTTGCATTGCCTGACTCGTGGCGGATAATGGCTTCCATCAGCAAGGGATCCACTCCATTCGCCTTCGCCGCATCCCGAATCGCGGGGCGCAACTCACTCACAGCGTCCGCTCTCACCACGAGCATCCCCAACACACTCACACAGATAGCTGTTATGAGTCTCTTCATGGGTCCTATTCTACCTTTTTCTGACTTTCATGTCAAGCTATTTTCCGTAACAAACTAACAATAATCGTTTTCTAACTTAATAGTTAGTTAAAAAAGTGAGAGAAAAGCTCGTGAAGAAGGCAGAAATGAGCATAAAAAAAAGAAGCGCGCGATTTCTTTCTACTTGACAATTACCCGAAAAGGTAGTTACATAGCGCGCCAACATATTAGGCGGCTAGCCCCGTCCGAGTGAAGGCAGAAGTTTCAATAACCGTTTAACAAGCAATATGGGATCCCTGAAGAAGAGACGTAAGGCGAAGATCAACAAACACAAGCGCAGTAAGCGCATGCGTCAAAATCGTCACAAGAAACGTTTGCGTTACAAGTCCTAAATCCCGGCAACGCCGGGCGGCGTTCCGCCGCCTATTTACGATTTTCGATTTACGATTTACGATTTCAGGGAATTCGCGCACCGGAGGCGCGTTCCTACCGAGCAGTAGCGAAGCGGAATTCTTGAAATGTTGGTGCGGTGATAGGAGGAAAGCGCCGGGCGCCTTCGGCGCCTATTTACGATTTTCGATTTTCGAATTACAAGACTGCCGGCGGCTGCAAGGCAGGTTGGACAAAAGCGCAGCTTTTGCCCGAAGGGCAAAGCGTCAAGGCGGTCGACGGCCCCGTGTAGGGCGCACGCGTAGCGGGTGGTAAGACCGATTGGACAACGCGTGAGCGTTGCCCGTAGGGCTCAGCGCCGATGCGGCGGCGCTGAGTCAATGGGGCGGCGCTGAGTCAATTTCAGGGAATTCGCGCGCGGAGCGCGTTCCAGCCGAGCAGCAGCATAGCGGAATTCTTGAAATGTTGGTGCGGTGATTGGAGGAAAGCGCTGGGCGCCTTCGGCGCCTATTTACGATTTTCGATTTACGATTTCAGGAAATTCGCGCGCGAAGCGCGGGATATGCTAAGCAGTAGCGAAGCGGAATTTTCAGGGTCAACGGTAATGAATAGCTAGAAAGGTGCCGGGCGCCGGGAGCCGGGAGCCTTCGGCGCCTATACGAGGACGACGGCGTGCTTGGCTAACGCATCGCGCAATTTTTCGGCCTCGCCGGCGCGGAAGGGCGTACCATTGCGAATACGAGCGTTGAGCGTGCGCGGCTCTATTCCGAGCAATCGAGCAACCTCCGTTTTATTGAGTACTTTGCTGGCTTTCTTCAGCGTGGATATATCAGGCGTAGGCGGAACAAAAGACGCATTGACTCCAAGCTCTGCTTCGAGGTAGCAGGCGATCGCTTCGTTGATTTCACGCAAGGCTTCCTCCTGTGTTTCACCGTGAGCGGAGCACCCGGGAAGTACCGGAACAGTGGCAACCCAGATTTCATCGTCCGAGTCCCAATCCAGTTTGATCGGATAGTGATATGCTTTCATATTTTTATTTCGCGTTAAAGTAGTCTCTGACTTGTTTGACTTGATAGCGTTTTGCCTTTCCATTTTCACTGACTTGTAGATTGAAGGGCTGCGAGCCTTCCTTGCGGAAGTGGTAGTGCGAGCCCCTCACTCGCTTGACGTTGTACCCACGCGACAGCAGGAATTGCGAAAGTTCCTCAAAGGTGATGTTTCCATCAGAGTTTCCATCAAGGATTTTCTCGGCAAGTTTGGCGTGCTTTGTCACGAGGATATTGTACTTTGTCTCCTTATTCCGAGTCAAGAAAAAACTTTCTCATTTCAGAAATTTTCCCTTTTACTGCCCAAGTTCTGGCGCCTAACGGTGACGCTTCGGTACCGCACTACCTCAGCGCCCTACGGGCAACGAATACGCGTTGTCCAATCCCCTTACATGCCTTCAGTGGCTTTTTACGATTTACGATTTCAGGGAATTCGCGCGCCGGAGGCGCGTTCCAGCCGAGCGATAGCTAAGCGGAATTCTTGAAATGTTGGTGCGGTGATAGGAGGAAAGCGCCGGGCGGCGTTCCGCCGCCTATTTTTGATTTTCGATTTGTTGATAACGTGCGCGTTGCGCAGATTTTTGGGATTGTTAACGAATGCGGAATCTTCTTAAGAGCCATCATCATGATGACCGCTCGTTGCCATGATTTTTGATAGGCATCAACGATGATATCAATCAGCAAGAGCATTCTCTCCATCGATTAACTTCCCACAAATGTGTTGACCCTGGGTCGATCCCCGGTCACGGCACATCCCGCTGTCCCGGGGCGTGCCGTTTTTTTGTGCAAAACCCGGCAAGAGACCGGGAAGGAGCGATCAGATTTTAATCAGGATGCCGGCGCGCCAAAGGAGGAAACAGATGCTCCATGCACCGGCGAGGAAGAGCGAGGAGGCGTACAGCGGCTCTAGGGCGGGGGCAATATCTGCGCGATGAAACAACAAGGAAGAGAGGTGATTGCAGAGCTGGGGATAACCGGGCAAGTGAGTGAGCAGGTAGATGAACAGGGCATTGAGACCAACGACACGGAAGGGGAAACTGACCCACGCGCCCCATCTCCCAACATCGCAAAGCAGACGGAAGAGGGCGAGCAGGATAAAACCGATGCCACCCGTCGTCCATACAAAAGCCGGTGTCCATATCCCTTTGATAACAGGTCCGCTCACCTGCCCTACCCCCACGCACGCTAAACCCACGACGACGAGCAGCGCGAGCTGCCGCCCCAGGGAGAGCGAGGAAGAGCACGTCCGTCCCGCGCAGAAGCCCAGCAAGGCCAGAGCCGTTGCAGAAAGGATGCACAGAGGACCTTCCGGATCATACGAGCCGCTGTGCAGGACACCCGGGAGCAGCGCTTGGTCCACCTTCGCATTGAAGCAACCGGATGGAGTCATGTCCCCACCGAAGTGTTGCAGACACCACACCGTCGCGAGTACGACAAGAGCCAGCACGGGTGCGCTCCACGAGCGACGTAGAATGAGGATAGCCGACCCGGCAAGAGCGCAGCTGATGCCGATGAGACCAAGCACAGAGGCATACCGAATCGAAGCGAATCCCGGGGAGAGCAGAAAGAGCTCATGAATGTCCCACGTGCTCACCAGGCAGCCGCAAATCGCCAGGATGAAAGCTCGCTTCCAGAGCTTGACGAGAAGAGACCAACGGTTCATCCCACGCGCCTGAGCCCGAGTAAGGGAAAAATACATGGCCGCGCCGCTGATGAAGACGAACAGGGGGAAAATAAGATCGTAAAGCGCAAGACCCTCCCAACTACAGTGTCCAAGCTGGCGCCATACTTCAGAACGCACTTCCTCCGGGGCGTAAAGGGATGCCCACGTGCGCAACAGCGCATCTAAGCCGATGATAAACAGCATATCCAGCCCGCGCAGAGCATCGAGCGATAAAAGACGTGGCTGAGAGGTCTCCATATCCAATAATACGATAAACACCCCGCTATTCTTTCAACGCAATGACGGCCACGCAGGCGCAGTTCCATGCGCCTGCGTCATGACACCTGAAAAGACTTGCCAGGCGGGGAGAAACAACGTACAATCGCGCCCATGGCACCCGAGGAAAAACGAGACTTCATACGTGAGTGGATAGCGGAGGATTTAACGAAGGGGCACTGTAAGGCTCCCATCACGCGCTTTCCTCCGGAACCTAACGGCTATCTGCATATCGGTCATGCCAAGGCCATCTGTCTCGATTTCGGTGTCGCCAAGGAATACGCCCACCTCGGAGCGGTCTGTCACCTGCGCTTTGACGACACGAACCCCTGCAAGGAAGACGTTGAATTTGTGAACTCGATCCAGGAGGACATCCGCTGGCTGGGCTTTGACTGGGGAGAGCACCTCTACTGGGCATCCAATATATTCGATTTCTACTACGACTGCGCCGTGGCGCTGATCAAGAAGGGGCTCGCCTATGTGGACGAGCAGGACCGCGAAACAATGCGCAAGCAGCGGGGAGATCTCGTGACGCCGGGCATCCCCTCCCCCTTTCGCGACACCGCGGCGGAGGAAAATCTCGCGAAGTTTGAACGAATGAAAGCCGGCGAGTATGCCGAGGGAGCCGCCGTGCTGCGTGCCAAAATCGACATGGGCAGCAGCAACATGAACATGCGTGACCCCGTCATCTACCGTATCTCGTACGACCCGCACCACAACACCGGAAAACAGTGGTGCATTTACCCCATGTACGACTTTGCCCACCCCCTTGAAGACGCATGGGAGCACGTTACCCATTCTCTCTGCACGCTCGAGTTTGAAAATCACCGTCCATTGTACGATTGGGTCATTGAGAACTGTCCGGTGCCCGCGCGTCCCCAGCAGCGGGAATTTTCCCGTCTGAACATCACCTATACCGTGATGAGCAAGCGCAAACTGCGTCAGATGGTGGAAGAAGGCTATGTTTCCGGGTGGGACGACCCGCGCATGCCGACCATTTGCGGAATGCGGCGCCGCGGATACCCAGCCGCTGCCATCGTCGACTTCTGCGAGGGCGTCGGCATCACCAAATTCAACGGCAACACGGACGTTGCCCGTCTGGAAAATGCCGTACGTGCGGAGCTGAATGCCCACGCACCCCGTCGGATGGCGGTGTTGCATCCGCTGAAGCTCGTTCTCACCAACCTGCCGCAGGACCACGATGAGGAAGTGCGCGTGCAGATTAACCCGGAAATGCCGGAACTCGGCGAGCGCGCCCTGCGTCTCACCCGTGAGGTGTGGATTGAGCGGGAGGACTTCATGGTCGATCCTCCCAAAAAGTACAAGCGACTCAGTCCCGGCGCCTGTGTACGTCTCCGCGGCGGCTATTGCATCGTCTGCTCCGGCTACTCGACGGATCACGATGGTCGGGTCTGCGAAGTTCAGGCGGAGGTTCTTCCCGGCACGATCGGGGCCATGCCGCCGGAGGGCATCCGCTGTCGCGGCGCGATCCATTGGGTTTCCGCGAAACATGGTGTACGGGCAGAGGTGCGGCTCTATGATCGTCTCTTCAAGGATGAGGCGCCGGACGCCAATCCGGATGGATTCCTTGCGTCGCTCAACGAACATTCGCTCACGGTACTGACTGACGCCGTCGTGGAGCCCGAGCTCGCCGCCGCCGAGCCGGAATTCCTCTGCCAGTTTGAAAGACTGGGCTATTTTGTGGCGGATCGCCGAGACCATTGTCCGGAGCACCCGGTCTTCAATCGTTCGGTGAGTCTGCGCGACTCATGGGCCAAGATCAACAAATGATGCCACGTACCTCAACCAGCGAAGCACCGATGGAGGAAAATCCTGTCGAGCGCCCGCTCTCTCCCCCACCTCCGGAGGAGGAGGTCCCCATCGCGGAAGGTCAGGACCCCATCACTTACTGCACCCTTGACGAAATCCTGCAGGAGTTGCAGCAGGGGCGCCTCGTCCTCGTAACAGATGACCCCGCGCGCGAGAATGAAGCCGATCTCATCTGCGCCGGGCAATTTGCCACGCCTCAGAACATCAACTTCATGGCCACGCATGCTCGCGGCCTCATCTGCATCCCTATGGCTCCCGAGCGGGTGGATACCCTCGGTCTCTCCATGCAGACCAGCCACAATACGGAAAAGCACCACACAGCCTTCACCGTCAGCGTCGATGCTAAAATCGGCACCACCACCGGCATCAGCGCCTACGAGCGCAGTGTGACAACCCTCCGACTGGCGGACCCCCATGCAACGCTGGATGACTTTGTTCAGCCGGGGCACTGTTTTCCCCTGCGTGCCCGGGAAGGAGGAGTGCTGCGCCGCGCGGGACACACGGAAGCCACCGTGGACCTCATGCGAATGGCCGGACTGGAACCGGTTGGGGTATGCTGCGAGATCATGAAAGAGGACGGGACGATGGCCCGACTCGGAGAGCTGGGAAGTTTCCAACGAGAATTCGGGCTCAAGGCATGTTCCCTGGCTCAGATCATCTCGCGTCGGCAACACACGGAAAAGCTCGTTGAACGCGAAGAAACCGTCAAACTCCCAACCGACTACGGAGAGTTCATCTGCCATGCCTACCATTCCAAGGTCGATGGACGCACACACCTCGCCCTCGTGCACGGCAACATCGACCCGGAGCAGCCCATTCTTTGCCGGGTGCACAGCGAATGTCTCACCGGCGATGTATTCGCCTCTCGTCGCTGCGACTGCGGTTCCCAGCTGCATCTGGCTATGCAACGCATCGCCCGGGAAGGAGGGGTGCTGCTCTATCTTCGCCAAGAGGGACGCGGCATCGGACTCTCGGCCAAGCTTCATGCGTACAAGCTCCAGGAGCAGGGTCTCGATACCGTGGATGCCAACATCCGCCTCGGCTTTCCGCCGGATCTCCGTGATTATGGCGTCGGCGCGCAAATTTTGCGAGATCTCGGCGTCCGCCAGCTCCGCCTCCTCACCAACAACCCGCGCAAAATTGTTGGACTGTCCGGTCACGGTCTCCGAATTGTGGAGCAACTACCCATCTCCATTCCCGCCAACGACGATAATCGGCGCTATCTCGAGACCAAACGCACACGCATGGGGCACACGATCTGATGACGGCGTGGAAAAAACACCGGAGGAAAGAGCATCCCTTGCATCTATCTTTCACGAGGATGGCGAGTATGTCTCACTCCGGTGTTTCCAACGAAGAAAGAATACAGTAGTATAGGGAAGGTAGCAATTCTTTGACATGGCAGACATGAGTGACCAGAAACCGAGCAACGAGCAGGAACCGCCAACGCCGCCGACACCACCCCAGGGACAGACCAATTGGGGGTTATGGGTATTAATCTCCGTGATTGTCGGGGTCATCCTATTGGCCTTTGTCTTTGACAACGGGCTCGGCGTATCGAGCAAAAAGATGGACCTCTCGTCGTTTGAGAAAAAATTCCGCGACGGAGAAGTCGTGCTGAACGACCCGAAAAATTTTCCGATTGAAGTCATCACGGATGAGCAGGCCAATTCCGGAGTCATTCATGCCTTCCTGTACAAGGAAAAGCCGACGTTTACCTACAGTCGTTTCTACATGCCCTTCACGGATAGTGATGAAATCAAAGCACTCTGCAACCGATTCGGCATCACATCCACCTCCGTCGAAAACGCCGATACACCTCTGCCTGACCAGACGCCGGGCGCCGTGCGTATTTGGTCGACGCAGGAATTTCGGACGCTCGGAGAGGAGGGACGCATCGATATGTCAACGCCGCCCGTGGTCTACCTGCGCGGCAGTGGGAGCGGGGTCATCATAGGACAATGCCGACTTTATCCGACGCAGAAGGTGAGCCGAAGAAATGTGGTGGCCGTGCGCGTGGCATTCAACGGGAAGTTTCAAGGTGATTCCGTACGCACGCTGCTGGGGAGTCACGCCTCCTATCGCGTGGAGAGCAATACCCTGCAACTCATACTCATCAACTGTCTGCCGGTTGTGCTGATTTTGCTGCTCTTTTTCCTGCTCATCCGTATGCAGACGGGAGGACCGGGCGGCGCAATCAAGTTTGCTAAGTCGCGCGCGCGTCTCCTGGATCCCTCAAAAAACAAGACCACGTTCAAAGATGTAGCGGGCATCTCGGAGGCCAAGGAGGAGGTATGGGAACTCGTAGAATTCCTGCGCAACCCGGAAAAATTCCGAGCTCTCGGCGGGTCGATACCCAAGGGTATCCTCATGGTCGGTCCCCCCGGTACGGGCAAAACGCTGCTTGCTAAAGCAATAGCCGGCGAAGCCGACGTTCCCTTCTACACCATCTCCGGCTCCGACTTCATGGAGATGTTTGTCGGCGTCGGAGCAAGCCGCGTAAGGGATATGTTCTCCGAAGCTAAAAAACACACGCCCTGCCTCATCTTTATCGACGAGATTGATGCGGTGGGACGTCACCGCGGTCATGGAGTCGGCGGCGGACACGACGAACGTGAACAGACGCTCAACGCCCTGCTCGTGGAGATGGACGGCTTCACCGACAACGAGAACATCATCGTCATCGCCGCGACAAACCGCGAGGATGTCCTGGATCCGGCCTTGCTGCGTCCCGGACGTTTCGACCGTCGCGTCATGGTGAACCTGCCGGATGCAGCGGGACGGGAGCAGATTCTGAGAGTTCACGCGCGGAAGATCAAACTCGCTCCGGATGTGGATTTGGCACCCGTTGCCAAGGCGACCACCGGATTCTCCGGCGCCGAACTGGCCAATCTCGTGAACGAGTCGGCGCTCATCGCCGTGCGGCGCGGGCATGCTGCCGTGTTGCAGAGCGACCTGGAGGAAGCGCGGGAAAAGGTGAGATGGGGACGCGAAAGGAGATCGTTGGAAATCACGGATCGCGAGAAATGGATGACGGCTGTACACGAGGCAGGGCACGCGATTTGCCTCCTGAAGACAGAACTTTCCAAGACATTGCCGCTGCATAAGGTGACCATTATCCCACGCGGACCGGCGCTGGGGGTCACGATGATGTTGCCGGAAGAGGACCAGCACAGTGAGTACAAAAAAGAACTGCTCGACTACATCGTCATGGCGATGGGCGGACGCTGTGCGGAAGTCGTTATGTTCGGCGATGTCTCCGGCGGCGCTCGAGGCGATATCAGTCAAGCGACGGTCATTGCTCGGAAAATGGTGTGTGTGTACGGGATGAGTGAGAAACTCGGACCCGTGGAGTATTCCTCCGGACATGACGAAGTATTCCTGGCTCGCGACTTCGCGCAATCGGTGCGCAACTTTTCGGAGCGCACGGCGCAGCTCATCGACGAAGAAATCCGGCGCATCATCGAGGAAAATTATGAACGGGCTCTCAATATCCTCAGGCAAAACAAGGACCGCCTTGAGCTCATCGCTAAAAAGCTCATCGAGTATGAGACCCTCAGCGGCGAGAACGTGAAGGAGCTCTTGGAAACGGGAGAAATGACAGATCCTCCCGTTCGGGAACTCCCGCCGGAGATACCGACTGCTCCCGACGCTGCCACCGACCTGGAAACTCCGGATGACAACCCGCCGACCGACAGCCCGGATGACCGCGATATCCTCTGATCCACATCCCCTGCCCCTTCTCTCTCATTTCGTTTCTCAGCCTATGAACAGTCAGGACCTAGCCCGCGCTTGCGCTGCCGCAGCCGAGGACGCAAAAGCAACCGACGTTGCCATCTACGACCTACGAGCCTCCTCCACGATCACCGATTTCGCTGTGGTCTGCACGGCTACCTCCGTGCCGCATATGCGCGCCGTATTGCGCGATGTGAATGACCTTGTCGGTGAGCGGCACGAGGTGTATCCCGTCTATGCCGAGCGTACACCGCAAGCGCTATGGTCGGTGCTGGATTACGTGGATGTGATGGTACACGTGATGGCGGAAGAAATCCGCGACTTTTACAAACTGGAGGATTTTTGGGATCGGAAAAACAAGCTGTGAGGCGGCGGGCGGCGTTCCGTTGACGCTTCGGTACCGCACTACCTCAACGCCCTGCGGGCAACGCTTGCGCGTTGTCCAATCCCACTCCGGGCCCTCGTGGGCTTTGCCTATTTACGATTTTCGATTTACGATTTACGATTTCAGGGAATTCGCGCGCGGCGCGCGGGGAGGCAAAGCCGGTGCGGAGCGGAATTTTTAAATGATGAAGAGGTGATAGGAGGAAAGCGCCGGGCGCCTATTGGCGCCTATTTACGATTTTCGATTTGGAAATAATGCGCGCGGAGCGCGGGGTGCGGAAGTTCCGTCCCCAGAGCAAACGCGTTTGAGAGAAGTTCATCAACGGAGAAAATACTCTTGCTGGCTGATTTCCTAATGCGGCTGCCCATAGTGCCCCATCATGGACAAAACTTCTACAACGCCTGCTTCCTCATTGACGCGATACACCAGCCGATCCTTCCTGTTGATCCGCCGCGACCAGCACTCCGCCAGCTCATACTTCAGCGGCTCCGGCTTCCCCCTCCCAAAGTATGGAGTCTCTGCTACTTCGCGCAGAAGCTCCTCTATTTTTTCCGCCGCCTTCCTATCCCTTTTCACCCACGCCTTCCTCTCCTTCTCCGCCTCAAGCGTCAGAATGATCTTCATCATAAAACATGCCCTTGTATTCAACGAGTTCTCCTCTCTTTGCCTGATCCAGCGACTTCAGCAAATGCGCCCTGTTCACCGGATTATCCAGCAGATACCTCGTCTCCTCCTCGCTCGCCCAATCATCATACGGCACCATCACAACCTTCCTCCCGCGACTCGTAATCACCACGGGCTGACTGTCATCCACGCATTCCTTCATCAAACTCGCCAAATTCTGGCGCGCCTTACTGTAACTTACTACGGTCGGACACATAACCCCTTTATTGTACACAAAACTTGTACTTTGTCGATCTAAAAAAATACACACACCGGGGCAAACGCATTTTCCAATGCGTTTGCTATTTACGATTTACGAATTACGATTTACGATTTGGGATGCTAGCGCGCCAAAGGCGCGGGATATGCTAAGCAGTAGCGAAGCGGAATTTCCGAGAGCAATGGTGATGGATAGCTAGAAAGGAGCCGGGCGGCGGGCGCCTGGGCTGCGCCTATTTACGATTACGAATTACGTTGACTCACCGCCGCCCCATCGACGGTTCGCCCTGCGGGCAAAAGCACCGCTTTTGTCCAATCCCACTCCGGGCC
Source organism: uncultured Akkermansia sp. (assembly GCA_947626635.1). Lineage (GTDB taxonomy): Bacteria > Verrucomicrobiota > Verrucomicrobiia > Verrucomicrobiales > Akkermansiaceae > Akkermansia. The sequence goes on from CANQSY010000001.1 coordinate 44,798, forward strand.
CTCGTGGGCTTTGCCTATTTACGATTTTCGATTTTCGAATTACGATTTCGGGGAATTCGCGCACCGGGGGCGCGTTCCAGCCGAGCGATAGCGAAGCGGAATTTTCGAGGACGAGGGGGCGGCGTTCTCACACCTTTTCCGGTCCGCGATACGAAACAAAGAAGCCATCACCGCGGTAGGGAGTGGGGTCAGAGATGTCGTGCTTTTTGAGACCCACGCGGGCAATGTAGCCGGGGATTTCCTGCGGAGAATCCGGGAGTTGGCGGCGAAAGGCATCCGGATCGGGGAGAGGTTCATGAGCATCGGGGTCGACGACGCAGATCCAACCCGGCAAACCGTCTTCATCGCGAAACCAGATATTCGGCTGGACATGGGGAATATCCTGGTAGGAAAGAATGGGAACATTCTTCTTTCTCAGTTCGTTGATAACGACGGATACGCGCAGATTGCTCAGCTCCCAGTCCGACATGGGAACGGGCTCGGGCAGGTCCGGCACCTCGGCAGGATTGATCATCTCGCCGGAAACAGGCGAAAGCAGATTCCACCCAAGAGAAAGAGGCGCCATGCTGTGCACCCAAATGGGGAAAAAGGCGGGCTCAAGGTTAAAATGGCGGGCCTCTTCAAGAAGGAGAGTCCGTTGATCCTCGGGTAAGGATATCTGGACCTGAACCTGTTTGCCGCGCTGTCCATGCGCATTTTCTACTTTTGCGAGGAGGACGGCGTAAATCCGGTTGCCGACGGAAAAGATGAGGTCGGCAAATGAGGGACGAGACGGCTGCACCTTGTGCCACGCGTGGCGCCGGTTTTCCAACGTATCGAGGCACTGCTGCAACTGGTTGCCACACACCTTGAATGCCTCAATGTATTGTTGCTCGTCGAATACCATAGAGAGGGAGAGAAAAAGCTGTTAAACTTTCAATCGGGCGAGGATGAGCTGGGTGACAAGTTTCGGGTTGGGCTTGGGCTGAGCCACTTTCATGACTTTGCCTGTGAGGGCATTGACGAGCTTGGCATTGCCGGCGCGCACGAGCTCCACCATGTCCGGATTCTCTGCCAAAACGCGATCGACCATCGACTCCAACTCTCCGGCGTCGGCTTTCTTGTAACCCAGTTGATCAGCGGCATCGGCTGCACTTTTCTCCGGATGCGCCCACATGAGCTCCAGCACCTCACGCGCCTGACTGGTGGAGACCACTCCCTGCTCCACGATACCGACAAGATCCGCGAGGGCCGAGGGAGAAACGGGGCACTCCGCGAGAGAAACGTTTTTTTCCGCAAGCACACCCGAAAGCGTGTTAAGCACCCAGTTGGCCACCTTCTTGGTCGGCGCCTTGTTCTCCTTTGTCGCCGCCTCAAAATAGGTGCACAGCTCCCCGTCACTCACCAGCGCCGTCGCATCTGCCGAGGGCAAGCCATATTCCTCCATCAATCGCTGCCGTCGTGCGTTCGGCAGCTCCTGTATATTCTGCTTCACACGCTCCACAAGGGGGGCTGTGTGGATGGGAATGAGGTCCGGACAAGTGTGGTAGCGGTAATCGTGGGCATTTTCTTTGGTACGCATGACCACACTCTCACCGAGGGCATCATCCCAGCGGCGGGTGGACTGCACCTGTGCGATACCCGCATCCAGTTCCTCCGCCTGGCGACGAATCTCGTAGATAAGCGCTCGGCGAGCCGCGGACATGGAATTGATGTTTTTCATCTCAATTTTGGCGCCGAGTTCCTCCTGCCCCTTGGGGCGAAGGGACACATTGACGTCACAGCGCATCTCACCCTTTTCCATATCGGCATGGGAAATGCCGGCGCAGATCATCATCTGCTGAAGACTCTTGAGGTAGGCATACGCTTCATCCGGCGTGTGGAGGTCCGGGGCAGAGACAATTTCCATGAGTGGCGTGCCGCCGCGATTGTAGTCCACGAGCGAATAGCCGGCATAATGGGTAAGCTTGGCTGCATCCTCCTCGAGATGGATGTGGTCCAGCTGAACGCGGCGCACGACTCCGTCCTGCGAAGCCGGTAGTTTGGTATGAGGAGGAAAAGCCCACTCGTAGAGAGGAACCGAGCCGCCCATGCAGAGCGGGAGATCCAGCTGACTCGTCTGGTAATTTTTCGGCATATCCGGATAAAAGTAATTTTTCCGATCCCATTTGCTGATTTCCGGTATGCGACAGTCCAACAAGAGACCGGCAAGAATGGTGCGCTCAATGGCGTACTCGTTGAGCACGGGAAGAGCACCCGGCATGCCGAGACAAGTGGGGCAAACGTTTGTGTTCGGTTCATAGCCAAAGCCGGCTCGGCAAGTGCAGAACATCTTGGTGGCTGTATTGATCTGGCAATGAACCTCGAGTCCTATGGTTACCAGGTAGTCGTCGACAGGCATAAGTTTTTCATTGAGGGAGGGTTAAACCGACGCCCTCATGCAGGGCATCATCCAAATCAGTGCGGAAACTCGCATCGAACACATCGTCGAAACACTCTGCATGCGTGCAGCTCAAACTCTCGTACACGTCATCCAACGCATCAGAAAAGGTGTCAAATTGCTCGCTATCGTAACCGGGAAGCCCAACGATGCGAACGATCTCATTGCGGATCTTCCAGAGAACAGTTTCCAACTCACGACAGACGCCCAGCAGCTCTTCGCGCTGGTTGTCCGGGAAGTTGAATGCGCAGAGACGCAACTCCGGCTGTGCATCGCTCATTTTTTTTGCCAATTGGTGCAACTGCGGCGCGATACGGGTCGCCGTCGGGGCATCCTTGACCATGACGAGTAAGCTCAACAGTTGATCGTCCGGCTTCCGCAGCGCGCGGAGGCGACGAATCTCAATGACGGCGGCGGACGATGTGAGCACAAGTGTCGTGGTATGCAAATACACCTCATCCTCATCGCTGAATATGCCCTCCCGTATTGCCTTGGTAAAGGCGCGGGTGAGCCCCGCCGAACCGTAACAGCGAGCGCGACAAAGGCTGGTAAACTCGCTGCTCAGCTCTTCATACGCCTCCGCAATCCGATACGTATCCTCGTTGTCCAGCGCCTCGACGTCCAGCGCCTGCGCGTCAGCATCAAACATAGCGTTGCTCAATTCAGCGGATTGTTCGACAAGGCGGGAAAATTTCTCCGCCGCCCGATCAGCCGTCTCCTTGTTCATGACGCCGGAAAGCAGCAGCCACATCTCATTGGTGACGCGTAAAAGCTTCGAGGAGACAGCTCCGCCGTCCGGATTTCGTCCCTGCTCGGGAGCCGTTCCGGCAGCAAACGCTGACGGCAGCAAAATGATTGCTGCTATCACAAAGCCCGTCAGCCGCCAGATCCCTTTCATCTCGCCGCTCATTGTACACGCTTACCCCACCGTTTTCAAGTCCGACTTTACAAACAGGGACTACCAGTCACATCCGTCCCAAGAAAAACGAGGGCAATAAGGGGCGCCGGGCGCCTTCGGCGCCTATTTACGATTTTCGATTTTCGATTTACGATTTCAGGGAATTCGCGCGCGAAGCGCGGGATATGCCAGGCAGTAGCGAAGCGGAATTTTCGAGGACGAGGGGCGGTGATGAAAGGAAAGCGGCGGAGGGCCGGGCGCCTTCGGCGCCTATTTACGATTTTCGATTTTCGAATTACGATTTGGAATGCTAGCGCGCCAAAGGCGCGGGATATGCGATGCAAGGGCATCGGTGGTGGGATCAATCATGGCGGGATGTTATGAGGAAAGCGGCCGGGCGGCGTTCCGCCGCCTATTTACGAATTACGATTTACGAATTACGATTTGGGATGCTAGTGCGCCAAAGGCGCGGGGGAGCGGAGCGCCTCCTTGCGCTCAGAGAAATTTTATGGGGGACACGTGTGGGGACAGGTGGAAAAATGTATAGGAGGAAGGCGAAACACCGCCTGTTCATTTGGCTTGCAAAATGGGGCATGGAGTGGTATGGTTCTGCGCATGCGTTCGCAGATCCAACAGTATACCGGCGGTCCCCTCATGTGCAATGGGTACCTGGTAGAGGCTGCACCGGGCGTGTTTGTGGCGATTGATGCCCCGGCGGGTTTTGCCGACTGGCTGCGGGGTGTCCTGCCGCCGAACGCCCGTCTGGCGCATCTGCTCATCACGCACCAGCACTTTGACCATATTGCGGACGTCCGGCAGCTCGTGCAGGAAACAGCTTGCGAGGTTCACGCCTGCGCGCCGTACAGTGCGCAGCTCACTCTCGAAGGTCACGCCCGGAGCTGGGGCATTCCGGAGCCTCCTTCCTTCCGAGTGGTCCGTACCTACCCCGAGGGCACGCACGAACTCCGACTCGCGGACGCGGTGTGGCAGGCTCTGCACGTGCCGGGGCACTCCACCGACAGCCTCGCGTGGTACCTTGCAGATGCCCGAGCCGTCTTCACCGGAGATGCCCTCTTTGCCGGCAGCATCGGTCGCACGGATCTGCCCGGCGGCAGCGCCGCCCAACTTGTGCAGAGCATTCGCGAAAAACTCCTTCCTCTGCCGCCCCGAACCGAGGTTCTTCCGGGGCATGGCGCCTCGTCAACCATCGGCGAAGAAGAAATCAATAACCCCTTCTTATAACACAAACGACGCGCATCACATGATGACATTTGAAGAACTAGGATTATCCGGGCCCGTGCTGCAGGCTGTCAAGGATTGTGGCTACGTAGCCCCTACCCCCATCCAGGAACAGGCCATCCCCTTCATCTTGCAGGGACGCGACGTCATCGGCGCCTCCCAAACGGGGACCGGGAAGACGGCCGCCTTTGCCCTGCCGATACTGACTCGCCTCCGCCACACCGGTCAACCTCAAGTACTCATCCTCGAACCCACCCGCGAGCTGGCCGACCAACTGGCCGAGGCTTTTCGTCAGTACGGAGCTCACACGGATATCACCATCGCCCTCCTCTACGGTGGCGTCGGTTACGGTCAACAAGCCACTGCCCTGAAAGCCGGCGCTGATATCGTCGTCGCCACACCGGGACGCCTCGTGGACCACTTCTACCGCGGCAACATGAAGTTCAAGGAGGTGAAGACCCTCGTGCTGGACGAGGTGGACCGCATGACGGACATGGGATTTCTGCCCATCGTGCGCAAAATTGTCAATCTGTGTCCCTGGGAGGGTCGACAGACGCTCTTTTTCTCAGCGACGATGCCGCAGGTACTCCAGGGCTTTGCGAAGTGGTGCCTGACCGATCCGCAAGAGGTGGCCATCGCCCGGCGCGAGGTGGCGGCCACGATCTCGCACGCCTTCTACCCGGTGGGACTCGACCAGCGCGATGAGCTGCTGCTGGCTCTCGTCAAAGCGACGAATTTCCACAATCTGATGATATTCACGCGTACGCGCAAGGAAGCCGACATGGTGGCCAACATGCTGAGCAGCGCGGGCTGGGGACGCGAAGTCACCGCCATGCACTCTGATATTCCTCAAAAGGAGCGCATGGCCGCCCTCAAGGGCTTCAAGGAGGATAAGTACCGCATCCTCGTCGCCACGGATGTCGCCGCTCGCGGTATCGACATCAATGATGTGACGCACGTCATCAACTACCGCGTCCCGGAAAATCCGGAGGACTACGTGCACCGCATCGGACGCACGGGGCGTGCCGAGGCTCAGGGAGACGCCTTCACCCTGCTCACGGCGGATGAGATTGACTTCGCCAAGAGTGTGGAGATTTTCCTCAAGCAGAAGGTCGAGCGCCGCAAGCTGGAAGGATTCCCGTACGCCTACACAGCCCTTCTGGATGAAGCCGCTCCTCCTCTCCGCAAGCCCCGTCCCGCAGCCAAGGGCAGTCGTCGTCGTTAATCCCTGCTTGACCCGACCGCACGCTTCATCGCGCCCATGCGAGTGCTTTCCATAGACCCCGCTATTCGCAACACCGGATACGCCGTGATTGAGGGCGACCACAAGCAGGCGCGCGCCCTGGAGTACGGCACACTCTCGTTGAAGGCCTCCCTGGCGCAAAGCGAATGCCTGTTGCAAATACACCGTAAGGTCATTGAGCTTATCGAAAAATGGACGCCCGATGAACTCGCCATCGAGGGCATCATCTACGTCCAATCGCACCGCACCGCCATCAGCATGGGGTCCGCCCGCGCCGCCACCGTCATCGCCGCCGCCGCCAAAGGTCTTCCCATCATGGAATATCCTCCTTCCTGCGTCAAGCAGGCTGTCGTCGGTATCGGCGGAGCCGACAAGAGTCAGGTAGCTTTTATGATGCGCGCCCTGCTCGGGCTGGATAAGACGCCGGCACCGGATGCTGCGGATGCTTTAGCCATCGGTTTTGCGCATTTATCGGCAGCGGATCCCCTGCGCGCCCATCTCTTTGCCAAGCGCAAGTACATTTGATGAAGGAGGGGAGACAATCGTTCACTCCTCGCTGAGGAGCGCGCGCATGGAGTCAAAGAAGTTGATGCATTCCTCCTCCGTTGCGGGCGCGGCCATCATGGCGTCGTAATCCACGAACTCGTACAAACTGTCGGGTATCTCTTCAATAAATTCCGAAGGGGCGCATTTCTCTTCCTTGCCGTAGCGCACGCGCTTGGAGCAGTAGGAAAGCGTCAGTTTTTCCTGAGCTCGGGTGATGCCGACGTAGAGAAGACGCCTTTCCTCATCCAGATTGCCCTCGTCCACGGATCGGGAGTGCGGCAGCAGTCCCTGCTCCACCCCCACGATATACACCACGGGGAACTCAAGACCCTTCGCCGCGTGCATGGTGATGAGGCATACTCCCTTCTTCCCCTCGATGTCATCCTCCTCCTGGCGGGCGTCGTCGAGACAGATATCGGCGAGCAGGTCCGTCAGTTTACCGGGTTTCGGCTGCAAGCTGTTCATGGTCTCCAGCAGCTCATCCACCGACGCCTCACGCTGGAGCCTCTCCTCCTCGGTCTTGCAACTGCGCGCAATGTATTCCCTGTAGCCCACCTCCTCGAGGAAACGTCGCAGCACGGCGGCGTGCGGTTCCCTCGCGGCGCTGAATTGGTCGATGTACCTGCGCATCATCGAGGTGAAGGAACGAATGGCGGACATCGACCGCTCGCTGCAATCCTCCGCCAATCGTTCGTCGAGCAGCGTTTCCCAGACGCTCTTGCGCAACTCGCGGCTTTTATCGATGATGACTCCCGCCGTGGTCGAGCTGATGCCGCGCGGCGGCGTGTTGAGAATGCGCAGCAGGTGCAGATCCGCCGCAGGGTTGTCCATGGCGTGCAAGTAACTGAGGATGTCCTTGATCTCCCGTCGGTCAAAAAAGCTCTTGGAGCCCACCATCCTGTAAGGGATATGGTTTTCGCGCATAGCGACCTCGAGGGCACGGCTCTGGGCGTTGGCTCGGAAAAGCACGGCGAAGGCCTCCCAGGGACGCTTTTCTCTTGTGTGGGCATCCGCTATTTCCTGCGCCACGAAGGCGGCCTCCTCTTCAGCCCCGGAGATGCCCACGAGGCGCACGGCGTCGCTCCCCATTTTCGTGGTACGCAGCGTTTTCTCCCGTCGTCCGACATTGTGGCGGATGAGGGCGTTGGCGCAGTCCAGCACCTGTCGGGTGCAACGGTAATTTTCCTCGAGCTTGATGACTTTCGGATTCGGAAAGTAGCTCTCAAACTCCAGGATGTTGGATATCTGCGCCCCGCGCCAACCGTAGATCGATTGATCATCGTCGCCCACCACGCACACGTTGCGTTTCTCGTCCACCAGCTGCCTCAACAAGCTCATCTGCAGCGAATTCGTGTCCTGGAATTCATCCACCGTGATGTGCGTGTATCGTTTCTGCCAGCGCTCATGCACATCCGGATAGCAGCGCAGCAGACGCTCCGCCAGAATGAGCAAATCATCGAAATCCAGGGCATTCTGGGCCTTGAGGGCGCGCTGGTAGGCGCCGGCGACGGCGGAGATGAGCGAGTCGTCGATCTGCTTGTACGTGAGCCCGCGGTTACGGACGGCGGAGTAGGCGGCGATGACTTGAGCCGGCTCGAGTTTTTCGTTGCGGGCGCCCTGCTCGACGATTAATTTTTTGATGAGTCCGGTCTGGTCGCTGCCGGTGAAGATGGAAAAATTTTCCTTGTAGCCGAGTCGGCCTATCTCGCGCCGCAGGATACGCACGCAGAGGGAGTGGAACGTACATACCGTCATCTGCTTCGCCGCTTCGCGGTCCACCAATCCCCCCACGCGCTCCGCCATCTCCCGCGCCGCCTTGTTCGTGAAGGTCAGCGCCAGGATACCACGCGGATCCACCCCCTTTTCCAGCATATTCGCGATGCGGCAGGTCACCGTCCGCGTCTTTCCCGTCCCTGCCCCGGCCAGGATAAGCACGGGACCGTCCAGCGTCCGCACCGCCTCCCGCTGCGCCGCATTCAATTTCCTGATGTCAAATTTTTCTCCCATAAAATCTCAATACCCTTCCGTGTTCAAAAAACTCGGCGGCGGTGTACCGACGCGCACGCATTCCATCCCCGCCGCGCGCGCGGCCTGCATCCCCGGCTCAGCATCCTCAAACACGACGCAATCCTGCGGCGCCGCCTGCATCCTTTCCGCCGCGCACAAAAAAATATCCGGAGCCGGCTTGCCGTACGCCACATCCTCCGGTGTGATGATGAGCGGAAAGAGCTCCTCAATACCCGCCGCGCGCAAGGTGGCCAGAGCCCCGGGTATCGCGCTGCCGGTGCCGATGGCGTAGGGAATCCCTCGCTCGCGCAGGCTACGCACCAGCTGCACGGTCTCCGGGATGATTTTCAGCTCGCCTTCACTCAAGTAGGTGGCATAGAGCGCCCTCTTCTCGTCCGCCGTAGCGGCCGGCTGCATGCTCAGTCCGTACTGCTCATTGAGCCCGCGCACAATGTCCACCGCCGCGATCCCGCCATGCGCCAGGAATTCCTGCCACCCGAACACCTCTCTCGGCGCACCGTGTCGGCGCAGCGCCTCGCGCCATGCCCGGTAGTGCAGCGGCATGCTCTCCACGAGCGTTCCATCCAGATCAAAGATATACCCCTTAAACACTCTTTCCGGGATGACAACCCTGCCCGCACTCATTCTCTCTCCCTGCATCCTGTTCCTTTCATTCACAGCGCGAAGCCGTCTGCAAAACGTTTCAGGTCCTCATCCTTGCCGAAAAGAACCAGCACATCACCCTCCTGGAATTGCATGGAGGGCTCCGGCGTATCAATGACCGGTTGCTCCGGCTGCAGGATAACATCGTCGGTTTCTGCCGGCACGGTCGGTTTTCCGCGACGCACGGTGAGTAAGTTGAGATGGTAACGACTGCGCAGTTCCACCTCCACGAGACTCTTGTCCACCCATGCCCCCGGCAGATTCACCTCCGCCAGCGAATGGGTCGGGTCGATCTTGCGCAAGCGCATCAACCCCTCGTTGACAAAACGCGTCGCCAGCTGCTTCGCCGCCACATCCTCCACGCGGAACAGCTCGGATACGCCGATAAGCTTGAGCACCTTCCCCTGCAGATCATTCACGGATCGCGCATAGAGGTGCTTGACGCCGCCGATCTCCTTCATCTGTGCCGCGATGAGCAGGCTGCGCTCGAAACTCTCCCCCACCGCGATGATCACGCAGGTGTCATCTCCCAAATCCAACTGCTTGAGCAGGCGCACATCGGTCGCATCCCCGACAATAGCGCAGGCCACGCTGTCTTTGAGTTCTGTGACGACGGATTCTCGCTCGTCGATGATAGTGACCTCAAACCCGTTCTGGGTGAGATTGAGGGCGAGGGCTCGTCCGAATTGACCGATTCCGATGATGACGAATTTCATGGCGTTCTGGTGGTGATATTTAGTTAAGAGGGAGTCGCGTTTCCGGGTAGCGGAAGGGTTGCGGAGGTTTCGGCGTGATGAAGATGAGCATGAACGTGAACATCCCCATGCGACCGAAGAGCATATTGAGCGTGATAATCAGCTTCGACAGGGAAGATAAGATGCCCGGGTCAATCAGCGAGTACCCTGCCGTGGTGTACGCGCTCACCTCCAGGAAAAGCATGTTGATGATTCCCCTCTCCCCGTCAGCTACCTTCGGCTCAAGCAGCAGCAGCAGCATGGTCGTCGCTATAATCCAGAAAATCGAAAGCACCACCGTCGCCATCGCGCGCTCCACGGTGCTGCGCGCTATCCTCCGCGAGTGAAACTGCACATCCTGCTGCCCGCGCAGCACCCGGATCACCTCCAACACACACAGCGCCACCACCGGCGCAAACACCCCTCCTCCCGTCCCTGCCGGATTTCCCCCCACAAACATCAGCACACACATGTACAGCTTGTACACCGGACCGTAATCGGCTATGTCGGTCAGATTGAACCCGGCGGACCTGCCCACGGTGTTCCACGCGCTCTCCCAAATGGAGAGACCCACCTGCTGCGCGTGCGTGGAGGGCTCCAGCCAGCTCAGTAGTCCGAGTCCCACAAACCCCATCAGCAGCACGATGCCCGTCACCCGAAATACCAGCCAGGAGTGCGTACTCCAGCGTCGCGTGTTCTTCTTACCCTGGAGCCTCCGTCGCAGCCGCGTCAGTCCCTCCAGGTAGATACCGAAACCCAAGGTGCCGGCCAGAACCAGCAGCAGCATCACCACCTGCGCCCCGAAGCACGTCACAATGCCATCCTGCGCCATGTTTTTCGGAAAAAGGGTGATGCCGGCATTGCAGAAAGCCGACACCGAATGGAAGAATGCGTAGAACCACAGATGATCCTGCGGCACAGCCGGATTCCCGCTCCACAGGCCGTGAAGAAGCACGGCTCCTATGAGCTCGATGCCGAAGGTCACAAAGAACACCGTCCGCAGCAAGTGCGGGATGATCTGCACGCCTTCCTGGTCCATGATGGCCGACATGGTCGTGCTCTCGTGCGTGTTGAGTCTCTTGCCCAGCATCAGGAGGATAAGGTACGTAAAGGTCATGACACCCAACGCCCCTATCTGAAAATCTGCCAGCACGACTAATTTTCCCAACGGCGTCAGCGCCTGTGAAATGTCAACCGTCATCAACCCGGTGATCGACGTCGCGCTCGCGCACGTGAACAAGGCATCCACAAAACCGATCGGCTTGCAGGATGCCCCCGGCGTGAGTAATACCAATGAACTGAAAAGCACAAAGCCCACCATCGCCGTGAAGAAGAGAATAGCGGGCGACCACCTGTTCCTCTTCCCCTGTTGCAAACTGCGCCGGCGCTCCTTCACGTACGTGACCACATTGAGGATGCCGAAGATGCCGATGAACAGGGCCAGCAACAAGCCCAGCCACGGCATCGGCTTCATGGCGCCCCCTATCTCTCCGAAGAACACAACGCACGCCGCCACCCCCACCGCCAACTGACACCACACCATCCTCACCGGCATCCGTCGCCCGTACACCTCCCGCACGATGTTCGCGACAACGCACAGCGTGTTGAAACCCACGAGTCCCCCCACAATCAACAGAACGCTGCGCGTGAAGCTGCTCGCCACCTCCGCATTCGCCGCATTCGGCACGAAACACGCCGCCCACAGTACCACGCCTACTACCATGATACCGGATGCTATCTCGGGCAACTCCAATGCCCGGCCTGGCCTGCTTCGCCCTGCCATCTATGCCCCTATTCTACCACATACCGCGCCCAATGCAAGCCCCGGGCGCCTTCGGCGCCTATTTACGATTTTCGATTTACGATCTACGATTTGGAATTAATGCGCGCCGGGGGCGCGTTCCAGTGGAGCGTATGCAAAGCGGAATTTTCAGGGTCAACGGTAATGAATAGCTAGAAAGGAGCTGGGCGCCTTCGTTAAAAAATGCCATTTCGGGAACGCTCACAGGTCCCGTCCGAAAACCTCTGATTGGCGGCCGCTGGACTCGAGAGCTTGGAGTCGGGCGGGGGGCAGGACGGAGCGGGAGAGCTGGGCGTAGTGGAGACGGTTGCGGAAGTAGTCCACCGCGCTTTGAGAGACGGCAAAGATACGACGGAATCCCCGGTTTCTCGCTTTTTCCTCAACGAAGTGGCACATGGCACGTCCGTACCCATGTCCCTCGTAACTTTTCTTGATAAAGAGGCAACCCAACTCCGCGCATGATTCTTCCGGGTAAGGATAGAGAGCGACGCAGCCCACGATCGTGTCGTCCAGCGTGTAAACGTAGTAGCTGTGCAGCTCGGCGCGGATGCTTTCGTAGGTGCGTTGCAGCAGTTTCTCGTCCGCCACGCAGCGAGCTATCATCGAGAGCAGCTCGGGAATATCATCCTCCTGCACGGGGCGAATCTCGCGGTAGGAGTCGGCGTGCACCATGGTGCCGACCCCTTCCTCGGAGAAAATCTCATCGAGCAGCACGCCACGTCGACGTCCGTTCAGCAAGTGCACACGCGGGATGCCGCGCCGGCAGACGCAAGCCGCGGCGCGGAGTTCCTCCGCGTGACTGCACTCCGCAAGGCTGCGCTCGACCTCACTCTCGAGAATGGCGAAGATAGGCTGGCCCGCGCGGGAGGGGACCTCGTCGGTCTGCAGACAAATGTATTTAGCCGCGTTGAGCTCCACCGCCAGCTGCACACTCCCCCCATCAAAGCGACCCTGCGAGCCGGAGGCGATGATGGCGACCTGACGCCGGTCGATGATTTCGCGCACGCGACTCACGGCGGCAGGGTCCGTCAACGCGATACCGGCGGCGGCGGCGTGCATCTCGCAGATGTCCGCCCGATGCGCCAGCGAGTCTGCGCTGTCGCCCTCCGCCACGAGGACGAGACGAACGCCGATCTCATGCAGCGCGTCCACATCCAGCAGCGCGTCCACCAGTTCGTCCGCCTCGAGCAGGCTGCGGCTGATATGCACGACGAAGAGACGCCCTTGGAAGTAGGGCACGTATTCCAGCACTGAGCGGATGTTGGCGGACATACTCACTGCATGGTCAAGGAAGGACACTCTCAGAGGGTAGGATGCGGATCCTGGGGATCGAACACCGGAGAATCATCCGATGCTTTCTTCTGCTTGTTCTCGGACTTGATATGGACGAGTCGTTTTTTTCGCGAGGGGAGGGAGAGCTTTTTCTCGTGCATGACGGCGCCCTCCGGCAACGCGCCGGAAAGGCTATCCTCCCGGGCGGAGCTCTCCTGCGCCTCCTGCTCATGGAGGCGGCGCAACTGGTCGCGCAGGGAGGTCAGGAGGTCTCCCTGATTAAGAAAATCATCTCCGCCGGAATCGTTATGGGGGTCGGCGACCGGGAGCGAGGCGAGGAAGTCCTCGAAGGCGCTGAGGTTGGTGGTGCTGCGGAAGAGTCGGCTGAGCATATCCAGCTGGATATCCTGCATCAGCGTTTCGAAGAGACCGTAGGCCTCGCGCTTGTATTCCACGAGCGGGTCGCGCTGTCCCTGGGCACGCAGACGCACCCCTTCCCGCAGGGCATCCATGTCGTTGATGTGCCGCTGCCACATCTTATCAATCGCCTGCAACATGAGCTGCCGTTCCATACGGTCCACGTAGTCCGGACGTTCCCCGCTCACCTTTTTCTCGTACATCTCGCGCACGCGATCGCAGATGAGTTTAGCCGCCTCGCCGGCAGTTTTGCCCTCCAGTTGGGCATCCTTTTCGCTCCAGCCGGTGGGGAAGGCTGTGTTCACCCAGTTAAGCAAGCTTTCGGCATTCACGGTGCCGTCGTGTTCATCCTGGATGTAGTATTCGCACTTAAACTGCACGGCTTCATCGAGAATCTCGTAGATCATGATGCGCGGTTCCTCGCAGAGGAGCGCATCGTTGCGCATGGCGTACACAATGGTGCGCTGCTGGTTCATGACGTCGTCGTAATCCAGCACGTGCTTACGCCAAATATAATTGCGCTGCTCAACCCTCTTTTGGGCGCCCTCGATGATTTTGTTCATGAGGCGGTTCTCCACAGCCTCGCCCTCTTCCATGCCGAAGCGGTCCATGATCTTGGTCATGCGCTCGCTCCCGCCGAAGTTGCGCATGAGGTCGTCCTCGAACGAAAGGAAGAATTGCGAGGCTCCGGGGTCGCCCTGCCGCGAACAACGTCCGCGCAGCTGGCGGTCAATTCGCCGCGCCTCGTAGCGCTCGGTCCCCAGCACGAAGAGACCACCCAAATCCGCCACACCTTCGCCCAACTTGATGTCCGTACCGCGACCCGCCATGTTGGTAGAAACCGTGACGGCGGCGCGCTGTCCCGCCAGGGCGATGATCTCCGCCTCACGCTGGTGATTTTTGGCGTTGAGCACCTCATGCGGCACCTTCGCCATCTTGAGCATGCGCGAGAGGGTCTCCGAGGCATCCACCGAAGCCGTCCCTACCAGCACCGGCTGCCCCTTCTTGTGCAGCTCCACAATCTTCGCCACAACGGCATTGAACTTTTCCCGACGGCTCTTAAAAATGAGGTCGTTGAAATCCTCGCGGATGCAGGGCTTGTTGGTCGGGATGGGAAGGACGTCCAGCTTGTAGATGTCGTGGAACTCTGCCGCCTCGGTTTCCGCCGTACCGGTCATGCCTGCCAAACGGCTGTAAAGGCGGAAGTAATTCTGGATGGTGATGGTGGCGTAGGTCATGTTCTCCTCTTCGACCTCGACGCCTTCCTTGGCCTCCACCGCCTGGTGCAGCCCTTCGCTCCAGCGGCGACCGGGCATTTCGCGACCGGTATTCTGGTCGATGATGATGATCTTGCCTTCCTTCACGACGTACTCCTTATCGCGCTCATAGATCGTGTAGGCCTTGAGCAGTTGGCTCGTCGTATGCAGGCGGATGCCGGTTTCCTCCAGCTTCTTGGTCAGGGCCTGCTTACGCGCTTCTTTCTCGCGCTCGCTGAGGCGCTCGTTCTCGTCAATGTTGACAAATTCCGTTCCGATATCGGGGAGGACGAAATCCTCGGGGTGTCCGGGGCTGATGAGTTGACGTCCCTGCTCCATCAGGTCCGCGTCGTGCGTCTTCTCATCCACGGAGAAGTAAAGTTCCTCCTTGAGACGGAAGAGTTCTTGTTTGCGCGGGTCCTGGAAGAGGAAGAGCTCATATTTTTCCACCATGCGGCGGAACTCGGGATCCTGCTGGGAGCGCATGAAAGCACGGTTGCGCGGCATTCCCAGCTTAACCTTGTACAGGCAGCGACCGGCGGCTTCCGTGTTGCCCTCCTTGGCGTAGTCGAACGCCTGAGTCATGAGTTTGTTGCACAGCTCTACCTGCGCCTTCACCACCTTTTCGATGATGGGCTTGAGCTTGTCGTACTGCTGTTCCGTCTCGATGACGGCGGGACCGGAAATGATGAGCGGCGTGCGTGCTTCGTCGATGAGGATGGAATCCACCTCGTCGATAATGGCGAAGTAATGACCGCGCTGCACCTGCGCCTCGCGGGTGGTGGCCATGCCATTGTCGCGCAGATAGTCGAAGCCGAACTCGGCGTTTGTGCCGTAGGTGATGTCGCAAGCGTACTGCTCGTGCCTCAGGTCGTTCGGCATAAGGCTCTGGATGCAGCCCACCGTGAGGCCGAGAAAGTTGAACAGAGCCCCCATCCACATGGAGTCGCGTTTAGCGAGATAATCGTTCACCGTCACCACGTGCACACCCAGCCCCGTCAGCGCATTCAGGTACACCGGCAATGTCGCCACCAGCGTCTTGCCCTCGCCCGTCGCCATCTCGGCGATGAACCCCCGATGCAGCGCGACGCCGCCCAACAGCTGCACGTCGAAGTGCACCATGTTCCACTCGGTCGGCGTGCCGCAAACATCGATGACCTTGCCGCACATCATACGCGCCGCTAATTTCACGACGGCGAAAGCCTCCGGCAGGATGGCGTCCAGGTACTTGCTGCGCAACTTGTCGAACTTCGGTTCAATATCGACAAAGGCCTTTTTCCCCTCTTCAATGGACGCCACCGAGGCCTCAACGTGCGGAAGTTTGGGAAAGACATCGCGCAGGGCGTCGAAGCGGGTGTTGAGTGTATCGGCGTACCGGTCGAGCTGCTCCTGGGAGGCGGCGAGGATGATGCCTCGCGGCGGCATGTCGATCGGCGTGAAGCGGTGCAGGTAAGACTGCCACTCGCGGGTTTTGCCGCGCAGGAACTCCTCATCTTTTTCCATCCACTCCGCCTCTTTCTCAAGAATGCGTTTCACAACGGGACGCAACTTGCGCACTTCCCGCTGATTTTTTGATCCCACAATTTTATTGAGAATCCACTTGATCATATCGAATAGCTGTTGGTATATTCCCTCGCGAGCAGGTGTCCCCGCGCGCGTCATCCTACCATAGCTCGCGCTCGTTTGCAAGGGGAATGTCGTTGCTTTACGCGTGGAGACACAAAATTCCGGGCGGGGGCCGGGCGCCTTCGGCGCCTATTTACGATTTTCGATTTACGATTTACGATCTCAGGGAATTCGCGCGCGAAGCGCGGGATATGCCAAGCAGTAGCGAAGCGGAATTTTCAGGGTCAACGGTAATGAATAGCTAGAAAGGAGCCGGTGGCGCCTGGGCTGCGCCTATTTACGATTTTCGATTTACGTTGACTCACCGCCGCCCCATCGACGGTTCGCCCTGCGGGCAAAAGCACCGCTTTTGTCCAATCCCCCTCCGAGCCCTCGGGGGCTTTTTACGATCTCAGGGAATTCGCGCGCGAAGCGCGGGATATGCCAAGCAGTAGCGAAGCGGAAT
This sequence comes from uncultured Akkermansia sp., assembly GCA_947626635.1. Taxonomy (GTDB): domain Bacteria; phylum Verrucomicrobiota; class Verrucomicrobiia; order Verrucomicrobiales; family Akkermansiaceae; genus Akkermansia. The sequence goes on from CANQSY010000001.1 coordinate 61,364, forward strand.
TTTCAGGGTCAACGGTAATGAATAGCTAGAAAGGAGCCGGTGGCGCCTAGGCTGCGCCTATTTACGATTTTCGATTTACGTTGACTCACCGCCGCCCCATCGACGGTTCGCCCTGCGGGCAACGCGTGAGCGTTGTCCGCAGGGCGCTGAGGTAGTGCGGTACCGAAGCGTCAAAGCAGTAGCGAAGCGGAATTCTTGAAATGATGGTGCGTTGGGGTGGTATCTCGGCATACCTCACCCGTTCAAACAGGCGGGGTTGAGGAGGAAATCGCGGAGGGGGAGGATGAAGATGCCGAAGGGGTCGTAGTGAGCAGCGGGCGCATCACGAGTGATGAGGACCTTTTTGAAGGAATCGCTGACGGCAAGCAGGGGGCGCTCCTCCTGTTCGCGTTTTTCACGGGTGGGAATGGAAAGAGAGGACTGGATGTAGATGCGTGAATCGCCGAGGTTGGCGACAAAATCGACCTCCACTTTTTTTCGCTCACGCGAGGCTTTACCCTTGTCCTTGTCCACTTCCACGGATCCGACATCCACATTGTAGCCGCGGATGAGTAGCTCGTTGTAAATCACGTTTTCCATGATGTGAGCCTCCTCCGTCTGGCGGAAATTGATGCAAGCATTGCGCAGCCCCATGTCCACAAAATAATACTTGTAGGGGGAATCAATGTAACGGTTTCCGCGGATATCGAAACGTTCAGCACGTTGGATGAGGAACGCCTCCTGCAGGAGATCGAGAAATTGCTTGATCGTGGGAGCAGAAAGATTGACGTGTTTGACACTCGCGAAGCAGTTTGCCAGCTTACGGGGGTTGAGCAGGCAGCTGATGTTTGACGCCAGGATGTTCATCAATTCGTCAAGCTCCTCCGTCTTGCGAAGTCGGTTGCGCTCGATCATGTCGCGCAGGTAGGTCTCACGGAAGAGAGAACGCAGGTATTGCATCTTCTTCCTCGGCTCATCGATGGAGAGTGTGAGCGGCATACCTCCGTAGAGGATGTACTCCTTCCATGCCTCCTCCCAGTAGCAATCCTTCACCGAATAAAACTCGGCAAAGCTCAGCGGATGCACGCGCACCTCGTCGCCGCGTCCTCGAAACTCCGTCACCACGTCACTCGACAGAAAACGCGAGTTGCTCCCCGTCACGTAGATGTCGAGATGGCGCACACGCAGCAAGCCATTGAGCACACTCTCGAAGTCCGCCATCATCTGCACCTCATCCAGCAGCAGATAGTACATCTCTTCATCACGTATTTGCGCTTTCACGTACCGGTAGCATTCCTCCGGGTCGCGGTATTTCCGCTCATCAAAATTATCCAGAGCCAAGCTGATGATGTGGTCCTCCCTCACCCCCGACTCCAGCAAATGGCGACGAAACAACTCGAAAAGAAGATAGGATTTGCCGCAGCGCCGGACCCCGCTCACAATTTTGATCAGCCCGTTTTCCCGTTTGGAAACAAGTTGATCGATATACTCTTTTCGTTTAATTTCCATAGGTTTATAATTTTCTATTTTACACAATGCGGGAATTCCCGCGAAGTGTAAAATAGAATATACGCAAAAGCCTCCCTTTTGGCAAGACAATTCACTTGCTATTTACGGGGCGCCGGGCGCCTTCGGCGCCTATTTACGATTTACCTCATGTCCAGCATGGGAACGAGGAGGGGCTCATTGGTCCCCACGTAGCGGGAGAGCGGACGGAAGAGGGTGTTGTCCTCCAACTGCTCGAGGATTTGCGCGACCCAGCCAGCGACGCGAGCGATGGCGAAGACGGTGGTGAACATCCGGGTGGGGATGCCTAGGCTGTAGTAAACGGTGGCGGAATAGAAATCGACGTTGGCGTTGAGATTTTTTCGGTCGCGCAGGATTTTGGCAATCATGTCGCTCATGCGGATCCACTTGGGTTCGCCGATGGTTTGGGTGAGGCGGATGGCGATGCGGCGCAGCTGCGGCGCGCGCGGATCGAGAGTCTTGTACACGCGGTGTCCGATGCCGAAGATTTTCTCGTGGTTCGCGAGTTTCTCATTGATGTACGCCTCCACGTTGGACTCTTCCCCGATCTCCTTGAGCATCTCGATCACCGCTTCATTGGCGCCGCCGTGCAGCGGTCCCTTGAGGGTGCCGATGGCAGAGGTGATGCAGGAATACATGTCCGACAGGGTGGAGGCCGTCACTCGGGAGGAGAAGGTAGAGGCGTTCATCCCGTGGTCAGCGTGCAGAATGTACGCCACGTCCAGGATATGCGCCTCGCCCGGGTCCGGCTCCTTCCCCTTCAACAGCCAGAGGAAATGCGCCGCCTCGTCGAGATCCGTGCGGATGGGCGGCAGGTCCAACCCCTGGCAGGTGCGGTAGTAATAGGCCGCCATCACCGGCAACTTGGCGATGAGCGACAGCCCGATCTCCTTCATCTGCGTCGGGTCCTTTGTCCGGTCGTCGTACATGCCGAGCATGGAGACCGCCGTGCGCAGCGCGCTCATGGGACGCGCCGTCTTAGTGGCGGTCTTGAAGAAATCCAGAATCGGCTGCGGCAGCTCGCGATCCGTGCGCAATCTCTGCTGCAGACCCATGAGTTCTTGTCGATTCGGCAGCCTCTTGTTGAGCAGGAGATAGATGATCTCCCCGTAGGAACAGAGATCCACCAAATCCTCAATATCGTACCCGCAGTAAAGCAAACGTCCCTCCTCACCCCGCACATCGCTGAGCCGTGTTTCATTCGCTACAATGCCTTTGAGCCCTTTGCTGTAGATTGGTTGAGGCGCGTCGCTGTCGGGTGTCATCTTCTCGTTCAGGGGGTGGAGGGTTCGTTTCCGTCGGTGAAGCGTCGTGACGCATCGACGGAGCTCCCGCATCGTTGCGGCTTGCGTACTGTAGCGTAAAATCGGCCCTCTGTCAACACATCCGTCCCAAGAAAAAACACCCCCAATAAGTGGTTAACGGCGTATCACGCAGCATAAGTTGTTGATTATTTACGAATTACGATTTCAGGGAATTCGCGCGCGAAGCGCGGGATATGCCAAGCAGTAGCGAAGCGGAATTTTCGGGAGCAATGGTGATAGTAGCTAGAAAGGGAAGAGGAAGAAGAGCCGGGCTGCGCCTATTTACGATTTACGATTTACGATTTGGGATGCTAGCGCGCCAGTGGCGCGGGGGAGCAAAGCCGCCGATGGATCGGAGGCCGATTGGATAAAAGCGCGGCTTTTGTCCAGCCTTCCTCCCCCGTCCGCACCTGCTTGAGCGCTGCCCTCACTTCAGGAGAATACCTCGCAAATCCGCCAGACGGCGCACCACTCCTTCCACGATGTTGTCCGGACACGACGCGCCCGCCGTGATGCCGATGCGCCACGTACGTTCCTTGTCCGCGGCCAGCGGCGGGAGGGCCATCGGCTGCTCGCTCTTGCTGGTCCAGTCGAAGGCACGCACGCGCTGCAGGCTCTCCAGACACGAGGCATCGCGGACGAAGAACGTGGGCAGGCGGCGCGCGGAGATGTGAGCGAGGTGAGAGGTGTTGGAGCTATTGTAGCCGCCGATGATGAACATGGTATCCGGCTGCGTATCCAAGAGGTTCAGCAAAGCTTGTTGACGATCCTGCGTGGCGCCGCAAATGGTATCATACGCATGGAAGCGCGCATCGTTTCCATCGCGCTCCAACACGGCCTCGCGCAGCATCTGCTGCAGCCGGGCCGTCTCACCCTTGAGCATGGTCGTCTGGTTCGCCATGCCGATTTCCGCGAGATCGACGTCGGGGTTGAACCCCTCGGAATGACAGCCGGCAAAGCGCGCCAGAAAACGCTCTTTCTCGCCCCCATGGCGGATATAGTCCGCCAGCACTTGCGCATCCTCCTTGTTGTAGATGATCAGGAAGCGCCCCCTGCCATCATCGCCCAATGAATGGGAGGCCGTGGCCATGCTTTCTTCGTGTCGGGCCTTGCCGTGGATGATGCTCGTGATGCCGCGCTGGGCGTACGAGCGCACCCTCTGCCAAACCTTCACCACGTTCCCGCATGTGCTATCCACCAGCTGCACACCGCGTTCCTCGAGCATCCGCCGCAGTTTCACGGACACCCCGAAAGCCGGAATAATCACCACGTCCTCAGCCGTAAGGTGGTCGTACCCCTGCCCATCGGTATTCCACGGCAGATGGAGCATACCGAGAGCATCCAGTCGCGCATTGACCTCCGGATTGTGGATAATCTCTCCGATGAGCCACACCCGCTTCCCCTTCATCACGTGACAGGTCGCATACGCGATCTCGATGGCGCGCTGCACCCCGTCGCAAAACCCAAAAGCCTCGGCCAACCGCACCTCCAGTCCCGGCAATTTCCACACGTTCCCCCCTGCCCTTATCTCATCGATCATGCGACTCCGATACCGACGCACTTCCTCCTGCACCAGTGGCAGCACTTCCTTTCGCCGTACGTTAATGCTCCTTGCCATACCTTCTTCAAAAAAATTGACCGCCGGCGGCGGGCGCTTTGGTGGATCGACGCTCACAGCGCCCGACTGTACCGCAGGAGGAAGCGCGGTAGGAAGGCGACTTGGCGGCTCTGTTGAGCAAGCCGGTGGATAGGTTGTTCATCGTCGTAAAGGTGAGTCGTAAAAAAATTCGTCAGTGATCGGCGACGGGGGGGTACGACCGGATGATAACTCAAAATGCGTATAAAATCAAGCGCCGGGCGCCTTCGGCGCCTATTTACGATTTTCGATATACAAGGCGCCCGACGGCCCCGTACAGGGCGCACGCGAAGCGGGCGGGCAGGGCGATTAGACAAAAGCGCAGCTTTTGCCCGAAGGGTGAGGAGGCAGTGCGGTGCCGACGAATCAATTTACGATCTCAGGGAATTCGCGCGCGAAGGCGCGGGATATGCAATGCGCAAGCATTGGTGGTGGGATCAATCATGGCGGGATGTTATGAGGAAAGCGGCCGGGCGCCTTCGGCGCCTATTTACGATTTACGACATACGATTTACGATGTGGGATGCTAGCGCGCGGAGCGCTTTTTCCTCGGCGTGAGCGCCTCATCCCTCATCAAATGGGAAAAAGGCGTGCGCAAACCCTGCGGAGCCGCCGCCCGCCAGCTCGACATCTGTGCCGCTCACCCGGAACTTGTCCGCTAGTTTTTTCTTTGGAGGCTTGACGTCCCTCCCCTCTTCCCGCGCGCATCCGTTCACTGCCCCATCCCCTACGGACTCTTCGCATCCCTGCAAACAATAACGAGGCTTACTAAATTACTCGTGGTATTCTCGTGCTTCATAACACCCATATCAAACAACCCACCCCTTCCCTCAATCAATAAAAAAGCGCTCTTCGTATAATTTTGTGGAATGACTCCACAAAGCAATTCTACAAAGTCGGCAAAATACCCAGTATTTGACAAA
>CANQSY010000002.1 GCA_947626635.1 uncultured Akkermansia sp.
GTTATGATACAAGTATCAAACAGAAGTGTAACCCATGTTGTGATACAAATGTGTTACCCATGTTGAGGAACTACCCTCCGCCGGCCTCACCCCTCCCCAGAGCATCACCCCGAGCATCGCCGCACACTCCCGGTGCTTGCTCTGCTGCGCCACTCTCACCAGTCTCCCTATATCCTCCCACTCCAAGGCTCTTATCTCTACTTCCGCCAATCGCGGCTTCATGATCCCATCCACCGGATTGTTACAGCACCACCCGTGCCTCATCCCACACGAAAATATAGAGTGCAGTATCACTCGCGCCTTGCGAAACTGCCGCGGCGTACCGAACAATTTGCTGAGCGCGTCGTAGCAATGCTGCGTCCTTATGGAGCGCAACTGCATCTTTGCCATCTCCGGCATGCCTTGCAGAATCCTCTTGCAGACGTAGCGCAGCTCACTCACCGTACTCGGTCGTCTCCCCTCGCGCTCTCGCAACGATTCCTTTACCGCTACATGAAAGGCCACCGAGGTCGTCGCTTCCACGACGGCTCGACTCCCCTCGCTGATGATTTCTCGGCAGTAGTTGAGTCGGGCTACTCCTTTCTTTTGACGCGGACATCTCTCAAGTAATTCTAACGAGAGCCGTATTGCATCATCCGTCGTTATCCCCATCTTCTGGAGCAAATCTTCATTTAATATATTCATGGTAAAATTATCCGGCAGACAACCGGGCTGTGTAATCTACGCCGAGATGACCCCTTTCGTCAACCTCGAATATCATCGCCCCCTCTTTTCTTCCCCCTCCCTCACCTCCTTCACCCGCCATAGTTGAATGTCCTATATTGACTCAGAGTAAACAGTTAAGCATGGGTATCGGGCTGCCGGTAAAGGCTGAAAATCTCTGATGATTTTTTTGACGGGCGGAGCGCCTTCACTTCCTGACCCCGTTAACGCATCCCTCCTGACAAAAGCGTCGAGATGAGTGAAAAAGGCTTGACTCAACGAGCGACATGACCTATACGGGTGGGCAACAAAAGCATCCGACAGTATTACACATGAAATGGATATCAAGAACGGTGGCGAGTTTGTGCATGGCAGGTATGATGACTTCATGCATGAGTCAAATTGCGGGGCAAATCGTGCGCCAACAGGTAAAGGAAGCGACCTCCCAGCTTGCAAAGGCTAAAGACAAGAAGTGGGGACAAATCAACGAAAAGGCATACTCCGATTTGCTGCAAAAGAATCATGCCGCCGCCGGAGCATGCTTCCGGGTCACCAACACCAAGGGGATCGTGAAGGATTTTGTCCTGCCATCGAGTGAATTCGCACAGCTCCAAACTATATTGCAGCACACAGGGAGAGTTCCCTCCGCCGACCAAGGGCCCCTGCCACTCACTCTTTCCCGTTCCTACAAGAAAAAACTTCTGCTCACAGATGCCTCCGGAAAAGTCATCAAGACTCTCTATTACTCCAACCAGTGGATGAAGGAAACAGAGATGGAGCAGCTGTCCGACAATCGAACAACCAATCTCTTCGAGGCGGATTGGTATCTCCCGGACGCAGACTATGATGCGTTCTATTCTCTTCCTTCCCTGCGCGCGGCTGAAAATTGGGCTTCTACAAAGTAAATCGCAGCCCTGCCCGCATTTGGTAGCGCACGCGAGATTTCCAGGGATCCCCCTAGTCGCAGAGGGTCTATGACGCTGCACTTGGTCTCCGCTCGCAGGAGCACGACAGGGAAGAGAACCAGGCTTGTCAATTGATTTGGTCGGCTTCTTCCCTTTTTTCTTGTCGGACTTTTTACGGCATGATAGAGTGAGAAGCATGAGAGTAATCACAGGTTGTATGATCGTGTTTGCGGTGCTCGCAGGAGGAATCCGGGCACAAGAGACGGAAACGGCGCCGACAAATCACACCGCGCAATCTGCCGCACAGACGCTGCCCTTTTCGGAGAGTGTTCGGCAATACCTTGAAAAGAATCTCGCAACCATCCGTTACATTCACGAGCTGCTTGCCGGGATCACCAACGGAAAACAAGCCCACGAGAAATTGGAAGAGCTTAAAGAGCGCACGTCTGACCTGTGGGATGAACGTCCCCGCACGGAAATTGATGAAATCACGAGAGATGACGAGCGTATGGCTAAAAAGGTCGTCAAAGAGATGAAACCGATGATTGATGAGGCTCGTCATCAAGTGGACGCGGAAATTAAGCGAATCGTGAAACTCCAATTTTTTCACTACTTCGGCTTCCAGCACGCAATAAGTCGCCTCGCCGATACCCTCTCGCTGGACGATCCTCTCACGGCTAACAAGAAGCAACTGGAACGCGCCCAGGAGATGGTGAAGACGCGCTGTAATGAGGCAAGTGAAGAATTGGGGCGTATCGCAACCGGAGGACCCGGGTTAACACGCGAAACAGCTTGGGTGATGCTGGATGACGATTGCGACGCAGTTGCCCTGCAGTATCAGATCATTCGACTGCTCGGTCTTCCTTTCCCCAAAGAACATGAATTTGTCAAAGAGAACAATGGCGAGGAAATCAAGGCGGCCTACTCCGTGATGAGCTTCCGTATCAAACTCACGGAAAATGAACACGCCACCATTAAAATGTGGTTTGATGTTACCAAAGCAGTTCAACGGGCCGCTATCAAAGAAACACCCGACGAGGAAGAGGAAAACATTATCGGAACTGAGCAGTCTGAACCCGGTGGAGATTCCTAACGGACTGCGCCCTTCCCTTCAAGAACCAAAATCTTCCCTGCCCCGCACCGATCCTTATCAGATCCCGGGAGGGAGGTGGAAGAAACGACGAGCATTGTCGGTGGTGATCCGTTCGATCTCGTCATGTGATTGACCGCGGAGGTGGGCTATTTTGGCGGCTACGAGAGAAACGCGTCCCGGAAAATTGAGTTGTCCCCGGTAGGGTTCCGGAGACAGGAAAGGAGAATCCGTCTCCAGCATCAGGCGATCCTCCGGGCACCATGCTGCTACATCCCGCACAGCTTCCGTCTTCTTGAACGTTATCAATCCCGTGAAGGAGATCATACCGTCGAGGTCGGAAAATATGCGCTCCGCCTGCACACGCGTGCCGATGAAGCAATGGAACACGGGGCGAACTCCCGGAAACTCGCGCGCAATAGCAAAGGCGTCCTCAAAGCAGGCCTGGCCCGCACCGACCTTATCACGCGTATGCAACGAAATGTTTAAGCCAAGGTCGCTCGCAAGCTGGAAATGGCGCTCCAGGTAGTCGCGTTGCCGAGCACGACAGGCATCCTCCGTCCAGCCTTCCGGTGCATCCCAGTAGTAATCGAGACCAGTTTCGCCGACGGCGGCCAGTGTATTCTCACGAGCCAGTTGCACCATTTGCCGCCAGTGTTCATCCGTTGTTTCTGTACAATCCGAGGGATGGACCGCCAGACACGGCACGATAAAATCCGGAAATTGACGGGCTCCCGCTAAGGTGCGCGCCCAATCCTCATGGCTCGTCCCCTGAGAGATGCACAGGTCAACCCCGAGCGCACGCGACTCTTCGCGAACAGCTGCAAGATCCTCATACCGTTGCGAAGCGAGATGACAGTGTGTATCAATGAGCATACATGCGTATTTTACCATCCGCCGCCAATTTTCTCAAGACCAACTCTCGCATTTCCATTGACGGCAAAGGAGGGCCCGTGATAGCATGGGGCATGAGGATATCCGGCAGGGCATTCATGCCGGTACCGTCGGTTTGCAGATTGATTCCGTGCGCGTGCATAGAATATCGGGCCAACGGCACGCCTCAGATGGCTCCCGGACCTCCCTCTGCTATGACGATGAAGAAAAAGATCGTGTTCGGTATCTGGGCGCTTGCGGCGCTGGCGGGGGGAATATACCTCCTTGTGATGGGGCAGGAAAATCCGAAAGAAAAAATTCTCGGAGAGTGGATAGAAAAAGGCAGTAAGCTGCGCATCGAGGTACTGCCCGGAGAAATACGGTGGCGAGGCATGGGACACGGCAAGGCTCACTATGAGTGGCTTCGTTATGAAAAGAAACCTTACCGGTTGCGCTGCACCGCGCGCGGACATACTTTAGAGGTCGATCTTCATTTTTCCGGGGATGACACAGCCATTGCGGAGCCCGATATTTGGGAGCACTTATCAGACGAAGCGAAGAAAATGCTGCACGATATCAATCGTCAACACGGGCGTCCCGAACAAGAATTCCGACTCATCTTCAAACGCGTCAAATCTCATGTCTCTCCCTCCTGATCATCACGTGGAAATTATGGCTCCCGCCGGTTCCTATGAAAGTCTGGCGGCCGCTCTTCGAGCCGGAGCCGACAGCATCTACTTTGGTGTCGGCAACCTCAATATGCGCGCCCACGCCGCCGCCAACTTTTCCATCCACGATCTGCGTAAAGTCGCGCGTTTATGCCACTCCTGCGGAGCACGCGCCTACCTCACCTGCAATATTGTCGTCTATGATGCAGAATTGCCGGAAATGCACCGCCTCCTTGCAGCAGCCAAGGAAGCAGGGGTAGATGCCGTCATAGCGGCGGATATGGCAGTCGTGCAACACGCCCGCAGGCTCGGGCTGGAAGTGCATATTTCGGTGCAGGCAAACGTGAGCAATCTGGAAGCTGTACGGCACTACGCGCAGTATGCAGATGCCATCGTCCTGGCACGCGAGCTGCGACTGGAGCAAATCCGGGCCATCGCAACCTCCATTAAACGCGAAAACATCTGTGGACCGAGCGGGAGACCTTTGCGTCTCGAGCTCTTTGCCCATGGCGCCCTCTGTATTGCTATCTCGGGCAAATGCGGCATGAGTCTCGCTGCGCATGACCACAGCGCCAACCGAGGAGATTGCTACCAGCTCTGCCGCCGCCGCTACCGCGTAACTGACGCTGAAACGGGCTTTGAGTTGGAGCTGGACAACGAATATGTCATGTCTCCGCGGGATCTTTGCACCATCCGAATTTTGGACCGCATCCTTGATGCCGGGGTATCGGTCCTGAAGCTGGAAGGAAGAGGGAGATCAGCCGCCTATGTTTCGACGGTGACAGCGACATATCGAGAGGCCGTGCAAATTTATGAAAAAGGCACATGGGATGAACGTTCCGCCGCCGGATGGGAAGAAAATCTACGCCGCGTGTTTAATCGCGACTTTTGGCAGGGAGGCTACTACCTCGGCCTCCCGTGCGGAGAATGGGCGGGGTCCGCAGGCAACCGCTCCACAGAAACCCATGAACACCTTGGACGGGTCAGGAAATTTTATCCTCAACCAAATGTCGGAGAAATAGCCTTGGAAGCTGCGGGGCTCGCTATCGGCGATACGATCGAAATTACCGGACCGACCACCGGATGCGTGCGCCACACGGTCGTGGACCTACGGCGCGACGATGAACACGGCACGACCCGGCAAATCCAGGCCGCCCGGAAAGGCGACATCGTCCTGCTCGCGTTGCCTCAGAAAGTACGACGGGGCGACCGAGTTGCGCTTATCGCGCCGCGGCGCGATGCTTGACATCTCCGCAACGATAAGCTAAGCTGGCGACATGTTTGTGGATCACATACGCATCTTCGCGAAAGCCGGAAAGGGAGGAAACGGACTGGCTAGCTTCAGGCGCGAAAAGTTCGTGCCTCGCGGCGGACCTGACGGCGGCGACGGCGGCGACGGCGGGGATGTCATTTTGGAGGTGAGCAACGGCATCAACGATCTGCGGCAGTATTTCTTTGACCCTAAGTTGGTGGCAACAGACGGCATGCCGGGAATGCACGCTCTCAAACACGGTCGCAACGGTAAAACAGTCATTGGCAAGGTACCTCCCGGTACCATCGTGTACCGCAGCTGCGCTTCTTCTATGCAGGAAGCCTCCTGGATGGAAAAGGAGGGAGAAGACCTCCAACTCGAACAGATAGCTGACCTCACCGAAGAGGGAAGTCGATTCACCCTTTGTGCAGGAGGAAAGGGCGGTCGCGGCAACTGGCACTTCCGCACGGCAACCGATCAAGCGCCTGTCACTTTTGAATATGGAACAGAAGCCCAAAGCGGGGTCTTTTTCCTGGAACTGCGACGCATCGCAGATGCGGGTCTCGTAGGCTACCCCAACGCCGGCAAGAGCTCCCTGTTGGGAGGTATTTCCCGCGCCACCCCCAAGGTAGCAGCTTACCCCTTTACAACCCTTCAACCTGTTGTCGGGGTCGTGCAGCGGAACAACTTCTCGCGCTGCGTCGTAGCGGACATACCGGGCATCATTGAAGGAGCTTCGCGCAATCGTGGTCTTGGTCACGAGTTCCTGCGGCATATCATGCGCTGCAAACTCCTGCTTTTTGTCGTCGATATGACGGGGCTGGAGCACGATCCTGTGGAGGCCATACAGACTCTGCGCACAGAGATCAAGCTGTATTCCGAAGAACTGGCAGCACACCCGTGGGTTATTATTGCCAACAAGATGGATGAAACAGCTACGGCCGAACCGAATCTCGCCATTCTCCGCAATCGTTTTCCCAAGATCGAAATTCTGCCCACGTCTGCCCTCACCGGCGCCGGTCTTGATTTGCTTAAAGAACGGCTCTTTGAAATCCTCGCCTGAGGAGACATCTCGTCCGCAACGAATTTATCTGCGCCTGCCGGAGCGACGCACCAACTCAATTTCTTCCTCACCTCGCTCGCGGAGACGCTGAGGTTCGGGACGTTTGAGACGCAAGGGACGCAAACCAAGGTGAGTCTTCATGCGAATATTGGCAAAACGATCCTGCTGAGTTTCGTGTCCAATGCCGGCAGGTGACGGCGATTGCACACCTTTCACAGGCTGAGAGACGCGCTCGACCTGAACGAGGAAGTCGTTGAGCTTTTCCTGCTCGGCTGAAACTCTTTCCGCGTCCTGATTCTCGGTAGTTTCCTCATTTTTGTTCGTGGCATTCTTCGATGCGATCCTGCTTGACTTTTGCTCATCGAACCCCAGCTCCTTCGCTTCGTCCTCCGGCTTGACCGTAGCCACCAGGTCAGTTCCTAATTTCTGCGTAGCGTCCGTATGGTGCCGCAGGAACTGCTCAAACTCGGTATCCGGCATGGCGCCGTTGTGTACCGCGCGGTCATACGCTCGCGCGGCATCCGCCAGCCGACCGTCCTCTGCGTAAAGTCGAGCCATGTTATAGTGGGCATCCGCAAGGCTCGGGTTGATTTTAACGGCGGCTGCGTAATGTTTCAGAGCCCGGTCATGAGAACCACCGATTCCCTCAATGTTGGCGAGATAGAAGAAGGCCTCCGCGTTGCCCGGATCTAATTGTACCGTACGGGAAAACATCTTCTGCGCCTCGCCCAATTGCTCTTCCCGGTAGTAGGCTATACCGGCCAAATAATATCCCACCGCCATATCAGAAGCAAGGCGTATCGCGCGTTTGAGATAGTTGAGCGCCTCCGCACTCTTGTTGTTGTACAGCAGGATGGTTCCAAGGTTGACGAGCCCGGCTACTTGGTCCGGTTGGAGATCGTATAGAGTGAGGTACATTTGCTCGGCAGAAAGATAACGCCCTTTAGCGAATGCCTGGTTGGCAAGGTCTGCCAAGGTATGGACCTCCAACTCGAGGCGGGCAGCATCATCGGATTCCGGTTTTTTTTCAGAAAAATGGCGTCGCACGCTCTCGAGAGCCTCCTGCTCGCTTTCCGTGAGACCGGGCATGCCTTCTTCCTTTAGTTTTTCGAGCATCTGCATCACGGCCGGATCACTGTTTTTCAGCTTACCGTACGTCTCGATGAGCAAGCGGCGGCTCTCCTGCTGCATGGCCAGCGCCTTCTTCTGTTTATCGATAATATCGCGCAAGAGCTTATTCTCCTCCTGCAGAGCCGGATCCACGACCGGGCGACTCTCGCGTTCCTCGAGGTCGGCCTCAAGGTTATTGAGCTGAGCCGTTAACTCCGAGACTCTTCGCCGATAACCCATATTTTCATCGTAAATGCTGTTCAGCTCATCGCGCAGCCGGGCGGCCTCGGCGCGGGCTTCGTCCAATTGGTGCGCCAAGACTTCATTCTCATCACTGCTTCCTGTTTGCGCTGCCTCCAGTTCCGCTATTTTTTCCTTAGCCGTCTTAAGCTGTTCCGCCAGTGTCAGATTCTGGTCAAGAAGAGCCTTCGTCTTCTCCGGACTGTTGAGTTCCACGACGGCTCGCAGCTGTTCATTTTCACGGGCAAGGTTGTCGCGCTCATGAGTGACACGTTCGAGAGTTTGTTGAGTTTCGGCGAGACGGCGCTCAAGCTCTTCCGCATGGGTACGCTCACTCTCGAGTGATTTTTGAGCATGGCGGTATTTCGATTCAGCCTCGGCAAGTTGACGGGAGAGGGAATCGACAACGCTATTGCCGGCGGCGCGCTCTGTCGTCACCTGCTGTCGCAATTTTTCGTAGTGCTCCTTATAAGTATTCTGCTCCATCTGGGCAACAGCCAACTTCTTCTGCGTCTCCACAAAGCGAGCGTTGAGATCTCGATAGGCCTCCGCCATACGCCGACATTCTTCCTGTGCTCGTTGCAACGCCTGGTACAGCTTGCGCTCCCCCTCATTATAGTACTGCACGCCTGCCTCACGCAGCAAGGGGGCAGATGGCAACTCGGTCTGTAATTCTGCCTGCAGATCTTCATGGGTGCGCCTTGGACTCTCCTTCTTTTCTCCCGGAGGCGTACTCCCCTTCTCTCCCTCCTCCTTAAGCGCCCGACGATAATTCGCCATGTTCTCAGCAAGCAACCGCCGACGCGTACCCACTAAATTGGTCTTCCAATTCGGATGGTCGCGCACGAGTGTGGCCAACAGTCGTTCGGCCTCCATCCCCTTACGCAGCGCGGCGCGTATGCTTTGCTTCTCCGCCAACAACTCAGATTCGCGACACAGGCGATAGGCGGATAAGTAGAGATCTCCGGGGTCACTCTCAGGACGAGCCGATGATACCACTTCTCCCACATTGTTGTACACCCCGCCACTCCCTTGCGCCAACACCTCGGGCAAAAGGACCGGAATCAGGCTCGCGATGGCGAGGCATCGGGTGACAAGATGAAGATGTGCCATAGGGTGCGGGAATCGAGTCGTTTCTCCTTTATCCGCCCGCTTGCATCCCTCTGTTATACCATTTTCCCGAGGCAAGGGCATCCCCCTGCTCTCGGGAAAAAGTCATTCTCCTGACAGGAGTTAGCTCCTTACGCTTGTGCAGCACCTGTCTCCGGAGCATTCTCCGCAGGTACCTGCACCAGGCGTAGCGGTGTGCGGGAAAGAAGTTCTCCATCAAGAGTCACATCCACGGAGTAGGTCCCCGTCTTCTCAAACCTCAACCCTTGGAAGTTCATAATGAGGTTGCGCGTCAGGAATGACGTCCCTTCCGGCAGCCCCACCTTCAGATCTCCCACAATCGGCATCCGCTCCTTATCCAGCGGCACCCCGTCCTCATCCACTATGGAGATCCCCAACTTATGCTCGCCCGCATCCTCCGGTACCAAGCACAACCGCAGCGCCAAAGCGCAAGCCGGATGCACTACCGGGAATTGTCGCGCGAACAATGTGTCAAATGCTCCCTGTACACACAGCTTTCCTTGGTAGTCAGCTGCGTAATCGCAAAGTACTGAGACTTGTGTGTCCATATCGTCGATTGTTTTTCGTCCTTAATTGACTGTCCCCTCCATTGATGAGAGGCTTGTCGTTTCTCCTTTCTATCACATGTGGCGTGTAAATCAAGTCAAATTCCTGTTTGCAAGTGAAAAAAACTCTTCGGCCGGGTGAGAAGGACGGTATATTTTCTCATTCTTCGGTCACATGTGGTGCCACGGTGTATCCCGGTCTCGAAGTGCGTGGAGAAACAACAGGACCCATTTATCCCAATTCCCCGACGCAACTATCTTCACGTGTACGCATTTGCCGGGGCGAGCTTGCCATGGAGATGGGATTATGGTAGTATGGAGACATGAGAATGAGAATCGGCAGAATAGTGATGGTAGTGATAATGGGGAGCGGGATAGCCTTAGGAGAGGCCGTGAGTGACCTAGCGCGCACGGCAGTGGAGGCGGCGCGTAGTTATGGTGCGGCTGTGAGATCCTGCGACATGGGCTGGGCCTTGGACTACATGTACCCGCCGATCAAGCGCATGTATGCGGAACAATTCTCGAACAGAACAGGGAAAGAAGCGGACAATGCCCGCCGAATCATGGGCCTCACCGAAGAAAGTCAGGAACAAGCTCGCACCCGGATTCAGGAAGGTCTCAAAGCCTTGCGTGAACACTACGTCAAGATGGGGAAAGCCATGGTTGCGTCCGGTCTGAAAATCGAATCCTTCATTGTGCAGGATCCTGTTGCTGAATATGTGGTGGCCCCACCATCCGGAGTGGTGCACGCAGTGCGGCGCGATTCGGATGGAAAGATTGCGGCGGATCAATTGCAAGGGGGCGGCGAGCGCAGTCGCTTGGTCGTTCTGCCGACGGTTCTCATCGTGAGCGGTCCGAGCCCGAGCGGCGGAGTGACCCGTGTCGAACGACGCTCCCATATCTACGCCATCCGCGATGAGGTTGTGGAGGGTCACCTCAATCGCAATGGTCTCACTTCACGCGATACACGCCTCAACAAATGGTACTTTGTGGATGGCAACACGGATATCAATACCCTGCGAGCCTTCTTCCCGCAGCTTCCCCTGCGCCTTAATCTCCCCGGCGGAGGCGAACGCATCCTGCACCAATAACTGCGACTGATTGAACGCCACCCCGTCTCTCGTGTGCTCAATCTCAGCGAACAAATTGAACATGACTTTGCTCCGGATGGCGTTCTTTCCGGCGCGCGAGGGTATGAATTCCGCCCGGAACAGCAGCAACTCGCCGTGGCTTTCGCACGCGCCATGGAGGAGGATAGCGCCTTACTGGCAGAGGCCGGCACCGGCGTCGGCAAATCCCTTGCGTACTTGCTGCCGGCCGTGCGGTTCGCCGTAGAACAGGGACGGAAAGCTATCATCTCCACCCACACCATTAACCTGCAGGAGCAGCTCTTCGGGAAGGATATTCCTACCGCGTCCCAAGCATTGGGCATCCCCTTCAAGGCCGCACTCCTCAAAGGGCGCGCGCATTACTTGTGCCACACTCGCCTACAACGTGCCATCGACCAAGCCCAGGATCTGTTTAACCGCGATGAAATGGAGCAACTCCAACGCGTCCGCGAGTGGGCACAAGATTGCGGCGAGGGTTGGCTCTCGGATATTCCTCCGGAACTCGCCATCTCTGAAAAAGTACGCGCCCAGGTATGTAGCGAAAACCACGTATGTTCCCTGCGCAACTGCGGACCCAACTGTCCGTATCAGATTGCTCGCCGCAAGGTAGAGGAGGCAGATCTCGTCGTGCTCAACCACACGCTTTTCTTTGGATTAATGAGCATGACAGATCTCATCCGCGAGGAACAAGCGACCGAACACGACGTTGATTCACTCGGATTCATTTTCCCGCATGACTTCGTCATCCTTGATGAAGCCCACACCATCGAAGACGTGGCCTCCACGCAGTTCGGCACGGCGCTGCCTGAGTTTGAGCTTCGTCGCGACCTGTGGCGCCTTTACAACCCGCACACTCGTAAGGGCAGCCTGCGCCACGCCGCCACACCTCGTCTCCTCCAGCTCATCGAGGAAGCACAAATGGCCTGTGATGAATTCTTTGATCGCGCCTTCAAGGACTCTCAACTCGCAGCCAACGAAGCTGCGCAAATACGTTTGCGCAGTCCCCTTTGGACAGAAGACATCCTTACCTCTCCCCTCGCTGACCTGGAGGAAGAGGTTCTCGACATGGCTCGCGGCGAAGAAAATGAAATCACCCGTGCGGAGCTTATGGACACTGCTACCCGCCTGCTCGCCTACAGAAACGCCGCAGAGGATCTTATCAACCTTCGTCACGAGGGCGAGGCCGTATACTGGGCGGAAGGCGCAGGCGACCGCACATCCCGTCGTTACCTTACCCTGCGCTCTGCCATCGTCAATGTAGCGCCTGTACTGCGAGAGAAGCTCTTTGAAAGCGGAAGGTGTTGCATCTGCACAAGCGCTACCCTCTCCGCCGGCTCCATGGGAACGACCTACTTCGCCGGACGCGTCGGCGCCGAGTCCGCGCAAGCTTTACGCATCGGCAGTCCATTCGACTATTCGCGCCAAATGCAGGTTACCGTGGCGCGCAGCATGCCCTCTCCGCTCGAGGAAGAATACGAAACTGCCCTCTTCAAGACCATTTGCCTCGCCCTGGAGAAGACGTGCGGTCATGCCTTCGTCCTTTTTACGAGCTACCGTACCCTGCGCAATATAGCGGAGCAATTGCGTCCTTTTTGTGCGGAGAAAGGCTGGCCATTGCTGGTGCAAGGCGATGGAATCAACCGCACGGATATGCTCAATGCTTTTCGCCGTCAAACCGGTAGTGTCCTACTCGGCACAGACAGTTTCTGGATGGGGGTCGATGTCCCCGGCGATGCCCTCACGCACGTCATTTTGACCAAGCTTCCCTTTGACTCTCCCTCCGATCCCCTCGTTGAGGCGCGCTCCAATGACATGGTGGCCAACGGTCGCAGCCCCTTCTACGAGTACTCCCTTCCTCAAGCCATCCTCAAGTTTCGTCAAGGTGTCGGTCGCCTCATTCGTTCCCAATCTGACCACGGCCACATCACCCTTTTGGATTCACGACTCTGCTCAAAGTCGTACGGTCGCCTTTTCATACAGGCTCTTCCACCGGGAGCTCCCGTCTCATATATGTAACCCTCCTTTTGTCCCCTCGTTCATTGGACGTTTGGGTCAGGAATAGAGGGAAAGTTCCCTGTCAAGTTCAGGTGAAGGAGAAACGGCAAAGTTGGCAGGAAGTTCAAGTTGAGCTTCGTTACCGAGGGAGTTCCGAAAGGTGATACGGACGGGGACATTGCCGGGGTGGCGGGAAAGGACACTGCGGATGAGGTGAATATCGCCCAGATCGTGGCGGGTAGTAAGCAGAGAGATATCGTAGAAAGAGCGCTCTTTGTCGTGCTTCTTTTGGGGACGAGGGGCAATTTGTTCTATGTAGTTGGCAGAGACGCGTTTACTGCCCGGGTTGCGTTCATCTTCGGAGATACGGGCACGGAAGCGGACGAAGTTACCTTCGGTAAGAAGCCCTTCTGTGTCGGCTGCGTTGGCGTATGCATCGGACCAGAGCACGACCTCCGTACTCCCGGTAAAATCTTCAATGGAGAGCACAGCGAAGCGCTGAGCGGCATTTTTTTTACTGGTACGGATAGTAATTGATCGAATCATGCCGGCCATTTCCTTTTGCCTAGACATGTCATCCTGGGAAAGTTCCGGAAGAGAGCCAATGGACGTATAACGCGGCAGGTCAATGATTCCGCGCATGGAGTCCAAGGGATTGCCGGTAAAATATGCGCCGGTAAGATTTTTTTCCTGGTCGAGTCGTTGA
Source organism: uncultured Akkermansia sp. (assembly GCA_947626635.1). Classification (GTDB taxonomy): domain Bacteria; phylum Verrucomicrobiota; class Verrucomicrobiia; order Verrucomicrobiales; family Akkermansiaceae; genus Akkermansia. The sequence continues at coordinate 13,390 of CANQSY010000002.1, forward strand.
TCTTTAGGCCATTCAGCGATACGCAGTTCAGTGGATTTGGTATCGCTCATGGTGGTACTCATATCGAAGAGAGCCATTTGTCCTGCTTCGTTGTCGCGGTGCACGGTGGCTGCTCCATTGAGGCAACGATCGATGGACTCAAAGATCTGCGCGCGCGCCTCATGGGTCCAGTCAAAAGCGCCACACTGCACAAGAACCTCAATTTGGTTGCGTCGCGTATTTTGAGGAGGTATGCGCAGACAAAAATCTTCCAGACTTTTGAAGGGACCGTGGTGGAGGCGTTCCTCGACGATGCTGTTGACCGTATCTGAGCCGAGACTCTTCACGGCGGCAAGACCAAAACGGACGGCGAGGCGCCCGTTGGGCATGACCTCGGGCTGGAATTTTACCTCAGAATGGTTCACACAAGGACCAAGCACCTCAATCCCCATGCGGTGAGCCTCCTGAATGAACAGCCCGATTTTCTCGCTCGTCGCTTCGTTGGACATAAGTCCGCAGAGAAACTCCACGGGAAAATGAGCTTTGAGGTAAGCGGTCCAGTAGGAAATATGTCCGTAGCAAGCGGAATGCGATTTATTGAAACCATAGCCGGCAAATTTCTGAATCTTATCGAAAATGGCATTGGCCGTTTTTTCATCGATATCGTTGGTTTCCTTGCATCCGCGCACAAAGCGAGCCCGTTGCTCACGCATCTCTCGCTCATCCTTATGTCCCATGGCGCGGCGCAGCAGGTCAGCGCCGCCAAGGCTGTACCCGGCCAAACGTTTCGCTGCCTCCTGAACCTGCTCCTGGTAGATCATGACGCCGTAAGTGGGACCTGCCACCTCTTCCAACAGGGGATGTTCATATTCCGCTATCTTTTCCCCCTTCTTAACGGCTACCATATCCTTAATGAATTCCATGGCTCCGGGGCGATAGAGCGCCAGTAGGGCGATGATATCGTCAATCTTGTCGATGCCGTAGCGCCGACAAGTATCCACCATACCCCCGGATTCCAACTGGAACACTCCCATCGTGTCGCCCCGATTCAACAAAGCCAATGTATCGGCATCATCAATATCCACCTCGTCGTACCGAAAGTCAGGCACCCGACGGCGGACATAAGTCTCCGCATCTTTCATCACGGTGAGGGTCTTGAGTCCCAAGAAGTCCATCTTGAGCAACCCCGCGTTGTATATGGCATCCATATCGCACTGCGCGACCACTTCACCCTTCGGGTTACCGAGATCGTCACGGGTCAATGCCACGTACTCATCCAGCGCGCGATCACCGATAACGACCCCCGCTGCGTGCATACCCACGTTACGAATGGTTCCTTCCAACTTGCGAGCGTACTTCCACACTTCACCATATTTGGGATCTTCAACAATATGGCGAAGATCTTCACTGGCTTTATAGCTGCTGTCGAGGGTGACCTTGGGTCCGCTCTCGATGAGTTTAGCGATCCGGTCGCTGTCGGAATAAGGAAGGTCGAGAACACGCGCTACATCACGAATGACCAATTTGGCACCCATGGTACCGTAAGTAATAATGTGCGTGACAGCCCGCTCGCCGTACTTTTGGCGCACATAGTCGATGACCTCCGAGCGGCGGCTTTGGCAGAAGTCAATGTCAATATCCGGGGGGCTAACGCGTTCAGGGTTTAGAAAGCGCTCGAAAAGAAGACCGAAATTGATCGGGTCGATATTCGTGATGCGCATGCAGTAGGCAACGAGCGAACCGGCAGCCGAGCCGCGTCCCGGACCTACAGGGATATCGTGATCCTTCGCCCAGTTGATAAAATCGGCGGTAATGAGGAAGTAGCTGGCAAAGCGCAGCTGGTTGATGATACCTAATTCCTTTTCCAGCCGTTCCAGCAGCACCGGGTCGTTTTTCGCGCGCTCCTCACCGTACCTCTGCGCAAGCCCCTTGTAGCATATTTTGCGCAGGTATTCCTCCCGTGGCGTTCCATCCGGGGTAGCGAACTCAGGGTAACGCGCGGTGGACGTGGGGTCCAGTTTGATGGAGGTGTTACAGCGCTGGGCAATGCGCACAGTATTATCGTAAGCATCGGGATATTCCGGGAAGAGTTCACGCATCTCCTCTTCACTTTTCAGGTACGAACTACTTGGGTAGTGGATGCGTTTTTTATCTTGGCGCTTATTTCCCGTGCCCACACAGATGAGGATATCGTGTGCATCGTGGTCGGCGGCGTTGAGAAAGTGGGCGTCATTGGTCACCACGAGGGGGACATTGTGCTTACGCGCGAGTCGCACAAGTTCCGGAGTACAGCGCTGCTCATCGGCCAACTCGTGATCCTGCAGCTCCACAAACAAATTGTTCTCCCCGAATATATCTTTTAATTCCAGCAGTACTTCTTCCGCCTTCTCGGGCTGTCCCTGAAGAATCCACTCCTGCATCGGACCTGAAACACATCCCGTCAAGCAGATCAATCCCCGGCTCAATTCCCGCAACGTCGCCTTATCAACCCGCGGCTTGTAATAAAAACCTTCCAAGTGTCCACGAGATACTATTTTGACGAGATTGGACCAACCGATGTTGTTTTCGCAGAGCAGAACAAGATGCGTGTAGTTCTTCCTACCGGGTATCTGCTTTTTTACATCGAGGGGTGTAGCCGAAAGATAAATTTCACACCCTAAGATAGGTTTGAAATAAGGTTTTTTTTCGTCCGGATGCTGCTCATTCCATTGACGAATCCCCTTGTTGTGCTTCTTCACATTGACCATGAATTCGATCGCGGCAAACACGTTCCCGTGATCCGTGATCGCCACTGAATTCATCCCCATCTCCGCGCATTTCTCGATCAAATCTTTCGTCCGTATCATCCCATCCAACAGGGAATATTCCGTGTGTACGTGAAGATGAGCAAATGCCATGTCCTTACTCTACCACATCCTCAGCAAAATAGCAAATGCCAATACATGACATGGACGAAAGATGTTTTGTCACCTCGCATTTCGCTTGGAGGAAGAACCGTGATCGGACATAATGAGTGTGCCGAACGGTTGGCGTCGCCAGGGGAGGGCAGGATGATTTCATCGATTGCACCTACCCTCGTTTCTCCTAATCAGATATGTTCTCTCGCCTCGTTAATCGTTCGTAAAACTTATCAAGCATTACTTTGAGCTTCACCGAGATTTTCACAAAGTTACACTCCTGCGCCGTTGCCTTGATGCGCTGTATGTTTTTTTTGAGCTCTCTATTCACCAACACTCTGCACGGCACACAGATATTATGGTACACTATTTCTGTCCAATTGATAATTCCTATGTCCTCTTTCCCCTCGTTCGGTGCACATATTTTTGTCCGATTGCGGATCCACATTATTGCCCTGTTTTTTCTTTACTTCTACGGAGGGAGCGGCTAGACTGTCGAATATGAGTCGTAGAAGCATAATGGGCATCGTTGCCTTTATGGCATTGTTGTTCGTCCCGATAAATGGTCAGGATGTTGTTCAACCGGACGCAACGTCGGCAGCGGTGGAGCACCAAAAGACGGATGGTGTCTGCGAGGAGATCAAGTTAATGGGGAAACTGCTGAAAGAAGTTCGCGAAGTGCTGTCAACCATTCAGGATGCGGAGGGGGCTGTTGACAAAGTAAAGACCGTGCGCGAGAAGTTCGTGCATATCGACGAATGGGCTAGCAAGATTCATGGTGAGCTATCGCCGCAGGACGAGGAATTGTTGACATCGTTGACTCTCGAAATCGGACAGGAACTCAAACGCCTCGCCGAAAACGATTGCTACGGCGTTGAAGAGGTGGAAAAAATGGTGGATGGAATGACCTTCTTTTTTAACTTGGACGCTCTGACACCACCTCCGGCTATGGCAACAGATGAGCAACGAGAGCAGATCAGCAAGCGGCTGGCCGAAAGAATGGAGCAGATAGCTGACTACATTGCAGAGGTTGCAACGAGCGGATTGGGTTTGACTCGAGAATCAGCGTGGGTGATGAAAGGGGATACCGCTAAGGTTGTTTCCGAGGAATATGCGGTGCTGGGTATGTTGGGATTATCGCGACCAGAATCGCAGTCCCTGATGAAAAACGATGGTAAGGTTTATGATGTCCAGCATTTGACCACGAAGGTGGAGGGAGGAAAGAAGGTCCAGATTGAAATGTGGTTCGATATTACCGCATACTGGAATAATCCTAATAAATTTGAAGACGACAGCCATGAATAGAGAGTACAGCATCGCAGTGTTGGCCGGAGACGGTATAGGTCCCGAGGTGATGCGCGAGGCATTACGGGTCTTGGACGCCGTGGAGACAAAGTATGGCTTCGGCACTCAACGCGAGGAACGTCCCGTGGGAGGGGCCGGCATCGAGGCTTGCGGCAAAGCGCTGCCGGATGACACCTTGAAGGCCTGTGAATCAGCGGATGCTATTTTGTTCGGATCGGTGGGCGGACCCCAGTGGGATAGTTTGCCGCCGGATGAACGTCCCGAACGGGCCGCTCTTCTTCCGTTGCGCAAGCATTTTGATTTATATGCCAATTTGAGACCGGGGGTGTGTCTCCGTGAACTCACGGAGGCCTCTCCTCTCAAGAATCAGCTGATCGAGGGAGGAATCGATATCCTGTGTATCCGTGAATTGACCGGAGGTATGTACTTCGGTGAGCCTAAGTTTTATGGTGAAAGGAACGGAGAACTGATCGCGCTGGATACGATGATTTACCATCGACGCGAAATTGAACGCATTGCCCATATTGCTTTCCAGGCGGCCCAGGAGAGGAGCGGCAGGCTTTGCAGCGTCGATAAAGCTAACGTGCTCAGTTCTTCTGTCCTGTGGCGCAAGGTCTTTACTGAGCTTGCCGGACAGTACCCTAAGGTGCAGTTAACTCATATGTACGTGGATAACGCGGCGATGCAACTCGTGCGTAATCCGCAACAATTTGACGTTTTAGTGACCGAAAATACCTTCGGTGATATTCTCACGGATGAGATGGCGATGGTCTGCGGTTCGTTAGGTACCTTGCCCAGTGCTTCTCTGGGAGCTCGAGGAGAGCGTACCTTCGGTCTCTACGAACCATCCGGCGGTTCTGCCCCGGATATCGCCGGCAAAGGTATCGCTAACCCTATCGCGCAAATCCTTTCTCTCGCCATGCTCCTGCGCTTTTCCCTGCGAGAAATTGCCGCCGCCGACGCCGTGGAGCACGCCGTACGCTCCGTTATTTCGGACGGCTTCAGAACCAAAGACCTTGCCACCGGAGCAGCAAACGAGCGTATCGTCACCACAGCCGAAATGGGAGAGGCCATCGCTGCTGCCATTTGATTATCATACTGTTATTCGTTCTTGTGCGCGAAGCGGGCTGTTAATCTTTTTTCGGCATCCCCTGCCGCATGGGATCCGCTTCATCCACTACATCTTGTGGTAAAAAAATATATGGTATGGAAAATCTTGGAAAAATACAAAGATAAAGCTTGCCAGGGGAGAATGAAACCGTTACAATGACAACAGGAAAAATTAGGGAAGACACATGAAATTCTCACTTGCCAAACAAGTACTGCTGGACGGATTGAAAAGAGTCACCGGGGTAGTTTCCACGCGCCCGAATGTGCCTATTCTCTCCAATGTGCTCATTGAAGCGGCGGACGGCGAGCTCAAGCTGACCACCACCAACATGGAACTCACCATTCAGGCGAAGGTGCCGGCTCTTGTAGAAACTCCCGGAGCCTTCACCCTGCCGGCTAAAAAATTGCATAGCATCATTGGCGAGATGCGCGACGGAGAGGTGAGCGTGGAGCAGAAGGGCAACACCGTGACCGTACGCTGCAACCGCGCACAATTCAAGCTGTACGGACTGGCGGCTGAAGAGTTCCCCCAGCTGCCTGCCTTCAAGGAGGCTCGAGAATTCGAGGTGCCGCAAGCGATGCTCAACAAGGGTCTGCGCTACACGGAGTTCGCTATCTCCAATGACGACTCGCGTTACGTACTCAACGGCATCTACACCAGCTTCCATGAGGGCAAGCTGACCTTGGTGGCGACAGATGGCCGTCGCTTAGCGCTTTTTGAAAATGAGCTTGAGTTCCCTGAGTCTCAGACAGTGGATTTCATTCTGCGCAGCCGAGCCGTCGTGGAGCTCTACCGCCTGCTCGGGGATGCGGGCAACGTTCAGGTGAAGGTCGCTTCCACACAAGTATCTTTTGACTTGGGAGACACGTTGCTCACCGCCAAACTGATTGAAGGCAACTATCCCAATTATCGGCAAGTCATCCCAAGCCGGTACAATGAGCGAATTGTCCTGCCGGCGCAAGACCTGAACGAAGCTGTACGCCGCGTGTCTCTGCTGGCTGCCGAGAAAAAGAATACCGTCCTCTTCCATATCACACCCGGTATCCTGGAAGTGCAGTCCGGTTCGGCCGATGTCGGCGAAGCCAATGAAGAGGTGCCCATCGATTACAAGGGCCGCGAGCTGACCATCACCTTCAACGCGGATTACGTCCTTTCCCCGCTCAAGGCCGTGGGAGAGAATGAGGTGAGCATTGATCTTATCGATGCGTCGAGCCCCGGAGTTATGCGGGTGGCGGATGAATTCCTCTATGTGCTTATGCCGATGCATTCATAAGCTCTCGCACAAGCCAAGGACGGAAAAGAGAAGACTGCTCCCCGGAGAAACCGCGGAGCAGTCTCTTTTGTGGATGAGAAGCGGGTATGTTGCCGGAGCCAGTTGTCCATCTTACCGTTCTTTTCTTCATCCGGGGCTTCCTGTCTTTTACTCGCTCTGCTGAACCAGATGGAAATTTTCGTTAAGTCCCCAGGCGTGGGGAATAATCGCCACTTGCTTACGGTCCCGGGATTTGATACAATGAGGCAGGATGGATAGACGACGGATGTCAGGAGTGTTGATGCCGGTATTTTCCCTGAGAAGGAGCCATGATGCCGGAATAGGGGATTTAATGGCGTTGGAGGAGTGGATTGATTGGGCGGCAGAGCACGATGTAGGGTTTTTGCAGTTGCTGCCGGTCAATGAGCTGGGAGATGAGGACACTCCTTCGCCGTACTCAGCGCTCAGCTCGGTAGCGTTGGAACCCCTCTATTTGAGCCTGGAGAGGGTACCCGGCATGGTGAAAGAGATCCCACCGTGTCCGGAAGGCCTACCCCCGCTGCAATTACCGAGCGGACGAAACTTGGTGGATTACCCGAGAGTACGGCGCTACAAGGGAAGATGGCTGCGGGAGGCCTGGACGCGATTCCGGGTTGAACCTGAATGGAGGAACGAGCGGGATGAATTCCACGCATGGGTGGAACAGGAAGGAGAATGGCTCCAAGATGATGCGACCTTCCGAGTTCTCAGTCAGGCCTTCGGTACCACCGCGTGGTGGAACTGGCCCATCCAGGATACGGACATCGCGCGTCGTTTTGTAGCAAATGACAAACAGGCACTGGAGCAAAAAAATTACCGCATGTGGCTGCAGTGGCTCTGCGCTCGGGAATGGGCCATGGTGCGTCGACACGCTGATGAACGGGGCGTGCTACTGATGGGAGACGTACCGATCGGCATTTCTGTGGCAAGTGCGGACGTATTTTTTGAGCGGTACCTCTTTGACATGGATTGGAGCGGGGGAGCGCCGGCGGAGGGGAACTTTGCCGAAGACCCCTTTACCGCAAAATGGGGACAGAATTGGGGCATCCCCCTGTATCGTTGGGAGGTCATGAAGAGGGACGGGATGGCTTGGTGGAAGAGGCGTTTGCGCAAACTCACCGAGATATTTTCGATGTACCGTATCGACCACGTGCTAGGCTTCTACCGGATTTATGCTTTCCCATGGATGCCTTCCCGCAACGACGAATTCCTGCCGCTCTCACCGGAAGAAGCTGCTGAGCGCTGCGGCGGGCGACGCCCGGGATTTCTCCCGCATCCGGACGATACTGCGGACAACCGCCGGGCGAATCTCATGCAGGGCGACGAGCTACTCGCCGAGCTTGTACGCGCCACGCCCGGTGTACACGTCATCGGAGAAGATCTCGGTTGTGTGCCGGATTATGTGCGACCGGATTTATCGCGGCTGCGCATTGCCGGGTTCAAGATACCGCATTGGGAATGCGAACCCACCGGGCAAATCATCAAAGGCGACACCTATAACCCATGTTCCTTCGCGACGTACGCCACGCACGATTTTCCTCCTCTCTGCGTCGATTGGCAGGAATGGTCTCAACGGGTCAAGAACGGCCGCGCCGCCATGTTGGACGAGAAATTGACCGAGGAAGAGTTGCGCGAGGTCCTGCGGGTGGCGCGCGACTGCGGAGCAACGATGTGCCGACTGGGCAACTATGCCGGTTTGACAAAGAAAGAGAGCCTCGTGGATTGGTGCCCGGAAATAAAGAATGCGCTGTACAGTGCGCTCATGCGTTGCCGATCGGACTACGCGGTGTTGCTCTGGACGGAGCTGTTTGACGTGCCGGAACGTTTGAATTTGCCCGGGACGCAGGGAGGGACTAACTGGCGGCCACGAATGACCTTCACGGCAGCGGAGGCAGCCACCATGCCACAAAGCGCGTGGATACAAAAAATTTCCCGGGAAGGAGGACGCATTCCTCACTTGCCCTAAAGATACTTTATGCACTACAATGTTACATCATGAAAACGATCCCACAATTTGAATTCGACGTTCCGACGCACACACTTTTCGGAGCAGGTACACTGAATCAGCTGCATAACCGGGCAAAAAGGCCCTGCTCGTCATCTCCAACGGGAAATCCACACGCGCACATGGATACTTGGACCGTACCTTGGAGCAGCTCAAGCTCGCCGGAGTAGAGGCCGTGATTTTTGATAAGATACAACCCAACCCGCTGAAAGCAACCGTCGAAGAAGGAGGGGCCTTCGCAAAGGAACATGGCTGCGACTTTATCGTAGCGCTAGGAGGAGGGAGCTGCATGGATGCCGCAAAGGGCATTGCTGTCATGGCTACAAACGGAGGCGACCTTTGGGACTACATTGTGCCCGGTACCGGTAAGGGACAACCCATTACCCACACCCCACTCCCTATCGTAGCCATTACCACCACGGCCGGCACCGGGTCCGAGACGGATTCCGGAGGCGTTATCACCAATCCCGAAACCCATGAAAAGACGGCTGTCTTTGGACACGACCTCTTCCCGAAGCTCGCCATCGTGGATCCGGAACTCATGGTTTCTGTACCTCCCCCATTCACGGCCTACCAAGGCTTTGATGCTCTCTTCCACAGCACGGAAGGCTACATCGCCTGCACCGCCAATCTTCTCAGCGACATGGTCGCCCTCACCGCCATTGAAAACGTCGGGCGTCATCTGGCGGCAGCGGTAGAAAATGGGCAGTCTCTGCCGGCACGCGAGCATGTGGCGTTCGGCAACTGGCTATCCGGTGTGCAAATGGTGGTGGGCACATGCACGAGCGAGCACTCGCTGGAGCACGCTCTTTCCGCCTATCATCAGGAACTGCCTCACGGGGCAGGTCTCATCATGATTTCGCGCGCGTACTACACGCACTTCATCGAGCGCGGGGTCACCCCCGAACGTTTTATCCGCATGGCGCAGGCTCTCGGCAAAGAGGATGCCAAGGTCCCCATGGACTTTGTGCATGCCCTTGCTGAACTGCAGGAGGCCTGTGGCGTCTCGAACCTGAAAATGAGCGATTACGGCATCACGCCCGATGAGTTTGAGGCGATGGCGCACAACGCAAAGAGCGCTATGGGATGGCTCTTTGATCATGATCCGCTCCCCCTGTCCATTGAGGATTGTGTGAGTATTTACCAAGCTTCTTACCGTTGATTGAAAAAAGGATGAAAACAATGAAACCTGCATGGACAAGTTACATCGTGCTGCCGGTACTTGCAGTACAGATGATGAGTTTTGCACAAGAAAACAACATGAAAAAGATAACACAGACGGCCGGACGCGATCAGCTGGGCGAATTTGCCCCGCAATTTGCGCATTTCAACGACGACGTTCTTTTCGGAGAAAACTGGAACAACGCAGATTTAGATGTGAAGACGCGCTGTATGATCACCGTGACAGCGCTCATGAGCCAAGGTATCACCGATAGCTCTCTTATTCACCACCTGCAGAATGCCAAAAACAACGGGGTGACCAAGCAGGAAATCGCCGCCCTCATCACGCATGTTGCCTTTTACGCCGGTTGGCCGAAAGCTTGGGCCACCTTCCGCCTCGCCAAAGAGGTCTGGAAAGACGGAGAAGCTCCAGTAGATCAAAACGACAAAGACAGGCACGCCGCCTCCATCTTTTTCCCTGTCGGGGCGCCCAATGATGCCTATGCCCAATACTTCACCGGTAAAAGCTACCTTGCTCCCATCTCTACGGAGCAGGTCAAAATATTCAACGTGACCTTCGAACCGCGCTGCCGGAACAACTGGCACATCCATCACGCCACAAAGGGAGGAGGACAAATGCTCATTGGCATCGGCGGACGCGGTTACTACCAGGAATGGGGCAAGCAACCCGTCGAAATACGTGAAGGCACCATCATTCACATCCCGGCCAATGTCAAGCACTGGCATGGCGCAGCCCCCGATTCATGGTTCTCGCACCTCGCTATTGAAATCGACGGGGACGACACCTCGAACGAGTGGCTCGAACCTGTCACGGATGAGGTTTACGACAATCTTAATCCCCCAACCAACTGATCATCCATCTATTGCTGATTCCGGGTCGGCAAGGACAAAGAGAAAGCAAAGGGATCTTGTCCTCCAAATAAAACTTCATTTATAAGACCAAAACGCTCAATCACGAGCGACATCTTCGATGAAGAGGATGGCCTCGCTCTTGCGCCAGGCATGCTCAATGGCGACATTGGCTACGCGCTCGGGGTCGAGGATGAAATTGTAGGCATTGCAGTAATGGCACATTGTAGCGGACATTTCAACAACACATCCGCATACGGCGCAGAGTTTGTAGTCTGCTGGGTTAGCGGCAGCCTGGGCGGCAATGTTGTGGTATGGATCCTTAGAACTCATGGAAGAAGAAGGGAGTTAGCGATTGATGGGTAGAGGATGAGACGCGGATCATTCCTTGCCCGAACGACCTGCCGGACGGAAGTTCATAGCTCGATGCATCGCCAGGGCAGACCGTACTGATTGAGGGCCTCCATGAAGGGGTCGGGGTCATTCTGCTCCATGTTGAACACACCCTCCCCTCCCCAAACTCCGGAGAGAATAAGCCGTCCACCGATGGCAGCGGGGACTCCCGTGGTGTACGAAATAGCCTGCGACCCTACCTCGTGGAAGCATTTTTCATGGTCGCAGATATTATAGACGTAGATCTTCTTATCCTTACCATCCCTCTTGCCTTGGATGATGCAGCCGATACAGGTTTTACCATGCGTGGTTTTACCGAGATCGCCGGGATTCGGCAGAACCGCCTTGAGAAACTGCAGCGGCACGATTTCAACGCCGTTGTAGAGGACGGGATCAATACGCGTCATGCCGACATTTTTCAGCACGGTAAGGTGGTTAATGTAATTCGGAGAAAAGCTCATCCAAAATTGGGCACGCTTGATAGTGGGGATATGGCGCACGAGGGATTCCATCTCCTCGTGGTACATACGGTAAATCTCATAGGTGCCGACGTCTTCGGGACAGGTAAACGACTTGTGCAGACTCATAGCCGGAGTCTCAACAAATTGACCTTCTTCCCAGTGACGACAGGGAGCCGATACCTCGCGGATGTTAATTTCCGGGTTGAAATTTGTAGCAAAAGCCTGTCCATGGTCGCCACCGTTTACATCGACGATATCCAGGTACTCGATCTCGTCGAAGTGGTGCTTGAGGGCCCATGCCGTGTAGACATTGGTAACGCCGGGGTCAAAACCGGAGCCAAGCAGTGCATAGAGTCCCTTTTCGCGAAAACGATCCTGGTACGCCCATTGCCAGCTGTACTCGAATTTTGCAACGTCGCGCGGCTCGTAATTCGCCGTGTCCATGTAGTTGCAACCGGCCTCCAAACAAGCATCCATGAGCGGTAGATCCTGGTACGGAAGGGCAACATTGATCAAAAGCGAGGGTTGCACCTTACGCAATAACTCCACCGTAGCGTTCACATCATCGGCATCGACCTGATGCGTGGTGATGCGCACATCCTCTCGAGCCATCACATCGGCGGCGATGGCATCACACTTACTCAAGGTGCGGGAAGCGAGGTGTATCTCATGGTACACATCAGCCATCTGCGCGCACTTGTGCGCGACCACGTGTCCCACTCCGCCTGCGCCGATAATGAGAACGGTGTTTTTTTTCATGGGGTCAGGCGTTGTACATTTTCACGTAGTACTCATCCGCCATGCGGTCAGAATCGAATGCCGGGATGATATCATGCATCGCGTTGAATACAAGACCCGTCCAACCGTCCGGGTCATCGTAGTAAAGCGGCAATACCTTCGTCTCCAGCAGGCTGTAAAAGTTATCCCGGTCAGAGCGGTCCCGCGCCTCTACAGGCAGACCCGCCTTCGCCTCCGGGATAATGAAGCAATTCTGTCCATCGCGGGCGAACTCACGCACCCATCCATCGTTCGTCGAAACGGTAATGGAACCGTTCATGGTAGCCGACATCCCGGAGGTGCCGGAAGCCTCACGGGTAACGACTGGGTTGTTCAGCCAGATATCGGACCCGTTTTTAAGAAGGCGGGAAAGTTCAAGCTCATAACCCGTCAGCACGGCGCAGCGCGGGTACTTGTTGCTCAACTCATTGAGCTTGTTGAAAATGTCGACCGCCGCAAAATCCGTCGGGTACGGCTTCCCGGCCCATATCATCTGCACCGGGCGATTGGTGCGTTGCAGCATGCGCTCGAACATGACGGGATTCTCCGTGATAAGAGCCGGCCGCTTGTAGGCAGCGAAGCGGCGTGCCCATACGATCGTCAGAGTATCTTGATCAAAGAGGTGTCCGGTCTGCTCCCCGACAACGCGGAAAAGGTCCTTTTTCAATGCGCGTTTGCGAGCCCGGAAAGCTTTCTTATCGCCTTCGCGGAAGGCTTCCGCCAACTCAGGATCCTGCCAGTAATCTTTGTTTTGTGCATTCGTGACATGCGTGATGGGACAAATATCGGTGTATCCCTGCCACATTTGGCGAGAAACTTCTCCATGGAGGGCGGAGACCCCGTTGGCGATATGAGAGAGACGCAGAGCCGCCAAAGTATAGTTAAAGGTTTGCTCGTCGTGGTCCAGTTTCAGCATACTGCGCACCTGGTCCAGCGAAAGTCCGTCAAAGAAAGAGAAGTTGGCCATGAGATTGATGTCCATCTTTTCGTTGCCGGCTTCCTCCGGGGTATGAGTAGTAAAGACGAAGCGGCGCCGCACCTCATCCACATCGCCGCCGTTGCGCGCCAGCATGTTGAAGGCCGCCCCAATGGCATGCGCTTCATTCATGTGGTAGATTTCCGGCTCTACGCCAAGTTCTTCAAACAGTCGCGCCCCACCCTGACCGAGCACGATATATTGGGAGATACGCGTCATCGGGTTCGAGTCGTACAACCTCTGAGTGATGCTTCGACTCATTGCATCGTTTTCCGGCAAATCCGTCGTCAGGAAAAACATCGGGGCCGTTCCAAAGGTCTCTGCCCTTAGGAACAGAGCCTTCACCCACACGGGAGAATTGCACACGCGGATGAGGAATTTAATGTTGTGATCCTCAAGGAACGTGTAGTCACGACGACGATACTGGGCCGCCATCGAGCCATCCTCTGCGCGGATTTGGCTGTAGTATCCGTAGGACCAAAGGATGCCGACACCAACAAGATTTTGGTGCAAAGCCCCGGCTGAACGCATATGTGAACCTGCCAGGTAGCCCAACCCGCCCGAGTAAATCTTGAAGACATTGTCTATCGCGTACTCCATGCAAAAGTAGGCTACGGACTTCGCGTACTTCGGGTCAATATCGTATGGGTGCGCGTACTGTGCGGGTAAAAAGGATTGTGTGCTCATGATCGATGCGTCTTGCTTCCCTTTCTTGTAAAAAAGGGGTTTCACTCTTATACACCATATTCCTCCCGTAGAAAAGCAAAATTAACGGCATAACACAGCTTTCGCGTCGTTACGGACGACCGCACGAAAAAGACAGCGCCCGTGTGTCGCCGGCGCAGAAATAGTCCGGTCCTATCGCCGCTGCGGCGGCAGCTTGGGACCCATAGGACCATGCGCGGGCGGACGGTTGGAAGGGAGATGCCAAGCAGGAGGGCGGGGAGGGGGCGGGGCCGGGCGAACCCTGATGGGAGGGAGAACAATGGGATTGTTACGGTAGATCGGCACGTAGGTAGGTTCTGAAATGACAACGGTAGAGGGGGGCGCCTGTTGCCGGGTGAGCTGTTCGCACTTCTTCTTGTAAGTTTGCAGGGAATCCTGTGCCGTTTTGAGTTCGGTGCGGGTCCGGACCAGTTCTTCATTGAGGGCGTCGTATTTTTCGCGCGTACGACGATTCTCCTGCCGCTCCTCCTCCATGCGCGCGGCGAGAGACTGCGCGTCTTTTTCGTAATTCTCCGCCTCAACGGTCAGGTTGCAGCGCAGGGCCTCCCGGCGGTTCCATTCTGCGGCAAGGTACTCAGCTGTTGCGGCAGAGAGCGTCTCCCACGAGCTGAGGAGGGCAAGTACATCGGCGCCGGAGAGATAGCGGGGAGTCAGTTTGCTGACAGCAAGAGCCTCGCGCTGCCGGGCAATTAGTTTTTCCTGGGCCTTTTGTGTCTCTATCTTCTCGAGCCGTGCTTGCTCACGACGCATCTGCACAGCCTGCGGAGTGAGGTCCAATTTCTGCTGCAAATCCGGCAACAAGCGGTCAAACTTCACTCTTTGCACGCCTTCGCTGTGACTGATGATCGCAGAGTCGTCATCTTTGCGCACCACGCGCGCATCACGTAACAGGGTCCCATCCGCCAGGGTGATGTCTTCCGCCGAACACATCCCGACGACCAGCACAACGAGGAGAAAAAGGGCCCTTATCATGGCAGGAAAGACGAGGTTGGTTCCGGCGAAGTCGGAGTGAAGAGTTGTTCCATCTGCTCCGTGCGAGCGTATTCTTCCGCACGAAGACCTGCTGCGTCCCGCAATTTCGGGTCCGCCCCTTTCTCCAAGAGCAACTTCACTGCCTCCGGCCGGCCGGACTGAACGGCTTGGATGAGCGCCGTGCTACCTTCTTCATCACGTGTATCCACCGGAGCCCCACGCATAATGAGCCACTTCATCGCGTCGCAGCACCCATTCTGCGCAGCCGCCACCAGCAGCGGCACCCCGTTGCTCACCGCCGTCGCTTGAAGTCCTACCCGCGCTAAACAGTCCAGCACCCCGACCCGGTTCCCCTCCGCCGCACGCCGTCCGGCTTCGTTAATGACTTCATCGGATGGACCGGAGGTATCAATGATGTGACGGACAACTTCCTCCTTGCCGAGGGCTGCCGCTCGGGTAAAAAGACATTCGCCCTCCTCATCACGAGCAAAGGGGTCATCCTGTCTCTGCGCTTCCCGACGGAAAGCAGTCTCCTCCTCGCCCAACGGCATGAATCTTACCGCCCATATCCCGCACCCTATCATAAGAAACACCGCCGCCCACACCACCTGCATCAACACCCTTCTCCGCACCAACGCTCCCGCCAACGCCAACGCTCCATTCACTACCACCGCAGTCGTGCACAAAGCTATTAACCACCCATCCGACTGACCCTCTCCAACTCCTTCCCCAAAAAACGACCGCACAACCACCACGACGATGATCGCCACGAAGATGATCAGATTAAAAAGATTCTTCATGATCTCCTCTTATACCAAATACGCCCGCTCGTCTCAAGGAAATTCCTTGTCCTTCTCCATCTTTGCACACGATCCCTCTCACCGAAAAAGAGAGCCTCTTGGAAAACCGCTCCGCCGTCCGGCAGACTCCTGCGGACAATTAACTCACCAGCCCCTTCAGGAGGAGCTCGGCATTATTCTGCGTTTTCCGAATATTCTCAAGGAGCAGTTCAAGAGCCTCCCAACCGGGATGACTTGCGAGCTGCCGGCGCAACTGCAGCACTCGGGACATCTCATCCGGATGATAGAGGCGATCATCATTGCGGGTGCCGCTCTGGGCAAGGGCAATGGCGGGGTAAATACGGCGCTCGGCGAGCTCGCGGTCGAGTCGGATCTCCATGTTGCCGGTTCCCTTAAATTCCTCGAAGATGATTTCATCCATCCGCGACTCTGTATCCACGAGGCAAGTGGCTATGATGGTAAGGCTGCCGCCTTCTTCTACATTACGTGCCGCGCCAAAAAATTTCCGGGGTTTCTCGAGGGCCTTGGAATCCAGCCCTCCGCTCATCGTTCGTCCACCTGTGGCATTTGCATTGTAGCCGCGTGCTAGCCGGGTCAATGAATCGAGCAGAATGACGACATCTTTTCCCTGCTCCACGAGGCGACGCGCCCGCTCCAGGACAACATCGCTGAGTTGCTCGTGCCGGCGAGACGTCTCGTCAAACGTGGAGGCAAAAACCGGCACCTTCACGGTCTCCTCAAAATCCGTCACCTCTTCCGGTCTCTCATCCAGCAGCAATACCAGCAACTGCGACTCCGGATAATTCGCCCGCAAGGACTTCGCGATCGTCTTGAGCAGGATGGTCTTTCCGCCTCGCGGAGGCGCCACCAGCAAGGCTCTCTGCCCCATGCCGAGCGGTGCCACGAGATCAAGCAATCTCATGGCCGGGGACTTGATATCCACGTTTTCAAGGATGAGTCGCCGGGTCGGAATGAGCGCGGTAAGGGCTTCGAAGTCTTTTTTCTGTTCAAATTCCGAGGCCGGCACACCTTCGATTTCCACAATATCTGCCGCACACAGGGGCTGCTCCGGGCGATGGGGAGAGGCGACGCGTACCTTTACCTTGTTTCCCGGACGCAGCCCATGGCGCTCCATCATGTCCGGGTTGATCTGGACATCGTCCTCACCGGGACGGAAACTGCATTCCTCGTAGCGCAGCACATATTGCCGCGGGTACCGTCCGTAATCGATGACCCCCGTGGAATAGACCTGACTTCCTTCCGCACAGCACGTGCGCGCCAATCCCTCAATGATCCGCCTGCGCGTCAGGTCGCCCGTCATGTTTCTGGCAGCCGCCCCTTCCGCCATTTTCTGCAAGTCCGGGTAGCTGTGTGCATGCAGCTCATTGATATCAAGCACTATAGACTTGGCGCGGTGAGCCTTGGCATCACGTTCAATTTCTGCCTCATAAAAGGTCCTCACCTGAGCCTCCAGTTGCTCTCTACCGCCCTCATTCCAAAATACGTAATCAGCCTTGTCGATTTTTTCTTGGGTTGTCCCCTGCACCTGGATCATCTTCTTGGCCACTTCCTCATCTATTCCGCCCCTCTCCTTGAGTCTCTCGAGTTGCGTCTCCGGCGTCAGCGCCACGGTGCACACTTTGTCCGCTGACACATGCACCAGCTTGCTTTCAAAAAACAGAGGAATATCGGCAAGGAAGGTGTGAACTTCCCCTCCCTGGCGGGCAGCAGCCTGCTCTTCGTTGCACATCTGCGCCAACTTCGGATGGACAATGCCCTCCAATTGGGCTCGTCCTTGAGCATCTTCCGTCACGACTTTTCTTAAAAATTCCCGGTCTACCGTCCCTTGATCATTCAACGCGTGCGGTCCAAACGCCGCCACCAAATCGCGCGAGACCTTCCCCGCCGCATACAACTCTTCCACCGCCCGATCACAGTCAAACACCCGCAAGCCCTCTCCACACATCTCCTGCAGCATTCGTACAACTGTACTCTTGCCGGAGGCTATTCCTCCTGTTACTACGATTACCTTCACGCCCGCCATCCTACCACGTCACGGCTCCTACCGCAAGCCGAATTTCCCCCTCACTCCTTACTTCGGAGGACAAATGGACGTGCACCGGGGTCATGACATAGAAAACTCGCCTTGCTCATCCCGAAACGACCGACATCGAAAGACGGCGCTTCAGGCGCGCCAAGGTGTCGGGGGTGTCCTCCCTCGTGCTTGCGGAAAACTCTCTACCTACCTATTCCGTAGATACGCTTGAGGGTTTCTGCGCTTGTAAAGGAGGGGCGAATATGGTAGGATTCGGGAAAGATGAAGGAGATAGCTAAACTCAGGGAGCAGATAGACGAGATAGACAGCTCCATCGTGGAACTGCTTAAACGGCGTATGGAGTGCGTGCATCGGGTGGGGGAGATCAAAGCAGAGGAGAATGCGGCGCTATTTGTGCCGGAACGAGAGAGTGCACAACGGGAAAAGCTCATCCGGATGAATGCAGGCGTCCTGCCGGAGGGGGCCCTCCTGAACATCTACCGTCAGATCATCAGTTGCGGCTATCTGCTGGAAGGAGGGCTGCGCATCGGCTACCTGGGACCGGAGGGCACATGGAGTCACCAAGCGGCTCTTGCCCGCTTCGGCGACAGCGTTCAGCTCATGCCCTTCCCCTCCTTTTCCCACGTATTTGAGGCAACGGAGCGCGGCGAGGTCGATTATGCCGTGGTGCCCATTGAGAACAGCACGGACGGATTCGTGACGCAAGCGATGGACCTGCTCATGGCAAGTCGCTCGCTGCGAATTTGCGCGCAAACGCATCTGCGGGTGCAAAATTGTTTGCTGACCAACGTGGCGCGAGAGAAGGTAACGGTCATCTATTCGCACCCGCAAGTGCTGGGACAATGTCGGCGCTGGCTACAACAAAATTTTCCCCATGCGGAACAGATTTCCACCGCCTCCACCGCCGCCGCCGCCAAGCTGGCGCTCCGAGACGAGAAAAAGGGTTCTGCGGCGCTGGGCAGCAGACTGGTGGGCGAACTATACGGTCTGGCCGTTGCGGAATCAAACATTCAGGACGTTGCATCCAACACCACCCGTTTTGCCGTCATTGGTACCCAACTCACCCATCCTACCGGCAAAGACCGCACGACCATTTGCTTCGGCGTGCCCCATACCGCAGGCTCGCTCGCGGATGTGCTCATGCTCTTCAAGCAACACGGCATTAACATCTACTGCATTGACTCACGCCCGGCGCGCCACACCTCATGGGAATACCTCTTCTCCATCGATGTTGAGGGGCACGAAGAAGCAGAGCCTCTGAAGGGATGTCTGGAAGAGGTGCGCCGCAACGCGCCGATGCTTAAGGTTCTGGGTTCCTACCCGGAGCAGTGAGGAAACGACGTATGACCCTGAAATCGTAAAATGTCCTTTACACCGAACCAGGCTCTTGAACTGCTCAAGAGAGCGCACGTCACCGGACGGATGCCCCATGCCCTCCTCCTTGTCGGCGACAAAGAAGCCGGCGCGCACACCCTTGCCCTGCGCCTTGCTGAGTACCTGGATGGCGC
Source organism: uncultured Akkermansia sp. (assembly GCA_947626635.1). GTDB lineage: Bacteria > Verrucomicrobiota > Verrucomicrobiia > Verrucomicrobiales > Akkermansiaceae > Akkermansia. Next base: position 32,678 of record CANQSY010000002.1, read on the forward strand.
GCATGCCGAATCCCTTGAGCACCTCATCCACCCCCTCGTGCGCATTATTCGTCCCGGATCAAAAATTCGCACCATCACCATTGACGCCGTACGCAGCGTAGAGCCGTTTCTCTCCCTGCGCGTCCAGCCGGAGGAAACAAAGCTGGTTATCGTGATGGAAGCCGACCGATTGACCGATGACTCCGCCAACGCCTTCCTGAAAACATTGGAGGAACCGCCGCCGCAGACCCTGATCATCCTCATCACCGAGATGCCGGGACGTTTGCTGCCGACGATCCTATCGCGTTGCATCCGTCTGGATCTGCCGACACCGGGGACCAAACTCCATCTTGGCGAGACGCAAAAACGATTTTTGCCCGCACTGAAAGAGGCCTTACGCGAACTCGGAAGCGATGTAGCGGCTCTTGCCTTACGAGCCGACTTCCAGGCTCTTATGACCGAATTGCGTGAAGAAATAACCGAACGGATCAGCTCTACCTTGAAAGCTGAGGCCAAGATGATCGCTGAAGGCACTGATATCCGCGACTGGGAGGCTCGACAGAAGGACGTCACCACGGCGTTGATTGAAACGGAATATCTGGGCACACGCGCGCAGGCTCTCGAGCTCATCAGCCTCTGTTTGGGGCAGGCCGTGCTGTTGGCGGTCCACGCGCCGGATGTCCACCCCGTGGTGCCGGAGCTCGCGGAGATTGCGGCAAAGTTCACCGTGGCCGACCTTCTGCGAAGAATGCGTGCCGTGGAAGAGCTTAAGAAAAATCTCAGTTTTAACGTGCAGGAAGCATTAGCACTGGACGCAGGATTTACTCAAATAATCGGAACAACCCTATGAACAGCATGACCGGATTCGGAGCCGCCTCGGCGGCTCTGCGTGGTTTGACCCTTTCTGTCGAGGTCAGCGGCGTGAACCGTAAACAAGCCGAAATCATCGTCAATCTTCCGCGCGCGCTCAGCGACTTGGAACCCCGCGTCCGTCAAGCCGCAATCGCCGCCATCAATCGCGGACGTCTCACGATATCCGTCAGTTTAACGGAAAACCTCTCGGCAAACTCCGGCGATGTTTTCACGCTGCATACCGAAAAGTTGCACGCCCTCTGCGCCAGATTGGACGAGGCTCGAAGCGCTACGGGAAAGGACATACAGGTGAATCTGGAAGCCCTGTCTCGCTTTGGAATCATCACCAACGCCAGTGAGGAACTTCCTCCTTCCGCCGACGTGTGGGAGGAGGCTCTTGAAGCATCCCTTCGACAGGCTCTGGACGCATTTTGCGAGATGCGCGCGAGGGAAGGCAACAATCTCTGCAAGGATTTGCTCGACCGTCTGGATACTCTGTGTCAACTTCGCGAACTCATGAAACAGCAAGCGGCGGAAGTCCCAAAACACTACCGCGAGCAACTCTACAAGCGCCTCAGCGACCAGGGATTCGCTGCGGCATTGGACGATGAACGCGTGCTCAAAGAGCTTGCCCTGTTTGCCGACCGTTGTGATGTGAGCGAGGAAATGACGCGCCTTTCCTCCCACCTTGAACAATTCCGCGCACTCTGTCTGAGCGAAGAAAGCGTCGGGCGCACCCTTGATTTTCTGTGCCAGGAAATCTTCCGCGAACTGAATACCACCGGCTCCAAAGCCAACAATGCCGAACTTGCCCAAACCGTTGTACGCGCTAAAACCGAACTTGAAAAAATACGAGAACAAGTCCAAAATGTCGAGTAAACAACTAGGAACCCTGCTCATCGTCTCCGGTCCGAGCGGCTGTGGGAAGACGACTCTCTGTCGACGTGCGGAGAAAGATGGTCTCACCGGCTACTCGATCTCATGCACAACGCGCGCGCCTCGCCCCGGCGAGGTCAATGGCGTCGATTACTTCTTCCTCACACAAGAGGAATTTGACTCCCGCGTGGCCACCGGTGATTTTCTCGAACACGCCTGCGTTCATGGCAACCACTACGGCACCCTCAAAAGCGAGGTCCTGCGTCTGCTGTCCGCCGGCAAAAACGTCGTCATGGACATCGACGTCCAGGGAGCTGCCAGCATCCGCGCTTGTCAGGATCCCGAAATCCGCCGCGCCTACGCCGATGTTTACATTCATGTGCCTTCAGAGGAGCTCGAGCACCGCTTGCGGGGACGCGGAACGGACGCGGAGGAGGTCATCCTCTTGCGACTTCACAACGCAGCCATAGAGGACGCCCGCCGCGATGAATACCAGTATATCCTTAGTTCCGCTGAAAGAGAAGCCGACTACGCGCGATTCAAGGCACTGCTGACAAGCCTTGGTATGCGCACCCAACTGAAACGATAAGCAAGGCATGAAATTTCTACGACGCAACTTGAGTTTAATGCTGGCGGTGAGGTATCTCAACCCCCTGCGATCCATGTTCTCTATCATCACGCTGATTTGCCTGGGAGGGGTAGCTCTTGGCGTTATGGTCCTCATTGTGGTGCTCAGTGTGATGGAAGGGTTACAGAAAGAAATGGAAACACGAACCTTGGCTTTTACCCCTCACTACGTCGTTTCCCTCTACGAACAAGGTCGGCTCTCCACCCTCACCGAGGAAGATACCAACTGGCCCTCCATCGTCGATAAAATCTCCCGGCTCCCCGGAGTGGTCAGCGTCTATCCACTCATCGAGCAGGACTCTTTCCTGCAGGGCGAAAATTCACGCCTCAGCGCTCGGATGCAGGCGATTGACCCCTCCAATCATTCCCAGATGCTCCCCTTGCTGCCCATGCTGCGCGCAGGGTCCTTCGATTTTGGCGAGGGACTGGACCAGGAATGCGTCATCTCCGCACAAGTCGCCAGCGCCCTGCACATCGGGATTGGCGACCAAGTGCATATAACCCCTGTCGGCAGCATCGATCGTGTCGCTACCATCTATTCGATGATCCAGACTCCTCTGCTTACACAGCGGGATGACAAACTTCTGCCTTCCCTGCGAGGGATCTTCGAAAACAGCAGCCCGGCGCGTGGCGGCGAGCGGGTCCCCGCAGAAAAACTCCAGGCTCTCGCCGACCACATCAACGAGTACAGTCCCGATCGCCTGCGCCGCAGTGAACGCGACCTGCTCGGCGATTTCTACACGGATGCTCTTAACCACATCGGCGACGTCCCTTTCACGCCGGACGAGAAAAAACGCTGGTTCGCCCGCATCGATGCTCTCGCTGCGCTGGATCGCGATAAAGAAGACGGCAAGGAAGTGAAATCCATCAACGAGATGGTCATGCCCATGGACCTCAATGTTGTAGGCATCTATCAGCCCCCGGAAAATATGCCCGGTCCGGGGATCTTCATCCCCCTCACCATCGCTCAGGACCTGGTAGGCTACGGTTCGCGCGGGATGAATGAGGTGATGGGTCTCTGCGTGCGCATCGAGGATCCCAATATGCCCGGCAACTTGGAACAATCCATCTTGGAGCTGCTGCCTGATCTCTCGGGTTCCACTGAAAACCATCCGGTCGGTCGCATGTGGAGTGTTTCGTCATGGACCCATAATCTTGCGCAATGGTTCAAGCTTATTGCCAACGAACGCACCATGATGAGCTTTGTGCTCTCGATTATTTCACTCATCGCGAGTTTCTGCATAATGGCGGTCATGTTCACGATGAGCCTGCAGCGCAAACGCGAAATAGCCGTCCTCCAGGCGCTCGGCGCGACTCCCGGAAAGATCATGGCCATCTTCACCTGGCAGGGTATCATCATCGGCATCGGGGGAGCTGTCATGGGAATTGTGCTCGCCTTGCTCGTCCTTTACTACCGCCTTGAAATTCAAGCGGCCCTCGCCGGCATCGGGTTGGACCCCTTCCCCATGCAGGCTCACGGCATTACCCTCCCTGCTGAGTACAACCCCGCCACGTTTGCCCGCCAAGCCATTATGGCCTTCATGATGGTCACCATCGCCGCCATCATTCCCGCCTTTTTCATCTCTCGTCAAGACCCGGCCAAAGCTCTTCGCTCCAACTAATGCAAATCTACTGGATAGAGAAGCAAAAACGCCGGGGTCCGGTCTCGGTCGCGGACGTTCTTTCCCTTATCGAGCTCGGCGAGCTGTCCGCAGATACACAGGCATGGCACGCCGGTTGCAAAGACTGGATGCCCCTCAAATGTCTTCCCGCTTTGCAGGAGTATTTCCGCGACACTTCGGAAAAGGTTCCTGATGAACCGCGCAACGCGACAGCTCCCTCAAACGTCTCGGCGGTTCCCGAAGCGCCCCCTGATTCCTCTCCCTCGCCCGAAAAAGCAACCACCGTTCCGATGACTGCTTTCCTCGTCGGATTTTTCCCTCGGCTTGTTGCGAGATTGCTTGATTGCGCCCTGTACGCCACAATGGTTTTGGGCATCCTCTATTCGTTCCATGCGCCCTTTTCTCCCTATTTCCTGCCGGGGAATCCTCTCTTCTGGCTTCCTTTCGTTGTGCTGGAAAGCATCTTTGCGTACACGTTGCGCACAACCCCCGGCAAATTTTGGCTGGGAATAGCCCTATTCCCTATCTCCGGTAAAGCGAGTTATTCTCAATGCCTGTGCCGCAGCCTTCTTGCTTTTTCCTTGGGAATGGGATTCATGATTCCCATTATCCTCCTCGTTTCTTTTCCCTTCTGTGTTTGGAGTATCCGACGCAACAAGCTTACTTTCTGGGACGCGCGCTCCGGCATTGCCCCCTTCTCTCCTCACCCATCCTTCTCCCCTCTCCGCATTCTTTCCATCGGTTTCACCCTTTTCCTCTGCCTTCAACTTTGCTCGCTCTTCCTGGAGCCATGGATACCGGACATGCTCCGCGACCTCGCCACACAAAACCCCGATGCCGCCAACTGGCTTCACGATTTCCTCTCATCTCTGGAAACGCCCTGAGAGACACCTTCCCCGGGAAAAGCAGACAGGAGCGTTGCTCTGCCCATGAGATGAAGGGCACCCGGGTCCGTCACTGCTTCCTGGGTATCAGCTCGCAGATAATGTCCTCAAGGAGGAGTCGTTTGGACTCCCGGGTATCCATTTTTTTAAGTTCAATGACCGGATATTCTGCACCGATGATGGCGGCATATTGGGCTCCTATACGTTCGGCATGGCGCAACTGCTTGCCCAACTTCACATCCGCCAAGGGGAGATCGACCCGGACCCCGGCGTCCCGAAGTGTCGAAGCCAGCATGAGCATCTGCCCGCGCATCTCGGGCGCCGCCAAGGCCAGACACACATCGCACACATGCGGGACCAACGCCGCATCCTTCTGAGCTTTTGCCGTCGGACACGTCTCGATCAAATGCGCGATCACGGCATCTCCCATGGCAAAGCCTGTAGCAGGCATATCGATACTTCCATCCGTAAGAGTGGAGATGAGACGGTCGTACCGCCCCCCGCCGGCAACGGCTCGTAAGTTGTGCCCTTGGTCGAATATCTCAAAGACGAGACCCGTATAGTACGCCAGACCGCGCACAACGCCAAGGTCGAGCTTGACATAGTCTCCCAAGCCTCGAGCCTGCAAATCAGCAAGCACCGACTCATAGCGCGGAGAAATCCCCGTCGGCGGATGAGCGATAAACTCCATGATGCTGTCGCGAGATAAACCGAGCTCACGCAGCTTTTTATCGCTTTCCTCGGGGAGGGTGCGCTCTAATTTGTCGATGACCCCCAAGAAATCCTGCACCCTAGGCTCGGGCACGTCGTGCTGGCGCGCGTACTCCAACCATACCTCACGGTCACTCACCCTCACAATAAAATCTTTTGACGTAAATCCCAACTCGCGCATACAGTCAATCGCGAGCGCCAACAACTCCGCATCCGCACCGGTGCCGGCTTCCCCCAAGATGTCCGCGTTGAACTGCACAAATTCACGCAACCGTCCCTTCTGGGGTTTTTCATAACGAAAGCACGACCCGATTTCGTACCACTTCAGTGGCTTGTTGTAATCCAAGTAGCAGGAACTCACGATGCGCCCGAGCGATGCAGTCAGCTCCGGCCGCAACGATATATCTCTTTCTCCTTGGTCCTTAAAGCGAAATAGTTGCGTAGGCAGCTCGCCACCGCTCTTTTTCAAGTAGAGTTCCGTCGGTTCGACGGTAGGGGCTTCCCATTCGACGAAGCCGTAACGGCGAGCCACTGATCTCCACGCTCTGAATAAATATTCCCTCAGCGCATATTCCTGCGGCGCAAAATCCCGGAATCCCGGGAGCGGTTGTAATCGTGGATCTGCCATACCTTCTCGTTGACGTCCTTCGTCTGCTTCATTGATACCCTTTCATACCCCGATCGTCAAGACGATTTTTTATGAGCGGGGTGTGGTTTTTCTGGCATGAGTCCGGGAGGTATGGTATGCTCGGGGTATGCAGAGGGAGAAGATTGAGGAGAAGTTGGGGTATCAATTTAAAAACGTCGAGTTGTTGGTAGAGGCGTTGACGCACCCCAGTGTGCAGCGGGAAAGCAAGGTAGCGTCGCCTTACGAACGCCTGGAGTACCTGGGGGACGCCGTGCTTGAGTTAATTGTTTCCTTACAGCTCTTCCTCTCTTTTCCAAAAGCCGATGAGGGAAGTCTCACCAAAATGCGCGCTGCCATTGTTAGCCGCAAGCACCTCGGCGCCCTCGCAAAAAAACTTGGTTGGGGAGACCAACTGAACATGAGTAACTTCTTGGAAAACTCCGGCGGCCGTTCCACTTCCTCCATCCTGGCAAACACATTTGAAAGCATCATCGGCGCCGTTATGTTGGACTCTGATTTCACCACGGCCTCGCGGGTAGCGCTCCATCTGCTCGGCGATCAGTGGCTGGACGAAGCAAGGGATCTCGCCTCCGCTAATCCTAAAGGTGAACTGCAGGAGCTGTTGCAAAGCATCGACAATACCTCTGCTGATTACCAAGTAGAGCAAATCTCGGCCGTTCCACCCCTTTATCGCGCCACGGCCGTCTGGCAAGGTCGTCAGCTCGGTTGCGGGAAAGGTAGCAGCAAGCGCCGCGCCGAGACTGCCGCCGCCGAACAAGCCCTCCGCCTCCTCAGGTCAGAAATTTCCACTTGACGAACGAGACATGAAAAGGTATCAAGGGAAGTAACGATATGAACGACCTGTGCAAAATAGATGCTGTCATGCCGCCCGATGAGGAAATCTGTGATTTGGCGGATTTTTTTAAGGTATTTGGCGACAGTTCAAGGCTTAAGGTACTGTGGGCGCTGCACCATGGCGAACTATGCGTCTCTCACCTCGCCGAACATCTCGGCATGAGCGTCCCGGCTGTCTCTCATCAGCTCAAAATCCTGCGTCAGGGACACCTTGTGCGTACGCGCCGCGAGGGGAAGAATATCTACTACTCCCCGGCCGATGACCATGTAAAGAAGATCCTCGACCTCGGCATGGAACACATGAACGAGTGACGTCCACAGGACGATTCCTCGATCATCGTCCACTCATGATTTTGAGAGGAGCGAGAAGAACATATATCCAAGCAGGAGCACCAGCACAACAGGCCACGCATACATAAGCAGTCCTACTCCAATCGCGATAACGACCACTAGGACTGCTGCCAACAGCAGCAAACTGCACCAGGAAAAATGATGCGTGAGAATCTGCCATAACGTGGGATGCGCCTCCTGCTCTTCTTCCGCACTCAAATCGATCTGCGAGAGCGGACGCCACGTGGAAGAATCCTCTCTGCGTACCCATGTGTCGTCGGCTATTTCACCTCCGGCGCGCAGTCGCACAAGATCGTTACCCGTCACCGGACCGACCTTTTTTTCTCCTGTATCGTAAAAGAAACGCCGCGACATCATACGAGAAATAGATAGGCAAGGGCTCTATTGATTGTCAAGCGTGGATAGAATTCCCATCTGCTCCCAGAGTGGCTTCGTGGAGGGCTTCCGCTAAAGTGGGATGGGCGAAGATAGTGGCATGCAGGTCTTCGTCTGTGAGCTCAGCCGCGATGGCAACGCCGGGCGCGGCAATGAGTTCCGTGGCGTTTTCCCCAACGATATGCGCCCCGAGTAGCTCTCCGTGTTCTGCACCGAAAAGAAGTTTGACAAACCCCTCGGTCTCTCCGGCGGCCACGGCACGCCCGCTTGCCTGAAAGGGAAACTTGCCCACTTTATACGCCACGCCGCTTTCCTTGAGCTCGCGCTCGCGTTTTCCGATACTCGCCACCTGCGGGTGGCAGTACGTACAACCAGGGACGTGATGCGGTTTGCGTGGTTTCGAGCCGGGCACAAACATGCCTTCCACCGCCTGGGTCGCCTCGTAGCTGGCCGTGTGGGCCAACATGATGCCTCCTATGCAATCCCCCGCCGCATATACCCCGGGCAGACTGGTCTCATACTTCTCGTTTACCTCAATAAATCCGCGGTCGGTAAGTTTCAATCCGGGCAGCACCTCGGGCACCACGGGCTGTACGCCGATCGCCACGAGACAGACCTCGGCCCGGACCTGCTTCGTCTGCCCATTTTTTGCGGTAATGGTGGCAAGCACCCCACCGCCTTCTACTTCCACAAGGCTCTCGACCTTCGCTCCGGCCATACAGGTGATACCCTTTTTCTTGAAGGAGCGTTCCATCGCCGTGCTTACCTCGTCATCTTCGTTCGGCAGGATACGCGGCAGAGCCTCAACAAGCGTCACTTGGGAGCCAAAGCAGTTGTAAATGTACGAAAACTCAGCACCTATCGCACCGGACCCTATCACCATGAGGCTCTCCGGCACCTTCGGCAACACCATGGCGTCCTTACTGCCAATGATGCTCTTCCCATTCATCGGAAAGGCCGGCACCTCACGAGTACGCGCTCCGGTGGCAATGAGTATTTTGTCTGCCTCCAGCAGGCTTGTCTGACCATCCGCTCCTTTCACCTCCACCTTACCCGCAGCTACAATACGCGCCTCCCCGCGCACACTCTCAATTTTGTGCTTTTTAAAGAGAAAACTTATCCCTCCCGAAAGGCGCTCGCTCACTTGTCTCGACCGTGCCACGACAGCCCCCCAATCCAACTTGGGTTTTTCTTCCAGATGCATTCCGAACTCCTCCGCACGTGTTACCACGGTTCTATACAACTCCGCATTTTCCAGCAAAGCCTTCGTCGGTATGCATCCCCAGTTCAAACACGTCCCGCCCTCCCGTTCCTTCTCCACACATACAACCTTCTTCCCAAGCTGCGCCGCGCGTATTGCTCCTACATATCCCGCAGGACCACCGCCTATGACAATTAAATCGTATCCCATGCCCTCATCATACCCCATCCCCCTCCTTGTTGCAAACTAATTGTGTAACATGCAAGGTCCAAGCTGCTTGCATGGCCTTTCATCCACCGTTCACGCTCTGCGGCATGATGACCCTGCGGGGGACCGCAAGGGTTGGGATCAACTTAACGAATGAAATGGGTAAATTGGCGTTCGACGGGCTGCGGCGGGGGTACAAGGGCATATGCTTTCATCGCGCGAGCCAAATTGCGTCCCAGCTGTCGCATCACCGAAACTCCTTCCTCGTCCTTCATCACATCCTCGGCGGAAAAACCGTGCACTTCGTTCCAGTAGTATGAAGAAATAACCGGCATCTGATTAATGGTCATGTGCTTCTGGATGGCATCAATGGTGGCGAGAGAACCTGCCCTGCGCGAGGATGCCACCGCTGCCCCGGGTTTCCCTTCAAAAGCGAAACTCCCGGCGTAAAAGGCGCGATCCAAAGCGCTGAGCAAGCGACCGGATGGGTGTCCGTAATAGACCGGTGAACCAAATACAAAACCGTGTGCGTCTTTTGCCTTGGCAATGAGCTCATTCACGGGGTCATCCTTCCAGATGCACACCCCCGGGTGCTTGCGACAATTCCCGCAGGCGATGCAATCCGACACGGGCGCCGGACCCAGCTGAAAAATTTCTGTCCGGACGCCGGCCGCTTGCAGCTCCTGCGCCACAAGCGAGAGAGCCGTGAATGTGCACCCTTCCGCGTGCGGGCTGCCGTTGACAAGGATAGCCTTCAGCTGCGAAGACTGAGATGTTTCCTCTGCCGCTGCTTCTCCCATCATCCCGGCAGCAGCTATTGCTCCCCCTACTAGTCCCATCTTTGCCATAAAAGTGCGTCGATCTGTTTTCATGTCGATGCTGTTCCTTATAACCCATCTCTCCCTGCCTGGCAAGAAAATAAAGAATTGTTCCCGTTTTGTTTTTCCTCACGGAGAGCGCGATTTTGTTGGAAAGTAGGCCGGAAAATGTCCTGATAATAACTTGACGAGAGGGCAGATATCAGGCATGATAAGAGGGTATGAACGCAAGCCTACTGCATCCACGATCAGTTTTGGCATTGGTTATGGTCGTGGCGGCGGCCACGCCGAGCCTTACGGGACAAGATACTACTGATGACCCGTTTTTGAAGGCAATGCTGGATGAGGCGACTTCAGAGAGCGCAACTTCAACGATAAAGCAACCCTTACCTCAACAAACAACGACCTCGCCACAGGCTGTTGAAGGAACCGAGAATCAGCAAACAACCTCAACAACGGCAAAGCCGCAGCTTATCAACACGGCACAGGACACGCAGCTGCTCAAGGATGATACTATTGTACGTGAGTTGGGTGCCTCGACCGGGTTGGGCATCTTGGGAAATACAGAGAACTATGAGGGTCGTACAGTGACCGCCGTCAATATACGGTACACGAGAGGCAAACAGACGGTGCCGGATCAGCGACTACTGGACGTGATACAGACAGCGCCGGGAAGCAAGTATTCCTCCTCCCGCATCAATGACGATTTGGAACGCCTCCTGCAAAAGGGACTTGTGGGGAATAACGCCCGAGTTTCGGTGAGTCCGAGTGGAAAGAATGGGGTGCGGGTAACGTTTGAGGTCGAGTCAGCAGGCGTGATGGGAGGAGTCGGATTCACCGGCAATCACCATATGAGCGCCAAGAAGCTCCGCGAAGCGACCAAACTCATGTCGAGCCGTATCATCAATGACCACGACTTAGCTTTGGCCCGAGCGGAAATCATCAGGTTGTACCATGATGCCGGATACCCGGACGTCAAAGTTGGCTGGCGCAGCAACGGAACAGCTCGAGCAGGCTATCAGGACATTATCTTTGATATCACCGAGGGGCGCGAAGTGCGTATGCAACGCATCAATTTTACAGGTAACCACCTGTTCGACTCCCAGCAATTGCGCCGCATCATGCAAACCAAGCAACGCAATCCCCTGCTTTCATGGTTGGACGACTCGGGAAAGGTGAATCGTGAACGCATCGAGGACGACCTGCAGGAAATCATACGCCATTACCGTAATTACGGTCATTTGAGGGCTGCTATCACGAAGGTCGACTACGCCCAATATGGCAAAAAAGATGGTCCCCAAAATCTCAACATGACGGTACATATCAACGAGGGCCCCCGCTACCGCGTGCGTCATGTTTCCTTCAAGGGCAACACGATCTATACTGCCAAAGAACTTGAACCGGGTATGAGTATGTTGGACGGAGATATCTATTCTTTGCAGAAGGTATCTGACGACACGACCATGATTCGCCGCTACTACGGAGCGAAGGGCTACGCCGACGCGGATGTGCGACCGGACATCAATGAGGTAGGCGTCGAGAAAGATGGGACGCACGTGATTGACATCTGCTACGAAGTCACGGAAGGGAATCCGTACGCCGTGGGACGCATCAATGTACGTGGTAACACGAAGACAAAACCATACGTCATCCTGCGTGAACTTCCTCTCAAGCCCGGCCAGAGCTTCAACTCCGTTGACCTGGAGACTGCCCGGAAACGACTTAATAATCTCGGTTATTTCGCGCCGCCCGTTGATGTATCTCCGTCCGCCTCTGAGGTGCCGGGTTACCGAGATATCAACATTAATGTACGGGAAGAGCGCACCGGATATCTTTCGCTGGGTCTCGCCGTGTCATCCGTCGAAAATGTTTACCTCTACGCGAACGCCACGCAAAAGAACTTTGACATCCGAGGATTGTTCGGTAGGGGCTCGATCGTAGGAGGAGGACAACGTCTTACTGTTGCCGGAAAATTAGGGTGGGAAACACGCAGCGCAAGTATCAGCCTCCTGGAACCCTGGTTCCTGGACCGCAAGCTGGCATTTGGCAATGAGCTTTACTACGAGGACTCGACGTACATGAGCGACTACTACACGCAGGAAAATTACGGTTACGACGTATCCCTGCGCAAGGCTCTGGATGACAAACGATCTGTCCGTGTCGATTATCGCATCGAAAATTACAATCTCAAGCCGCAGTGGGATGCGCCGATATTCTTCCGAGCAAACTGCGGGGAATACACGCGCAGCAATGTGCGGTTGGCCTATGAATACGATACGCGTGATGCCATGGTCAACCCGCGCAAGGGTGGAAACTTTGAAGCCCATGTTGCCTACAGCGGTCCCGGCAGTACGGTGGAAACGTACAGCGCCGGGATCACCGCCTCCATTTACTACAATTCCATCTGGGATTCCATTTTCAGCCTCAACATGGGACTTGAAACTATTGACACCGTGGACAGCGAGGAAAGCGTACCCATCTTTGAGCGATGCTACCTGGGCGGGCCCGCCAACTTGCGCGGATTCCGGTTCCGTGACGTAGGTATGGTGGATGAAGCTCTATCAGGTGATGAAACGATGGGCGGTAAATCATCGGCTTACGTCCAAGCGGAGGTGAGTATACCGATTATTGAGAATGTGAGGTTCGCTTTCTTTGTTGATGCCGGCTTTGTGCATGAGGATTCATTCGACTTCGAGCTGAAGGATTTCTGCGCAGATTACGGCATAGGGTTACGCATCCAACTACCGATGGGACCTGTCGCGGTGGATTATGCGATCCCATTCAAAACGGTCAACGCGATTGACCGCTCCGGTACCTTCCAATTCTATGTGAACTACAAATACTGACGCCGCGAAACGCTGACCGAAGAGTGACGATAGGTCCACCAGTCTTGCCATTCAGTCATCCCACGATAGAGTACGCCGCCGACGTACGGGCGCTCACGCGGCATGGTCGCGCCAGTGATCAGGCATTTGTCAATATCTATCTCCTGGGGGAAAAATACGGCACCACGGTCGCCATAAAACACAACTGCCTTTTTCGACACTTTTCAGGACAGGACCGTCTGCGTGGCTATGCCTTCCCCTGCACCTGTGAAACAACGAGTCTCAGGAACGCATTGGAAGCCATACGGGACGATGCGTATGCGCGAAAACGCCCTCTTCAGTTTTGTCTGCTAACATCAGAACAACTTGCCGCGGTTCGACAATTTCTTCCGGGAAACTGGGAGGTTCACAGCGACCGTGGAGATGCGGACTATCTTTACCGACGGGATGAACTCGCCGAGCTCCGGGGAAACGCTTTTCACGGCAAACGCAACCATATCTCTAAGTTCCTGCGCGAACACCCTGGTAAACTCCACTTTCTCTCTCTCAGCCGGGAAACCGCCCAAGATGCCCTTCACGTGGCGCAGGAATGGCTTTCTGACCGGGAACTAACGCTGGCTCTTGCTTATGAAGCCCGCGCCCTCCACAACGCTCTGCAAGCCGTGGAAGAATTGGAGCTCTTCGGGACGGTGTTGTACGCCGACGGTCAACCGATTGGCATGTCGGTAGGGAGCATGATATCTCCGGAAGTAGCAGACATCCATTATGAAAAATGCACGCCTCCGTACCGCGGAGCGTATCCGTTGCTCACGCAGAAGGTGGCAAGACAACTGCCATCCGACTGCGAGTACATCAACAGGGAAGAAGATCTCAATCAACCCGGCTTACGCCAAGCCAAGCTCTCCTTCTATCCTTGCGAAATCATCGAAAAATACAGCGCTACATTAAACCCTTCCCAGGAAAACCTTCAAAGCTGACTCCCCTGCCCATGCTCACTGAATACATCAGCGCTGAGCAATGCGCTCACTGCAGGCTCTGCTGCCATTTCCGGCGCAACTCCGCTTGGGAAACGCCTGCCCTCGAACCTGAGAGGGCCAGACAATTGACCGAACGTGGCATCCCCCTCATGCAGCGCAGGGAACATCCCGACGCCAACGAACATACCACGTTTGCTCTGCACTACGACGGGACCGACCCGGCAGAAACGGCCCCCTGCCCCCTGCTCACTTCGACCGGTTGCGCCCTCCCACGGGAACAACGGCCCTTTGAATGCCGTATATGGCCTCTGCGCCTCATGCTCTCTCCGACAGGTCTGCCCTCCGTCGCCCTTTACAATGCGGGTTGTTCCGCTCTCATGGTCCCATCGGACCGTAGTCGCCTCATTTCTTTCGCGACAGGTCCCTTTCTCCCCACACTGCGCCGCTTCGCCGCCTCTTTTCCTCCGTCTATCCGTCCCTTCCATTCGGACTACATCATCCTTTGCCCATTGAACTGATTTCCGCCTCAGGAAATTGGTCCGTCCCCAAACAGTTTGAGGCTCCCCTGCCCCTCATCATACACCCTCTATTCAATGAAACACCTTGAATTTTAATATCTAACTTATTTAGTTTCAATAAATAACTATTGGAGCGGGACACCTTGACAAAAAGAGTTCGTTACGGGTACAATCGCCCCGTCACGCGGACTACAAGCAATTTTGTGGCCCCGTCAAAATGAATCAATCCATTATCATCATGAAAACAGCATTGTTCGCTCTAGCTGCCGTTGCTATGCCCGCCATGGCCGGTACCTACACCGTCGTCGAACCCCAAAATCCCTATTCTCTCGAACTAGGGGTCAGCTATAATTTCGCTGCGCGCGATATTGTCAACGCCGAAGGCCTCAATACTCCGAGTATCGATACCATGGGCGTCGATCTCACCGGCGTTTATAAGGTCAACGATCGCTCTTCCTTCAATCTTCGCTTCGGTTTTGCAACCGGATCCGATGACGCTACTCAGTACGACGGCTACAAAATGGATGTGCGTGTCAACGATTTCATCCTTATGCCCGGTTATCGCTACACACACCCCATGGGAGAATACCTCGATGGATTTATAGGTGCTAATGTCGGTGTCATCAACGAGAGCTTGAAATTGAAATTGGAATCACCGGACGGGGAAACTTACCGCACTCATAACTCTGAGTACGCCTTTGCTTACTCTGCTGAAGTCGGTTTGCGTTACCGCATCTCACGTCATTTCGAAGCCTTTCTTGCATATCAATTCTTCGGGTCAACAGCCGATCCCGGTTTCACCGACTCCGATGATGCCATCAATACCCGAGAGCAGCTTTACCATTGCGTCCGGCTCGGAATGTCCCTTAATTTCTAATACATTCGCTCTCCTTCAACTCCCCTGCCCTACCCTTCTTCCGCCTCACCGGCGAAAGGATGCAGTGGGTGGGAGGAAAAGAAGAACCCATAACGAGATCCACGTACTCCGACCCCCTGAGGGTGGGTACGTGGATCTTTTGTCATAATCTGTCAAATGTTCCATGTGGAACATTGATTGATAGGAAATCTGAAATTGATCCTTGCGAGAAGACAGCTTCTCAGAGAAGAATCCTTACATACGATCCGGCATTTCGATGCCTAAAAGACCCGTGCCACAACGGAGAACACGCGCGGTAAGATCACAGAGAGCCAACCGGGATGACTGAATCATTTCTTCGGCACGAAGAACGGGACAAGCCTCGTAGAAACTGTGGAAAGCCCGCGCAAGATCGTAAAGATAAGCAGCCAGGAGATTGGGTCGACAATCATCGAGGGTAGCCGGGACAACCTCTCCGAAACGGGCAAGCATGCGGGCAAGATGAAGTTCTTCAGCGGCGTTCAATTGGACAGGAGAAGGTGCAGTTTGTTGTTGGGGAATTCTCTTCTCCCCAATTTTACGAAAGATCGAGCGGACGCGGACGTAGGAATTTTGGAGGTAGGGAGCCGTATCGCCGGAGAGAGAAAGCATCTTGTCCCAGTCAAATATGTAGTCGCTGAGACGATTTTGCGAAAGCTCAGCGAATTTAATAGCGCCGATGCCGACAACCTGTGCCACGTGAGCTTTTTCGTCGGACGGCATGTCCGGACTTTTTTGTTCAACGACGCGTGCGGCGCGTTCAATAGCTTCATCAATGACATTTTGCAGGGAGACTGTTTCACCGTCGCGTGTTTTGAAGGGATGCCTGTCTTTGCCGAGGATGGAGCCAAAAGCGACATGTCGGAAGTCGCCCGTGACACCTCGCATGCGTTCAATATCGAATATCTGCTTAAAGTGTTTTTCCTGGGGGGCACCGACAACGTACCAGATCGAATCAGCGTGAAAATGATTCATGCGGTAATCTAAAGTTGCCAGATCCGTCGTGGCGTAGAGAAATGCGCCATCGGCTTTACGGATGATCGCCGGCACCGACTGCCATTCCTCATTCTTATACACGAGGAATGGGTCGTCTTCCGGTTTATGGAACCCGTCTGAAAAGACACAGACAGCTCCGTCGCTCTCCCGTGCAATACCTTGCTGCATGAGCTGATTGACCAGACCCGGTAAAGCATCATTGTAAAAGCTTTCGCCGAGCCAGACGTCAAAATGAATATCAAGCTGGTTATAAATCTTATCAAGACCCTTCTTTGTCACCTCAATACAGCGTTTCCATATGGAAATATTTTCATCATCACCACTCTGGAGTTTGACCAATTCAGCCTTACATGCCTCAAGGAGTTCAGGCTGCTCCTTGCAGCGTTTGTTAACCTCCTTGTACACGTTGAGCAAAGCTTCAATCGGATCGGCATCGAGAGCCTGAGGATCCAGCAGATTCTTCCATCCCCAAAGAATCATTCCAAACTGTGTCCCCCAATCGCCGATGTGATTATCCGCAATCACCGTGTGTCCCATAAATCGGGCAAGTCGCACGAGGGTATCACCGATAATTGTAGATCGAATGTGTCCGACATGCATGGGTTTCGCAACGTTCGGAGCCGAAAAATCGATCACAATTGTTTTCGCTGTCTCCGCCGTCGGTACCCCTAAACGCTCATCGTTTATCATGTCCTGCATGTATTGTGCAAAGTAGTCTGCATTTACTCGAAAATTAATGAATCCTGGACCCGCAATCTCTACCGTCGCTAGGGACAAATTCCCCATCTCTTCAATGACCTTCATCGCTAATGTGCGCGGATTCATCTTCACTCGCTTTGCCAACACCATCGCCGCATTGCTCTGGTAATCTCCAAAACGGAGATCCTGAGAAGCATTCACGGTCATTGTCCCGTAATCTTCAGGCATTGCTTCCCCTAATACTCGACGAAATGCTTCCGTTAACCGGCTTTCTAGTTGTTTGGGTATCGTCGTCATAAACGCTGTCACTTATACACGTTTGAAACTCATTTGTCAATCCTACCCCATGTGAAATATATGTTCCACGTGGAACAATAGAGTCGAATGCGAGGATGACAAAACCTACCTGTCATTTTGCATCAATGCTTCCAATGATGATAGACTACTGAATATACCTCTTCCTAAGAACAATGATTCCTACGATCGTCAAAAAGATTCAAGAAGCCGCTGTGCCGTCGGCGGTAGGAAAGCCACGTTCCCAGAAGTTAAGGTGGGTGCGGGGTCGGGTTTGCCTGAGGTATCCATAAAGGACGGAACATGAAACCCTGAACACGATGCTCCCTTATCAGTTTATAACGGTCCGGGCTGTATGTACCGCGCGTCACGTGCACAGCAGCGATTTTATGTATAGCACACGGAAGAGAAATGTTCAAGTCAATCTTACGTCAACATCAAAATAAAATAGAAATTTCGTGGACCTCCGGAACCCGTGAAAGGAGCTTACTGAAAAATGAAAGAAAAATTGACAAGAAAGAGAAGGATTGGTACTCTGGTGATGTGAAGAACGTCTACAGAGTGGTGATGGGGATTATCATGGGGTTTGTTGTAAGTTCCTGTGCGTATATGCAAACTCATAAAAACGTTGAGGAAGTGGGAAGCTACTATGCGGGACATTTGCTGCGTCAACAGGACATGCAACTGTACAGGGCAGGGGAGAAATGGTATCTGGCGGCATATCCTGCAAAATTTCGATTGAAGTATCCGGTAGTTTATGATTCCGTGTTTCGCCGAAAAAACAGTGCGCCTCACTTTCAGCTGATAAATTATGAACAGCAACTTCATTTTCATGAAATATCACCTTCGGCAGCGAAAGTCCTGATGCGGCCGGATGGATATTTCCGGATGGATGCTCTGGTGGATAATATTAAAAAGAACTCCGGTGAATGGATATCACATCTACCTGCGGGCGCTTCTCGTCTACCTGTCCATGCAGAACTTAGTGGTCATCAATCACAGTCAATCGAAGAAGAACGTGTACCTTCAAAGAAAACACTTCTTGGACTCACACTTGGCAAAATCGATTTCATCATCGTTGATGTTCCGGGTACACTTGCTTACAATGTAGCCATTCCCTTTATGGCTCCCTTTGTTTTCTTCTATGAATTCTCGACAGAACATTAATACTCAACCAATAATAACATACCAACACATAAAGTGAACAACTCGGTGAATAAATGGAGGATAAGGGATAATGACGGCAGACTATTCACGAAATGAAAAGATATGAGAAGAGTTTTTCACGTTGAAGAAGGATTGGTCTTTGTATAGTATCAAGAAGTAAGGAATGTTATTCTACTTATTCACTTCATAGATGATGATGAATTGATCATTATAAAATTTATTCATCAAAATGAAATCCTACGAGAAAGAGCAGATACATCGGATGATGCAAGCCCTGCAGCAAGCCGGGTATGGGAAGGGAACAACGAGTCCTAATCCGCCTGTGGGAGCTGTTCTTTACCATGGAGATGAAATTATTGGTGCAGGATACCACGAAAAAGCAGGAGAGGACCATGCAGAAATCCGTGCACTGGAAGATGCCAGGAAAAGGGGCAATGGTGAGCTCATCAAGGGTGCGGAATTGTACGTCACTCTTGAGCCATGCTCCAGTTATGGGAAGACACCTCCATGTACCGATTCTATTATTGCCTCAGGCATTAAAAAGGTGATTTATGCGGTTGTTGATCCGAATCCGAGGCACAGAGGGCACGCAGATGAAGTTTTGCGCGCGGCAGGGATACAAGTGCAGGGAGGGATTGGGAAAGAAGCTTGTGAGGCATTTTTGAGGCCTTGGATGCATAGTATGGCGACAGGAAGGCCATGGGTCATAGCGAAGGTAGCGAGCACGTTGGATGGGAGAATCATGCGTAGCAAGGGGCGACGGTCCATAAGCGGGGACGAGGCAAAAGTCTTTGTTCATAATTTGAGAGCGGAAAGCGATGCTCTATTGGTGGGAGGTCGTACAGCTCGGATAGATGATCCGGCGCTTACGGTGCGGTACGCAAGCCGATTTTTATCGCCGCGTAAAGAACAACCATGGCGCATTGTGATGACGCACAGCCGGGACAGTCTGCCGGAAGATTTGAAGATATTTACAGATGAATATGCTTATCGTACCATCGTGTATGAGAATGTCCTTGATATAGGCGGTATGCTAGAAGAACTGTATAAGGAACGTGGTGTGGTGCAGCTGATGTTGGAGTGTGGCGGAAATTTACTACGCCAATTTATTATGGCAGGTTGTATCAATGAGTGGATACAGATCATTGCGCCTATCATCAGCGGCGGAAATGAATATGTTTTACCGGGTGAATATTTGGATTCTGAGCAACGTATTATTTCACCGGAAATCATCCACTGTGGCAATGATTGCGTCATTCGCGGCCTCGTGCATTCCTCACATAGTTGACAGCATGTGTGCTACCTCCGTAAGTTTTTCTTCCGGCGTAGTCTTTTTTAATTGAGGAAATCGGTGAGACAACAGGATATAATCATTGTTGCGCATCAACATCAACTTCTGTCCCCGCACTTCCACCGTAGAAATTTGATGGGCCGTCGCTTGAATCTTAATTCGTTGCAATAGGAGTAAATGTCGAACTTCCGGAGGGACGGGTCCATAGCGATCTGTCCACTGACGCGAAAGCTCATCGACAGTTTTCAATGTATTCGCCTGTGCCAGGGATGTATAACATTCCATGCGGCCGCGCGTTGATGGCACATACGTCGAGGGGACAAAGGCGCCAATGCACTGTGTATTTTCCGCCTGCATGGGAAAAAGGGATTCGCTGAGACACAAAAAATCAAGTTTTACTTGAGCATCGGCACGTTTCTGCGGGGTTATGCCGCGAAGTGAATCGATGCTCTGCCGTAAAAGCTGGCAATAGAGTTCAAAACCAATGGCTGCTATATGACCGCTTTGCTGGGTACCTAGAAGATTTCCCGCACCGCGTATTTCCAAGTCCCTCATGGCAATTTTGAAACCGCTTCCCAACTCTGTGTATTGTCGGATGGCAGACACGCGCCGCCGCGCGTCACCTGTACAAATGGCTTCTTCCGGCAAAAGGAGGTAAGCGTAGGCACGTTGGTTGCTTCGACCGACGCGTCCCCGGAGTTGGTAGAGGTCAGCCAGACCGAAGCAATCTGCGCGGTTAATAATAATGGTGTTGGCGTTGGGAATATCAATACCGCTTTCAATAATGGTTGTGGAAAGTAAGATATCTATTTTTCCTTCCACAAAATTACGCATGATATTTTCCAGATCATTTTTATCCATTTGACCATGGGCAACGGCAATGCGTGCAGCAGGTGCGAGTTTTTTCAAAATCTTCGCCATGCTTTCGATTTCTTGGACGCGGTTATGCAGGAAAAAAACTTGACCTTTTCGCAGCAATTCGTGAGAAATAGCTTGCTTGATGATATCCTCATTGTAAGGACATACTACTGTCTGCACAGGCAAGCGGTTAGGCGGCGGCGTGTCAATCGTGCTCATATCCCGCGCTCCCATGAGCGCCACATAGAGAGTACGCGGTATAGGAGTGGCAGAGAGAGTAAGCATATCTACCATGTGAAACGAACGCTTGAACTGCTCCTTGTGGCGAACACCAAAGCGTTGCTCCTCATCAATAACCGCGAGACCGAGATTGTGAAAGAATACGTCTTTTGAAAGTAAACGATGCGTCCCGATCACAATATCGACATCCCCGCTTTGAAGGCCGGATATAATGTCCTTAACATTTTTTTTCGGCGTGAAACGACTGAGCATTTCAATGCGTATGGGGTACTCGCTCATGCGCTCACGAAACGTGTGATAATGCTGATTAGCCAGAACGGTCGTAGGAGCAAGAATAGCCGCCTGTCTGCCACTGGTCACGCATTTGAAGGCAGCACGCAGGGCCACCTCCGTTTTTCCGAACCCGACATCGCCACAGATAAGACGATCCATCGGACGGGAGGATTCCATGTCCTGTTTCGTAGCTCGTATGGCTGCGAGTTGGTCGGGTGTTTCGCGAAAAGGGAAGGAGGCTTCAAATTGCCACATCCACGACGAGTCCGGAGGGTGTGGTTCGGCCTTATTGCTCTCGCGTTCAGCTTGTACTTCCAGTAATTGGGCTGCATAATCCGCTACGGCCATTTCTGCTGCCCGGCAGGCTCTCTGCCAACGAGAGTCCCCGAGCTTGTTGAGTTCCGGCATTTTGGAACCCAGTCCTACGTACTTGGAAACGAGATGGGCTTGGCTGAGCGGTATGCGCAAAAGAACACCGCCAGCATACTGTATGTGAAGCTCCTCCTCACCCGTTTCTTCATGTCGCACAATACCGATAAACGACCCGACTCCATGAGCGGCGTGCACGACAAGGTCGCCCGGTTGAATTTCATGAAGCGAAGTTTGAATTTGTGCAGCTCGGATACGGCTTTCACGGGAATTACCGCGATGAGTGCGCGCAGTGATATGACGACCGAAGATTTCTGCCGCACTGAGGACAGCAAGCTTCGCCGAGGGCACGGTAAAACCAAAGGGTAGGGCCCCTATTTGCGCGTGGACAGCGTCCCAAACGGGATCCTCGCCACATATTTCTTCAAAACGCTTCTGCTCACTTTCATGAGCAAAATACATCACAATCCTCCATTTTTCTCTACGCCGTTTTTCAAGCGAATTTCGAGCATACCGTCGTCGCGCCTCCTGCATCACGAAGTCACCGGTGTCGAAGGAGCCCAATGGCGTCGGGTAGATAGAGAGCGCATCGTGATCCGTTAAGCTATCAATCGAGACGGAGGACCCATCGGCATCCGGTTGAGTCTCATAGACGAGTACATCGCCCGGGACGCCGCAGCCCGGTAAGCTGAGGATGCAGTCGGACTCGGCAATCAGGTCGCTTAGAAGTGCATTGTCCGGCGGTTCCTTGAGCAGCACATCAACACTCGCCAACTTGAGGAAGGATAGTTGCGAATCGACATCAAACGCGCGGATACTCTCGATTTCTTCTCCGAAATACTCGATACGCAATGGCCAAGCCGTTTGCAGAGGATAGACATCTAAAATGCCGCCACGCCTACTCCACTGGTTACGAGCCGTCACCTGTTCGACCCGTTCAAAACCGCAATGGGTAAGACACGTTGCAAGGATATCCGGGCCATAATTGTTCATTCCGCAGCTCAGATGAAGGGTGCCTTCCTCATTTTTCTCAAAGCGGGGCACTTCCTGCTGCAAACCTGCCGTCGTTACAATCACGATACGGCAATCGTGAACGCTGCGCGTGAGTCGGTAAATGGCTTCCAAGCGCTCGGCTGTGCTATCAGGATCCGTAACGCTGCGTTTGATGTGCCACTCTTGTTCGGGCACCATCACGCTCGGCAATTTGCTCCATATTGAAAATTCTGCCGCTATCCGTTCCTGCACGGGAAGTGAATCAGCTACGACCCATACGCGTCTATTCTCTCCTACCGCATCGGCCACCATCGCCGTCACAAATGAATACGCCGCTTCGCAGACAGCAGGAAAGACGACAGGAGCCTCTCTGGTCCCTGCATGCCGCAGCTTCCCCAACTCCCTCGCAAATGCCGGGGAGTTTGCCACAAGCTCTGTGAGCGCTTTCGCTATGACACACAGTGTACCACGTTCCGCCCTGTTAGACAAGCAGGACGTGAAAATTACTCTTTCGAGGGGTGGCAGGGCATCAAACTCATCCGCTTTGGATGAGATACTTTGATCCGAAACGGAATGATGAATTCGACAAGGAGTGCAAAATGTGATAAAATAACGGAGGTGAAGAAGTATCCGAAAGCTGTCGTCTTCATGCTTGCGCTGACTGTGTTGATGGTCGGGTCGGACGTGACGTATGCTGTGGGTCACATCGCTAGTGAGGAGGATGTGGAGAGTTTGTACGCGCATGCCTGTACAATGCTGGAGGACCACACAATACGGGACGTAAGCGCTGTACCAAAAATGTTGGAGGAATGCGCGGAAGTAGGACATGTACCATCTCGACTCATGCTGCTGGATGTCTATGAAGGCAAGCGCAAGGGGATTGCGCCTGCCCCGGAAAAGGCGTTTGAGCTGGCGAAGAAGATGAGTGAAGAAACGTCGGTGGTGGGGGAATCGATTGAAAAATCAGCCGAGCAGGCTGCCGGACGGAGTGAAGCCATGTACCGCTTGGCGCTCTACTACGAGAAGGGTTTAGGCTGTAAAGCTTCCCCAAAAGAGGCGTTCCGCATCATGCGTAAAGCCGCTTCAACGGGACTTCCCAAGGCTCGTGTGGAACTCGCACGCTACTTGATCAATGGTACAGGTCATGAGGCGGACTACCGCCAGGCGCGCGCCCTTTTGCGCAAAATTGCCGAGTCTGTGCCCGAGACTCCGAACACGTTCTTTTACCTCGGTTACATGTACATGAATGGGTATGGAATGCATGCTCCCAACCTTCGTATGGCTCGCAGTCTCTACGAACTTGGGCAACGAGTGAATGATGCAAAAGCGATCAATAATCTGGCTGCCATGTATGAACGAGGTGTCGGTGCACCGCGCGACTTTAGCAAGGCTCTTAGCCTCTACAAACGCGCAGCTTCACTTGGGTGTAAGGACGCTTCTGCTAATATGCAACGACTCGCCTACAAAGCAACCGTGCGTCCGGATGACACATGGAGGCAACGCATCGGACGCGCCGGGTTGCGGGTGGTCTACGTTCTGCCGGTGAGTAAAAGAATGCGCAGGTGGTTGGAGATTCCCCTGCGGCACATGGAAACCCCTACCGAGTCATGAAGAAGGCGCGTCAAGCTGTCGAATATGCAGCGAAGCTGCTTGGGTTCTCTGGCGTAGGGGTGACATCTGCCTCGACTGAGCAGGGGGATACCTTGCGACGCTGGGTCCGGGAAGGCTGTCACGCAGACATGATATGGATGGAGCGACATTTGACGGTTCGTGAAAATCCGCAACTCCTTCTTCCCGGCGTCCGGAGCATCATCATGCTCACTTATGAGTATCCGCGGATTGATTCGCGCAGCGTGGCAGGCTCGATAGCCCGCTATGCCCAGGGTGAGGATTACCATAAGCTTCTTGCACCTAAACTTGCGGATCTCGACGAGACCCTATCCTTTTATGGAGGTGTTCAGCGGTGCTTTACGGATAGCGGACCTGTGAGCGAAAGGTTTTTTGCGGCGTGTGCCGGGATAGGCTGGATCGGGAGAAATGGACTACTCGTCCGCCGCCGGGGAGGCTCCTACTGTTTTCTCGCCAGCATTTTGACCACTTTGGATTTGCCGACAGATGAACCGATGGCCAACCATTGTGGAAACTGCCACCGCTGCGAGGATGCTTGTCCTACGGGTGCCTTGAGAGACGGATCTTGTGATGCTCGACTATGCTTGGCATACTGGACGATTGAGGCCGGGGAGGGAGCTGATATGCCGCCGGAGGTGCGTGCGGTCCAGGGTGAGCACATGTATGGTTGTGATGCTTGCCAAGAGGTTTGTCCGTGGAACAGGCGTGCGGGAGATATGCGGGTGGATGCTCATTTGTTGATGCCGGCTCGCCTCGCCAAGACCTCACCCAAGGAGCTTGCGACCATGTCGGAGGCGGAATGGCAGGACATCTTCGCCCAATCGCCTGTTCGTCGAACCGGTTCCGTGCATCTCCGTAAAAATATCCGCTCCATGTCCGTTTCTCCTTCATAATTCACTCGATTCATCTCTACCATGACGATACTTCACTTTATCCCACTGGCGCAGGACTACTTCATCCCTCATTCCATGGGCTATGGCTCCATGGATGGTTCCTACGCCCTAGGTTTCATTCTCCTCATTGTGGCGGGTCTTGTCGGCATGATCGTCCAATCCCGCATGCAGGCGCGTATGCAGGAATACTCCGCTGCGCCTGCCGCCAAGACCGGCGCTCAAATTGCACGCGAAATGTTGGATGCGCACGGCCTTATGGACGTGCAGATCACCCACGTAAGCGGTAAGCTGACGGATCATTACAACCCCATGGATCGCACCGTTAACCTGTCTGATATGGTATATTCTCAGGCCACCGTAGCTGCCAATGCCGTGGCGGCTCATGAATGTGGCCATGCTGTACAGCATGCAAAGGCGTATCCTTGGCTTGGCTTGCGTTCGCGCATGGTGCCGGTGGTTCAAATCGGCACGCGGCTCGGCCAGATCGTGCTGATGGTCGGGCTTGTATTGGCTGCCGCCGGCAGTGGTGTTACCATCGCTTGGATAGGTCTGGCGCTCTTTGCGACGTCTACCCTCTTTACTCTTGTCACTCTCCCGGTAGAATTTGATGCCTCGCGTCGTGCGCTCGCCTGGCTCGAGAATTCCGGCACGACTTCCCGAGAGATGCAAGGCCAGGCGCGCACGGCATTGCGCTGGGCGGCGATGACCTATGTGGCCGCTGCTTTATCGTCCATTGCGATGCTGTTATACTACGCATTGCGTTTGCTGGCGGCGGGTTCGCGGCGGCGGTGATTAACGCCGGGAAAAATATAGTAGGACACAAAAACGACTTCACACCTGTGCATAAATACGCCATGATACGGGATATGCGGGTTGGCGCTCTCTTGCTGGGTTTTTCTTCGGTTGCCTTTTTCCTCATCGCTTGTAACGACGACGAGGAAGGAGAAACAGCGCCTCAAAATGTGCCCCCCGTCATTTCGCGTCCGGCTCCCCAACCGGAGCGGGAAGCACTCGCCGTGCGCGCCAACTCTGCCGCAGCTCCCGAGTCCCTGCCCATCGGCCCACGATTTGAACTCTACAGTATGTACGCGGGGCAGGACATCAAGCAAGTGACCGGCGTGAGCGGGCGTACACTTTGGCTCTGTTTTACGGCGCCTTGGTGTTCTCATAGCAAGGATATGATACGCGAGCTCAAGCTCATGGCTCACGAGGAAAAGGGCAGCGTGCAGGTCGTGGAGCTCAATGCAGATGAGTATCCTGCCATAGCAGAGCAATTCGGCATCACGAAGGTGCCGACCACCATCCTTTACACGGAGGGAATCAAGCTGCGCACCATTGAGGGTGCCTATAATGCCACAAGTCTTCGACGATACCTGCATAAAGTATTGTCTCGCGATGAAGAGACGCCTCCTTCCCAGAGTTCTGCCTCACCCGACCTCAATCCATCAACTTCTCATTAATTCTACCATGCGCTTTCTTACCGGTCTCCAACCAAGCGGTCAACTCCATATCGGTAATTACTTCGGAGCAATCCTTCCCGCTGTTCAGCTTCAGCACAAGGGAGAAGCCTTTTACTTCATCGCTAATTACCACGCGATGACAACGATGTCCTCTCCTGATGAGTTGCGTGCCAACACCCGATCGCTCGCTGTGGATTTCCTTGCCTGCGGCTTGGATCCGCAAAAGGCAGTTTTTTTTGCGCAATCCTCCGTACCGGAGGTGAATGAACTTGCGTGGATACTTTCTACGGTGTGTCCGATGGGTTTGCTGGAGCGCTGCCACTCCTATAAAGAAAAAATGGCGCGAGGCATTGCTGCCACACATGCGCTTTTTGCCTATCCTGTCCTCATGGCTGCCGACATTTTGCTTTACGACTCAGATGCCGTACCTGTCGGCAAAGATCAAAAGCAGCATTTAGAGGTTACGCGTGACCTTGCAGGCAAGATGAATGATGCCTTCGGACCGGATCTCTTTAAGCTTCCGGAGCCTATCATCAGTGAATCGACCGCTGTCGTTCCCGGTCTGGACGGTCAGAAGATGAGCAAGAGTTATGGCAATGCTCTCCCCATCTTTGGTGAGGAAAAAGAGGTGCGTAAACTCATCAATAAGAAAATCATCACGGACGCCACACCGCTGGAAGATCCCAAACCAACCGAAAATTCCATCATTCTCACGCTTTACAAGCTCTTTGCCTCCCAGCAGCAGTTTGATACCATGGTCGAGCAACATCAAGCCGGCGGTTTCGGTTACGGACAATTCAAGAAAGACCTTTTTGAAGCATACTGGGAGTACTTTCGATCGGCTCGTGAAAAACGAGCATGGATTCTCGCCCATCCGGAATACGTCGATGATGTTTTGACCACAGGAGCCCACCGCGCGCGCGAGGAGGCCGCTAAGACTCTCTCCCGGGTGCGCCGTGCTGTCGGTCTCATCTGAACCATCTAACTCGTCAGCCTCAAGGCGGAGAGTCGGGTGCAAGGAACACGACGGATAGAAAAAAGCGGCCCTCCCTGTCGGGAGAGCCGCGGAAATACGGGTGGCGGGAATCGAACCCGCGTTACATGCTTGGGAAGCACGTGTCCTGCCATTGAACGACACCCGCGTTTTATGGGGAGGACGAAGCGCAGTCTATAATACCGACGTCGGGATGTCAAGGAAAAAGACAGAGCCGGCAGGGCACGCAATCGGACAAAAATGAGTGTACCGAACGAGGGAAAAGAGAACAAAGGAATTATCAATTGGACAGAAATAGTGTA
>CANQSY010000003.1 GCA_947626635.1 uncultured Akkermansia sp.
TTACACTTGTTCTGTGAATTTTTTATGGAAACTTCTGTTTAAGACGCTTATTTGATGATGGAATCATAACATATATTGCAGGCATGATCCATCCCATAGGTCCCTATCCCCACGAGAGAATCAACCCGGTGGCAGGACAGAGTCAAGAAAAATTTTGCGTCTCTTTAACACACCAGCAAGGAATCCGCGCGGCGGTACACGCCCTCCATGGCGATGTATCGCGTGCGAAGCAGCTCCGCCGAGCGGTGGCCCATTTCCAGCTGCAGCTCGGCATAGTTGCGGAAGGTTGCCAGGTGGTGCGTGGCAAAGGTGTGCCGCAGGACGTCCGGCTGCCAACTTGTGAAACCCGCCTCGCGGTGCAGGCGGGCGCGGAGTCGTCGCCAGTTCGGCGGACAAATCCGCTCGTCCCCGGGACGCCGGACGCCACGCGGGACGCGAATACTTGTTCTAATCGTCAAGAATGTTCTTTCCACTGATAAGGCTACTTGGGTACATAATGTACTCCATCTTATCGTTTGCCGCAGCCAATTCTCTTGCCGCAGCCTCCTTCGCTTTGACCACTTCATCTTCAATCATATGATCTCCTTTAACTTCAATCAGCCGGTAGGAGCCATCACTCATCTTCGCAAGAAAATCGGGATAGTACTGACGAATTCTACGAGACTCCGGGTCGTAGTAATGCAGGAAAAGATCGCCTTGGTTCGACGTAAACATACCCGTAAAATACACTGCTGCAACCTTACTGCTCTTAATGTACTGCAGGAAGCATTCTTTTTCTGGGACGGAGTCAAAGCAATAGGTGTCCGCATGGAAACTCTTTTTGACTTGCTCCGGCGTGAAACCGGGATAGAGATTCGTAAGTACCAAATCATCCTTTGAAGAGAATTCGTAGTATCCTGAACCTTTCGGCTCACGTAACAATACCAATTCTTTATCCTCCGTTCTTTGTTCTGCGGTGATGTCAAAGAGAGTTCGGAACACAGTAGGAATAATGTGGTCATCTAAAACGGCGTTATATTGGTTGACTTTCTCGAGAACCGCTTTGATTCCATCCACGGATTCGCGAAGGATTCGCAAAGCAATAACACATGAAATATTAAGATACCGGGCTACTTCCCCACAGAGAGAGAATTCGCTGTATTGCATTTTCTCCTTGACGTAGTCGATGTTCTCTTCTTGCACCCTAGTTTCACGCGCAAGGCTACCGCCACCATACATAGTGCTGACGTACTTGGAATAATCGATAGTTGCCAGCTTGAAATCCACAGGGCCTGAGTACTCTTTTTTGTGAAGTGTATATTCGTGCCACGTGCGCTTGATGGTAATCGTCCTTGGCGGAGGAAGAACACGCACTTGATACCGATGACGGTGAGCATTGGACGGATTCTTGATGTCCTTGATCTCCATGTTGAAGTTTTTATGGAGTTCATCATCCAAGGTGTCATAGTTCTCTTTAGAAAGGAACACGGTGGCCGTCAAACGTTCATCAGTAATTGCGCGAAGGCAGCGCATCGTAGCTTGAAGGACAAATATCTTGGACTTGGGACTGCGAAAAAGAGCCACGCCAAACAGAGATCGACAGTTCCAGCCTTCCTTGCCTTTCTCCACAAGAATAATGAACTGTTTTTCGTTTCCCTCTGTTCCGGGAACATCGAGATTGTTAAAATCTCTAAGATCATCGTCCTTTGTATATTTCGCATCGCCAACATTTAGGAGAATTTTCGATGATGGAATACCACGTTCAGAAAGTATCTTTTCAAGAACAGGTCTCACTTCCGTGACAGCCTCCTCAACACCAGCTGCGTAGATAGCAAGTTTTGGATTTAGACTTTCGTATGTTTTACCGCCGTATTTTTCCCAGAATTTAGTTACTACAACGGTAAGAAATTCGTCACTCTTCACGTTTTCAAATCCAATTAGGTCGGCATCTTTCAAAAATCCGTTCCATATAGATTCACGAAGGCCATAGGCGTAAACTACTTCGGGTAAGAGTTGGTTTTTGACGTAAGGCGTGCCAGTATAGTTGTAGCAAGCCACAATGGATGTATTCTCCGCTAGGAGGTTGATAGTGCCTCGTAGGCTCGTTTTATTCGCTCCTCTGGACCTAATCTGTTTTTCCAAGTCTGAACCAAAGAGATGGTGTGCCTCATCGACGTATACGCCGAGTTGTGGTAGTCGGCAGAGCTTTTTGAAACGCTGATTATCCATCAACGTTGTATCGTCCCAAGCATCATCCTCGTCATCATCAATCTCTGTGTCGTAGACAGCGGAAAGCAGAGAACCAGAGACTCCGAACAGTGTTTCGGCCGCAGAGGTTTCTTTGCGTTTCTTCTTTACAATGATCTTCTGCGTATTGGAGATGATAATATTGAAGTCTGAATCATCAATTGTATGCAGAATCGTTCCTGTATCATCCATAAAGTGAAACTTGATATTTGAGTCGAGTACGCGGGCGTACTCGGGTGGAACGACCTTAGTCTTGTCAAAAGTCATGATTTCGCGGAGAGACTGGAGCACAGTCTTATCTGGAGCAAATACAAGAGCATTGTGACAAAACCGTTTGTCCTTAGGATACTTATTTGCAAGCAGGAACTCATAGTAGATGCAGGTAGCCATGAGAATGGTTTTGCCAAGCCCCATTGTAAGGGCATAGATATAGTTGGGATACGACTCCCGGTACTTTTGCATCTGCCTGAAAATCGCATCTGTTTGTTGTTCGGTTTGCTGATCAAAGAGAAAAATCTGGCCATCTTTTGAGATAGAGTAAGGTGATGCTTCGGAGAAACGTTCTCTCCTATTTCTCCAGTCATCGAACATTTTGTAGACCTGCTTGTTGTTCATAAACTCCTTCACAAAGACATACATCTCCAAAGCCTCGAATTGCGGCTTGCGTAAGAAAGCTCGGGAATTGTCCTCACTATCGTTGTAAGCGAGGAACTTTCTCGTAAGGTCCTTATAGTGAGAACGAATTTTCCTTCGATTCGTGGTATAGTAATACCACAGCTGCTGGTTAAAAGAAAAATCCGGATCGGGTTCTACCGTCATTTAGTGTACCTCCTGTTCTAAGGATTCAGAAAGCAGATCAGTGATCTTCACCTTAATTGTTCCTGACTCCTCGGGAACATCATAGACACCGCTGACCATTTCATTTTTCTTAGGAATATCAATCGTAGTCGGCTGCATGACAGCTCCATCATAATTCCAGTCAATCATGATGGAATCGACCAACTGCCGCCAATCCTCCACATACTCTTTTTGGAGGGAGAGTTTCTGCATCAAGTTCATCGGGTAGAACGCGCGGATCACAAGTTTGCTTCCCTCACGAACGATCTCTGCTTCAGAATCTCGCTTCAGCTGAAGGTCCTTCTTGTCGCGGAGTATGTCCACAATTTGAACATCCACTGTATATTTCTCCAGCTCTCGCTCAAATGCACCTTTGAGGTCAGGTTCGTGTCCCATACAAACAATGGTTATCCTCTCCACGGGCTGGTTGGGATTCTTTTCGTTCCTCTCATCATAGCTTTTGTACGGAAGGTTGGCGACAAGTCCCATTAAATCCGCCTTGGTGGCAATGCGATTCACTGGCATAATCTTCACCATTCTGCCGTCTAATTCTCCATCCCAGACGTCGCCACGAGGAAAAGGCTGAATTTCCAAAGCCTCCATCAGCAGATCACGAGCTTCCTCAGCATTGCGAAAAAAGTCGTAATTGTTTACGTTATAGACCTCGAAACCCGTATACTTCACATCTGCCCTAGCGGTCTTTTCCGCATTAAAGGGAGAGCGAATGCTGTTATAGCTCTTTTGTGTTTTCATAGAAGATCCATCCTCTGTATTACTGACCCCATAAGATGGAGACTGGCTCTCCGCAGCCATCAACGGAAGAGTTTCTGCCATGTCGTACGTAGCCTGAGTATCAGAATTATCCAATTCCTTAGCGATAGAAAGAAGACGTTTCGTGGTGGTTTGGATCGCGCCAAGATTAATATCCGCACCGATAAAGCGTCTGCCAAGCTTCATAGCAACAGCCTGTGTCGTACCGCTACCCATAAAGCAATCGAACACAAGATCGCCAGGATCAGAAGACGCCTTGATGATACGTTCTATAAGCTCCTCTGGCTTTTGAGTAGGATATTTACCGGCTATGACTTCAGAAGTATTGCCCTTTGCTACATTCGCCGAAATTTCCCACCAATCGCGTGGAATTCCCCTATGAATATTGAATCCTTTGGATTCGTCTGAGGTATCAATCAATGTGCTGCTGCTACCTGCAAAATGCTTGTTGCTTACAAACCCGGTCTCATCGGCATACGGCGACCAGCGTTTAATAGTTGCTTCGCTTACTGGAAAGTCGTTTCGATCAGGGTGGATTTTATGATCACCAGATTTTGAGTAAAAAAGAATTGTGTCATGGTCTCTGCCAAAAGCAATTGATGAACTGCGCAACGATGTACGATAGCACCAGACAATTTCATTTCTAAAGTTTTCAGCACCAAATATCGGGTCACACAGACAACGTAGTTGTGCAGATTTACGCCAATCACAATGGATGTAAATAGCTCCTTTTTCGGAAAGAAGATGATACATAATTGTCAACCTCTCATACATAAACTGAAGATACTCGTCATTCGTCCAAATATCTCCATACTGCTTCTCTTCAAATGAGGAATTATCCGATTCTACCCTTCCAACGCCTCGAACTTCTATTTTCTTTTTGTAATCAGCCTTACTGTCAAACGGAGGGTCGATATAGATAAGATCTACTTTTCCACGATAATCCTTCAGCAGATGGCTCATGACCTGGAGATTATCTCCCCAGTAAATCTTATTGATCCAACCATCTCTCTCTTCCCCATACGCCTCTCGCAGCTGTGCAGGATAATACTGCGTAGAACGATAGGGGCGTTTCCCTGTCCATCGAAGTTCAGGAAACCCCTTAATCGTGGGCCTTTGCGTAAATTCAAAATTAAATTGTTCGTCCATTTTTGAGTTTTGGTTTATTTTTTGTTCCTACAGAAAAAACGAAAATCACACTCTTCGCAAACTTTGGGATCACTAATGCGGTGACGAAAATCTTTCTTCATGATTCTTTTCACTGTGTCATCAAAAGCCGCCATCGTCCCTTCCACCGCAGATTTCAGGTGCGGATATGTGATTGTCGGCACTCCGCTATCCTCCCCGGTATAGTAGAGGTGCATCTTGCTGACTTTTTGCCCCGTGCGCTCTTCCACAAGATGAGCATAAATGTGAAGCTGACGCCGGTATCGTTCAAGCATTTCTCGATCCTTTTCGATATTCGGCTTCCGCTGTGATTTGAAATCGACAATTTCTACAGTGTCACCTTCGCCACGTATCAGGTCAATCTTTCCTTCGATGATATAATCAGGCTTAACCAGAGAAACATCGACTTCCGCCTGTCGGATCTGTGACCAATCTCCCTGTTGTCTTTCTACATAGCGCAATACCTGTTTAAGAGCCGCCTCACGTTGGGGAGCGGCGAGGTAAGTATGTTCGCTCTTCGACAGCGACACATAGTTTGAATCAAACCAGCGGCTAACATTCTCTTCAGTTATTGTCTGTTCCTCGTGCCGAAGCGCCGCCCGATGTATATCCTCAATTGTTTCATGGACGAGGGTGCCAAAGAGCATGGCGCTTGCGCGAACAGGAGCAAACTCCAACTCTTTATAGAACTTATATTGCAAGGCGCAGGTTTCATAAACCGTGATATGAGATGTGAACGAGTATGTATTCTTAATATTCACATCTTTTATTGGCTTTAAATTAAATTCTCTTATGTCGAACTCAGTGCTTCCCACAGATTGCAATTTCTCATAGGGGGCTTTGAAATAGTTACTAGGCGTTCGTGTACTCTCGCAACATGTCAAAATCAAAAGGTCTTGGGCTCGAGAGAAGGCCGTATAATAGAGGCGCCAAAAGTCAAAGTACTTCATATCATTGTACGGCTCAAAAGCCGGACGCTTGAAGTAACGTTCTTCTATCCGCTTTACCAAATCGTTTGTCTGTTTTCGTGGAACATTCGACAAAGAATCTACGAGAACAATCGGAAACTCCATGCCCTTGGATTGATGGATGGTGAGGAAAGAAACACATCCGCTCGGCGCATATTCCGAGTCATCTTCATACTCTGTAATACCACCGTCAAAAATTAGACGGAGATATAAATTAAAGAGCATTTCTGTATTCTGATCTATACGGCGTTTCCCTCGATACTCATCCGCACTCAGGACGTCCACGCGATGCAAATATTCGAATTTTCCAATGATCTGCGTTAACTTTGCAAGATTCCGTGCCGGACGAATGTCTACTACACCCGCATCCATATTTACATCAAGAATATCTGCGAACGGCCGAAACTCAAATAGTTGGTACATGAGGCCACAGTAGGAGTAATCTGTTGTACCGGTCAAACCAACATGAACTATTCCACGGTGACGTATCCACTTTAAAAGTTCTGAATTTGACGACTCTGTGAGGTACTTATTCGCCGTTTTGATGCAGTCTTTGTAATAATCTAAATGCTCACTCTGGAGAAAAATGTACTCCCCGTTTTCCAAACTTTGGACATAGTGCGGAAACATCAGCATGAGGCAGCCGAGCGCAAAGCGTATCTCGCCACGCTGGAAGAACATATCCGAGCGCGGTGAGTACACATTGATATTGTTCTGCTCAAGGAAATTGGCAAGCGCCGTTACATTTTGGTTCTTCACCGAGTTGAAAAGGAAAGCTATCTGGTTATAGTTCGTCAGCTTGCCAGACGCCTTCAGGTCATTAATGAATCGCAAAATTTCTTCATGCCACTTATCCGCACTACCTTTGCCTGCCAGTTTCACGACAGCAGGACTGTGGAGTTTGGATTTTTCATACGGTTTTATTCTTTTATCATACCGGAAATTCTGCCAGCTAAATCTGAACTTTGCACCATCCGTAGTAGTCATCCATTCGTTATAAAAATCAACGATATCACTATTGGAACGATAGTTGATAGTCAGCGGGATAGTGCGGCACTCTCCATCCGGGAATTTTTGCGGAAATTCTAAAATATTTCGGATGGTTGCACCTCGGAAACGGTACAAACCTTGGTCATCGTCACCGACAACACAGATGTTTTTGCGCTCTCCAGCGAGGAGAAACACAATTTGCTCTTGGATAAAATTCGTATCCTGGTACTCATCAACCATAATGTGAGTGATCTTGGAACGGAGTTCATCCAGTATGTTCTTATTACCATGCAGAAGATTGTAGGCTTCAACTTGAAGAGATGAAAAGTCTATCAAGTTACCTTCATCGAGGATCTTCTCCCTGTATTTCTGAAGCACCTGTCCGAGAGCGGCAACCAATGGATCAGAGTCTGTCACAAGTTCTTCTGGATTCACCAATTCCTCGGCTAAAGTATTGACATATTGACAGATAGACTCTGCTTTTTTCCATTTACTACCTTTCAAAATGTTCTCTATTGCAGGTATACTCTCAAAATGGTGAATCTCGTTAAAGATCGTGTACTGTTGATCGAAGGCATCTAGGAGTCGATAATTTCTCCGAAGCCTTGTAAACTCCATATGTTCTTTCAGTATGCGAAGGCACAGCGAATGAAATGTACCGATATACATTTCATTGATATTCGCCCCGATTACTCGACTGGACAGCTCGTTAGTGATTCTCGTAACCAGTTCCTTTGCAGCCTTCTCTGTAAATGTGGCAATGAAAATGTTTTCAGGCTTCACTCCACATTCTTCTATGAGATAAATCGTCCGCTGGACAAGCGTATAGGTCTTCCCCGTTCCTGGTCCGGCAGTAATTAGAACAGGGCCTTCAGCGGCAGATATTGCCTTTCTCTGCCCTTCGTTAGCATTTCCAAAATCAAACATATCGTTGTGCCCAAAATTATGGAAAACAGTGTCTGAAAAATCTCTAAATGTCTTTTTCTCTTTCCAACGAGAGACCGTCCGACATGAGTACGTTGGACTGTAGCCATGCTCGCAATGCCTCCGAACTGACGAGTATATTCATCACTCGCCTAACTCCATTTTGATTATTCCCATGGCGGCAGCTTATCTTTTTTCGAAAGAGATATACTCAATCATCGTTTCATAATGTTGAATATAAGACATTTATACGCATAATACCATATCTACCGAACCAACTGGATACTGAAAAAAACGTTTAAATAATCGTCATCTTTGCATAAAAATGAATGGCCAAAAGAAATTTGATCTGGACATCTCTTTCGAAAAGATGTCCAGTTTTTACCAGTCACAAAATTCGCTCCATTAGAGGCCCCCACCAAAAAGGAGCTTCATCCTAAACTTTATAATCTAAACCCCGCTCTAGCCCAGCCGAGATTTTTGCTCGAAGTGCAAATTGACAGTGGTAAAGGAAGGATCATTGTGACAGATTAAGCACTTTCCAGCAATCCTGCCATAACTTCTTGAATGTACGTTCCTTAAATGATCCTCATATCCAAAAATCAGCACGGTAGCAGGACAGAGTCGACATTTTCTTGGCGAACCCGTGCGTTGATGATATAATCTCACCCGGGATGAAAAAAGCAGAAGTTACAACAGAGCAAGGACCCCACTACGAACCATATATTGATGGCGAGATATTAAACGAAATGGCCTTAGTGGGTTACGCCCATTCAGGTCCGGGTGGAGAAGAATATGCAGTCTCTGTTGATTCAGCAACTAACCGTAAGGGTAATCCCTATTTTAAATTTTATGCAGGTCCTTCACGTAGCCGAAAAACACCGGCAGCACGTATTTCGTTTCTTGAACCGAAATATATCATTCATTATAAAGATAGTGTAAAAAAGCAGTTCAAGTTAAATGTCGGTTTACGGAAGATATTAGTTCAATTCTTCAAATCGCCTTACATCAAGTTAGACGGGAAGAGAATGACCAATTGGCAATATGCCATTATCCAATATAACGTAGAAAATATCATGATGAGAGACTGGGGGATGAGGGAATGGCTTTACTTCACCCAAAAATGGAAGAGAGATAATGCAAATGAAATAGCGGGCACTCAAGCAGAACACGCATTGCCCATCGACCTTCCCATGCCTAACTATCTTAATTTAAGATAACAACAAACACTCATATCCCAGGGGACAGGACCAGATTTTTTGCAGTCAAGTGGATCATTTCCTTTTAATCAATGAGTTACCAAGTTTTCGGAAAAATAAAACTGCGTT
This sequence comes from uncultured Akkermansia sp., assembly GCA_947626635.1. Lineage (GTDB taxonomy): Bacteria > Verrucomicrobiota > Verrucomicrobiia > Verrucomicrobiales > Akkermansiaceae > Akkermansia. The sequence goes on from CANQSY010000003.1 coordinate 9,212, forward strand.
TTTTGAAAAATTGTGCTTGACAAAGCGGGCGAATAGTGGTAGAAGAGGGGCACAGAGCGGAGGACAAGACTTCGCAACGGGTCAGGTGACGCCGTAAGGTCACCCCGGAAGCCGCGTGTGCGGCGGATGGGCAAATAATGTGACGGCATAGGTCAATCCTTCGGCGGAAACGCTGATTGTAAATGAACAAGATGCCGTGGCATTCACCCTGAGAGCGGGTGGAAGCTGCGGTTTTTTTGTATCTGCGGGCTTGTGCTGTCGATGGTTTAACCAATCAAGCACAACCCAACGATATGTTAAGACTCGACAGATTACCATCGCCGATAGGCGATTTTTTCCGATCCAATGCATCGGTCTCTCAAGGGCTCGTCTTGCCCTCAAGCCGGGCGCCTCAAAGCGCGGAGCAGAAGTTTGAAAACGAGTGGCGGAATCATTGGTCGAAGACGTCACTGACGTGGAAGGAGTTCAAGGCACAGCCGGCAGAGTTTTACAACCGCCAACCTGTGCCACAAGGACACGTACTGGAGTTGTTGTCGGACAACATCAACCTGTTGCTGGAGAATGCGGAGAGAATCCTCCAAGTGCCGGAGATGGCGGAATGCCGGGAAGTAGGAGGCGGATCTCCGTCCCCGCTTCCGCCGCCCGATCTGGGCGATCTCCTTTGGGCGTGGAAAAAGGGGGAAGCCGGCTGGAAACAAACCTCTGTCGAGGGGCATCCCCTGTATGCCCTCTACCTCGATGGTTCCATTCTCAGCGGTGCATGCTACATTTACATATTGCTAGATCCCGTTGCCAAGGAACTGGGCACGACGCTGTCCTTGTTCCGTCCGAGGCTCAGCGAGGCTCGTAAGGTTCTTCGTACTAGCCCACGAGCAAAGAAACGTCCGTGGAAGGAGATCCCCCCGCTTCACGCCCCTCTGCACCGCGGCGAGTCGTTCGCCGATTGGGAACGGCGGACGCAGCAATATATGCCTACCGTGGATGAGGTGGAGCCTCACTACCTGATTCCCCCGACGTTCACTCTGGCCGAAATCATCACCAAGCTGAAGGAAGGGGCAGATCCGTCCCATGAACAAATAACCCCAATAGGTCGTTAACGGCGAATCATGTAGCATAAACCCTTTATTATTTACGATTGACGAATTGGATAGACCTCAATCAGCCATGAAAAATACCATTCCAAAAAAAACGCCCGAAAATTCATTTTTTTGTGAAGCGAATTTGCTTGATAGAGAGGGAGAGTGTGGTGTAAAGCGAGGGAAAAACACGGAACCAATGCGTGCAGAAAGCCACCGTGGCAGGACGCGGTTCCATGATCATTCAACAAACAACACGATGATGAATCAAAGAAAACTCAATTCACTTCTAATCAAAGAGGCGGGCTCCTTTGACGCCTCCCTCGAAAATGTGAAACTCCTCCTCGATGCCGGGGCGGATGTCAATGCACGGATGGGCTCCGAAGCCAGAACAGCCCTCGTTGAAGCGGCATCCAGAGGGTATGCAGAGATTGTTAAGCTCTTGCTGGACGCCGGGGCGGATGTTAATGTCCGCACAAAATCTAACTACGACTGTACAGCTCTTTTGGCTGCGGTGCAGGGCAGGCATGCGGATGTCGTTAAGCTGTTGCTGGACGCCGGGGTAGATGTTGATATCCAAACGAAGAACGAAAGCACAGCTCTTGTGGCTGCGGTTTCGGATGAGAATGTTAAAATCGTGCAAATGCTTCTCGAGGCCGGGGCGGATGTCAATGTCAAGACAAATTCACTATATTGCACGGCTCTTGCGACTGCGATATCCGTGGACAATGTCCCTATTGTCAAGCTCTTGCTGGAAGCCGGAGCTGACGTGAATGCCGGGTCGAAATTCGATCACAACACAGCCCTCGCCAATGCGGTTACTTATGGAAATGCCGAGATTGTCAAGCTTTTATTAGACGCGGGAGCGGATGTCAATGACCAGTTTGCATCAGCTTACGGCACAGTTCTCACCGGAGCAGTGCGTGAGGAAAATATAGAAATCGTTAGACTCCTGCTAGACGCGGGAGCGGACGTGAATGCCCAGACGAGAACCTATTTCGGTACGGCTCTTGCGGCTGCAGCGGACAGTGGAAAAACAGAATTTGTCAAGCTTCTATTAGACGCGGGAGCGGATGTGAATGCCAGTTCGGAATCCGCTCCCGGCACAGCTCTCACCGCAGCGGTTTGTGCGGGAAATATGGAGATTATCAAACTACTATTAGCCTCAGGAGCCGATGTCAATGTTCACAATAATACACTGTATGCCGATTATGGCACAGCTCTTACGGCGGCGATCTGTAAAAACAAGATGGAGATCATCAGATTTTTGCTGGACGCCGGGGCGGATGTCAATGCCGAGACGTGGAGCATCAATTGCGGCTCTGCGACCGTTCTCGAAGTTGCGGCAAACACAGGAGATGTAGAGCTTGTCAAGATGCTGTTGGATGCCGGAGCGGATGTCAATACACTGACAGAATCCCTTTACGGTACGCCACTTATAGCTGCAGCATGGTCAGAAAATATAAAGCTTGTCAAGCTGCTGCTCGATGCCGGAGCGGATGTCAATGCTAAGTCGGGATCTTTTTATGGCACGGCTCTCATCGTTGCTGTCAAGAAAGGCAATACGGAGCTTGTCAAATTCTTGCTGGATGCTGGGGCGAATGTGAAAGCATCGTGTGACGGAGTTACCGCGCTGAGAGTAGCGATGGAAAATGAAGATAAAGAAATGACTACCCTTTTACGTGCCGCCGGAGCAAAGGGTTACAATAAGTACTTACAAGCAAAGCGCGATGCCCATCTCATGGATGAGCTTGAGGCTCCGGATACTTCGCTTAAAAAAGTTAAGAAACTTCTTCGAGAGGGGGCGAATGTCAATGCTTGGACAGACTCCGATTACGGTACAATTCTCGAAATTGCCGCAGGTAAAGGAGATACGGAGCTTGTCAAATTCTTGCTGGACGCAGGAGCGGATGTCAATGCACAATCTATATCTGAGTACGGCACCTCCCTCGTAGCTGCAATTTGTGCAGGAAAGGTTGAGCTTATTAGTTTGCTCCTAGATGCGGGAGCGGATGTGAATGCTGAAGTTGAAAGCAGTGGATGCTGTTTTGGCACGGCGCTCGAAGCTGCTGCCGATAAAGGAAATATGGAGATTATCAAACTCCTACTGGATGCCGGAGCGGATGTGAATACCCATCTATTAAGCGACGGTTACCAGTATGGCACGGCGCTCGAATTTGCTGTCGGTAAAGGAAAGGTGGAGGTCGTCAAGCTGCTTTTAGATGTTGGTGCGGACGTTAATGCCGAGACGAGATCCGAATGTGGTCCGGCTCTTGCTGCTGCGATAGATATTGGTGACAAAGAGATTGTCAAGTTGTTGCTGGCCGCCGGCGCCGATGTCAACGCCCAGACGAGATCCCGATACGGCACAATTCTTGCGCTTGCGGTACACGGGGAAAATGCCGAGATCGTCAAACTTATACTGGACGCCGGGGCGGATGTAAACGCTAAGGTTGAAGACCTTTCATTGTTCGCCGGACTTTTAGGAACCCCGGACGACGGGACGAATTATTGCGGCAGAACCGCGCTGAGCATAGCGTTGGAGACCGGAAATGAAAAAATTATCGACCTTTTACGTGCCGCCGGGGCGACAACGTCCCCTGGGGCGACTCAATCCTCCCACACCAAAAAACACAAAAAACATTAACCAACTAACTATCGAGACAGGAAAAAGAGGGAAAAGAATGTTGAAGAGCTCCGCATGAGGCTTTACGAAGCCATTGAGGTCGAAAACAGCACACCGGAGCGACGGAACCATTATTTGAGTCCTGTTAACCGGAAAAAATCTTAACGATTTTTGAGAGAACTCCTGTAAAAGGGTTTTCGTCAACCCAAACAACGCCTCCGTATGATAAGTCTATTTTACGAGCCTACCATTTATCGCTGGGGACTTTATTTCCTCGCTTTCTACATCGTTGACCAAATCATCTTCTCCAACTATATCGATGCAGAACGAGTCGGGGAAATCATCGGTGAAAGTTTCATTCAAGTCTTGTTTGGGGTCATGGGACTTAGTCTCCTCTATAACATCCCTATCGGGGGATGACTACGGGGAAATTAGAAGAAAGCGGTATGCAAGAGATATTGGAGGGGTCGCTTCTCTGTGAGATGGCGACTGTTTCGAGGAATTACGAACAGAATTGGTGCCTGGCGATCAATAAAGCTGCGTAGAATAAAACTAGGCTCTGTCCTACCACAGTGTTGATTTTTTTCACAGAACTAGAATAAAGCAACATAACAAAGATGAAAAAAGAAAAAATCACGAGAGGACTCCATTATGGACCATATATTGATGGAGAGATATTAAACGAAATGGCCTTAGTTGGCTATATGCAACATGATTCTAAAGGAAGAGATTATGCAATTTCTGTAGATTCTGGCACTAATCGTATTGGTAATCCTTATTTTAAAGTTTATGATGGTTCATCCAGAGGTAAACAAGTGCCTGTTGCGCGTATTTCGTTTTATGAACCGGAATATATCATTCATTATAAAGACAATGTAAGAAATCAGTTTAAATTAAGCTCTGATTTAAGAAAAACTCTAGTTAATTTTCTTAAATCTACATACGATGTAATTAGTGGAAAGAGAATTACTAATTGGCAATATGCTATTGTGCAATATAATCTTGAAAATATTAAAATTAGTGGATGGAAAATAAATGATTGGCTTTATTTCACACAAAAATGGAAGAGAGATAATGCAAATGAAATAGCGGGCACTCAAGCAGAACACGCATTACCCATTGATCTTCCTATGCCTAACTATCTTAATTTAAGATAACATAAAATCACCACTGTGGTAGGACAGAGCCTAAAATTATAAGTCTGAAAGAGCGTCCCTTCACCGGCAAATCCACAAGACCACACGCCATTTAACTGAACCGACAACCAAACGAAATGAAAAAGAGAGAAAAGAATGTTATGGAACTCCGCAAGAAGCTTTGCGAAGCCATTGAGGACAAGAACAGCACGCCGGAGCAAATCAGGCAACTGATCGCCGAAGGCGCTCTATTGGACGATCGGAATAATCAAGTTTCTCCACTCTATGTTGCTGCAGCGGAAGGTCGTGCCGATATCGTGCAGGTGCTGCTGGATGCCGGTGAAGGCAAGAAACGCAAGAGACTGGAGGGAGCCTTGGCATACGCCGTTTATAGAGGTCATGCCAACATCGTCCGTATGCTGTTGGCGGCGGGAGCCAACGTCAACAAAAAGATATGCGTTGGGTGGAAAGTTCCCCCGTTGTTCTTGGCCATGATGATGGAACGGCGAGACATCATCGACCTGCTGCTCGACGCCGGGACGGACGTCAACTGCAAGATGGGTAAACATACGCCGTTGAGCCTTGCGACGTGCACGGGAGACTTGGAACTCATGCAACACCTCATCGACAAAGGGGCGGACGTCAATGGGACGACGTACTACACCCCGCTCATCGTGGCAGCGAAGGAAGGCTGCGCGGAGAGCCTCCGTTTCCTCCTTGACCGTGGGGCGAAGGTGAATGTCGGAGCCAATGCCGAGGACACCCCGCTCACCGTCGCCGCGCGGGCAGGATTCACGGAAGGGGTGCGTCTGCTCATTGATGCCGGGGCCGATGTGAATCTTTCGTCCCTTATGACCACCCCACTCATCGCAGCTGCAGAAGGTTCTCATACAGACGTCCTCCGCATTCTGTTGGCAGCAGGGGCTGACGCGAACATCGGAGCCAATGTCGAGGACACTCCACTCATCGTCGCCGCGCGGGCAGGATCCACGGAGGAGGTGCGTCTGCTCATTGATGCCGGGGCCGATGTGAACCTTTCGTCCCTTATGACCACCCCACTTATCGCCGCCGCGGAAGATTCTCATGCAGAAGTCCTCCGTATTCTATTGGAAGCCGGGGCAAACCCGAACGACGACGAAACAGTGAATACCCCGCTCACCGCTGCCGCTCGGGCAGGATTCACGGAAGGAGTCAGACTGCTCCTGAATGCCGGGGCGGATGTAAATCTCTCGTCCTTCTTTGACACTCCACTTACCGCTGCGATAAAGCGAGGGGACGCGAAAATCATCAACATGCTTCTCGCAGCCGGGGCCGACGTGAACGCCGGGGGGGTCAAAACAGGCGAAACCGCGCTCGTGGCTGCGTTAAGACATAATAATCTCTCCCTTGCTCACCGTCTTCGGCGCGCCGGAGCCATTGAGCAACTCCCCAAATATATGTGTGGAAAAATAACTTATAGGAGTGGAAATGAACGAGGCGAAAAATATCTCATTCTCCATTACCACGCTGCCTGTATCGCAAAATAAATCTGCCCACTATTTCTTACTATGAGAAAGAAAAAGGAAAATACAAAAAAACTCCGCATAAGGCTTTACAAAGCCATTGAAAACGAAACCAGCACACCGGAGCAAATCAGGCAGTTGATAGACGCAGGCGCTCTGAGAAAATTGACGGATAAAGAGGAGAAGTCTTTCTGTCGATCCCCCCTCTATACCGCCGCGCAGGCAGGGCGTGCTGACATCGTGCAGCTTCTGCTGGATGTCGGAGCTGATGTGGTGGACTTTGTGGACGATGGATGGTACGATGGGTACGACAGCGGTCCGTGCACGGCCCTGAGTATCGCGGCATTGTGGGGGCATACAGATGTTGTGCAGACGCTCATCAAGGCTGCCGAGGCGGACGAGAAACGCCTGGATCTCGAGGGAGCGCTGTGTTCCGCTGTCTATGCCGGACGTATCGATATCATCCGGCAGTTGCTGGAAGCCGGGGCAGAGGTCAATTGTCCCCGGATGTGGCGTCGGAATTACTGGAGAAGGTTTCAACGGCTAGCAAGGGAGGAGACTTTCATATCTTTGTACAAATCCGAGAGCCCAGACAAAATCAACTTTTTGCGATGGGTTCGCAGAGAGGATTCTGACGAAGAGACTCCACTATCCTTGGCCATCAAAACCGAGCGATGGGACATCATCGACCTACTGTTGGACGCCGGGGCAGAGATTAACCTTGCCGCTCACGGACATGATACGCCTCTGGGTCTTGCTGCGCGTATCGGGGATACGGAACTCATGCAACACCTCATCGACAGAGGAGCGGATGTTAATGGGGCGCCGGACGCAGACACACCGCTCGTATCGGCAGCAAAGGATGGCTGCGTGGAGAGCGTTCGTTTCCTCCTCGACCATGGGGCGGATGTCAACGCCGAAGCAAGAGATTACACCCCGCTCATCGCCGGAGCCCGGTATGCGAATGAACCATTCGTTCCGATCGCGCGTATCTTGCTGGACGCCGGGGCAGACGTCAACAAAGCGACATGGAAATACACGCCGCTTATAGCGGCGGTGAAAGCCGCGAATAGAGATGACGTGCGCTTCCTGCTGGAAGCCGGGGCAGACGTCAACAAAACGGCAGAGGGATACACGCCGCTTATCGTCGCAGCGATGATAGGCTGCAATCAAGACATCGTCCGGCTCCTGCTGGATGCGGGCGCCGATGTTAACGCGAAAACCGGGTTTTATACTCCTCTTATCGGCGCCGTAGAGTCGGGGAACATTGAAATCGTGCGCATGCTTCTTGAAGCCGGGGCGGATGTCCACGCTACCACCAAGTACCACGCTCCGCTCGTCAGCGCCGTGAAACGCAAAGAGGAAGCCGGCGGACCGGAGGTGATCAATCTCCTGCTGGAAGCCGGCGCCGATGTGAATGCCGAAGCGGACGGGGAAACGGCGCTCATGGTTGCTCGGTCACGGGGGGATCTCGCCCTCGCGCACTTCCTGCGTCGCGCCGGAGCCATCGATAAGCCGAGAAAATTTCGGTGGTGGAAGGAGGACTAGGGTGAAGTGGATTCTCATCACGCACCAGGGTAGGATGATGGACGAAATCGGTACGTTCATCCCAATCGAAAAATACATTATCCCCCTTCCTCCCGCCTCCCACACGACAAGATAAATCAGACAACTATTTTTTACCATGAAAAAGAAAAACACAGAAGAACTCCGAATGAAGCTCTACGACGCCATTTGGGACAAGAACAGCACGCCGGAGCAAATCAAGCAACTGATCGCCGAAGGCGCTCTATTGGACGACCGAAATGATCAAGTTCCTCCACTCTATTTTGCTGCAGAGGGAGGTCGAGCCGATATCATAGAAATTTTGCTGGGAGCTGGGGCGGATGTGGACAAAGGAGAGTGTTTCGCTACCCCCCTCATCGCGGCAGCGCAGTCAGGGAACGTGAAGGCTGTCGAGGTATTGCTAAATGCCGGTGCAGACATCAATGCGGAGCCAGATATGCCTATTGGTCCGGTCATTATTGCCGCAGCTCGGATGGGAAATCCGGAGATAATCAAGTTACTGCTGGACGCCGGGGCGGACGTCAATGTGCAATCAGAGTTCTGGTGGACTGATGAGACAGCGCTCATCGCAGCGGCAGAGTACGGAAGAGTGGAGGCGCTTAAGCTTCTGTTGGCTGCGGGTGCAGACGTCAATGCGCAGGTTAAATCCAAGTTGTTTGGCACGGCACTCATTGCGGCAGCGCGGTCAGGAAGCACGGAAGCAATCAGGGTATTGCTGGACGCCGGAGCGGACGTCAATGCGCAAGCACGATCCAAGTGGTTTGGGACAGCACTCATTGCCGCAGCACGGGTAGGAGGCACGGGAGCAGTCAGGGTACTGCTAGATGCCGGGGCGGATGTCAATGCACAGGCAGAATTCGGGAGGTACGGCACGGCACTCATTGCGGCAGCGGAGTGGGGAAACACGGAGGTAATCAAGCTGCTCCTGGAAGCCGGGGCGGATGTCAATGCACAAACGGGATCCGGAACATACGGCGCAGCTCTTTTCGCGGCAGCGGAGTCAGGAAGAGCGGGGGCGATCAAGCTTCTGTTGGAAGCCGGTGCAGACATCAATGCTCAGACGGAATCCGAATTTTATGGCACTGTCCTCATCGCAGCAACGTGGTCAGGAAGTACGAAGGCGGTCCAAGTGCTGCTGGAAGCCGGCGCGGATGTGAACAGAGCGACAGGAGGGAAAACACCGCTCATTATCGCCGCATACACAGGAAATACAAAAATTATCCAGCTCCTTCTGGAAGCCGGCGCCGACGTGAACAGAGCGGCTGAATACGCTACCCCCCTCATCGCGGCAGCGGCTCATGGAGGGAGCGGACAACAGGTGAAACTGCTCCTGGAAGCAGGCGCGGATGTCAATGCCGAAGCAGGCGGTAAAACGGCGCTTATGGTTGCTTTAGAGCGAAACAATTTTCCTCTCGCGCACTTCCTGCGCCGTGCCGGTGCTGTTGATAAACCAAGAAAACTCACTCAGGGAAAAGAGTCGCGACATTGAGGGTGAGCCGTATCGCGTAATCAAGCAAGGCAGCGGACGAAATTGGTACGATCATCCCAATCGGAAAAACACATTGCCCCCCCACTAACAACACGACAAAATAAACCAACTAACTTTTTTCAACATGAAAAAGAACAACAACAAAAGACTCCGAATGAGGCTTTACAACGCCATTATGGACGAAAACAGCAAGCCGGAGCAAATTAGAAACCTGATTGCCGCAGGTGCTCTGGAAAATCAAAATCTCCGTAAATGGATGGCACGGGAAATTAAAAGCCTGGTTCGCTCACGCGATATGAAAAAATTAAAAGGTGAGGTAGAGCGTCATGTCATCTACCGCTCCCCTCTTTCTATTGCGGCACAGGTAGGTCGCGCCGACATCGTGCAGCTGCTGTTGGATGCCGGGGAAGAAATAGAATCCAACTATTTTAATGTGCAATGTAGCTCTCTGAGTGTTGCCGCTCTGTGGGGACATGAGGCTGTCGTTCAACTGATGTTAGACGCCTCGGCAGGTCAGAAACGCATAGATTTGAACGAGCCTCTGCGCTTTGCTGTATATGGTGGACATAGCAACATTGTCCACATGCTTTTGGAAGCAGGAGCGGACGCCAACGAAGAAACATTTTCCTGTCCAAGAGACATAGGATCCATGACAGAGTATGAAAACCACCGGCCATGCAATTTTTATCCAATCGAGGATTGGCTTAGAGATATTCCTCCACTGGATCTAGCCATTCGGACCGAACGACGGGACATCATCGATCTGCTCCTGGATGCAGGAGCGCACATTAACGGTTCTGATAAGTATCCGGATCTTACGCCCCTGTGCCTCGCAGCACGCGCGGGTAATTTGGAACTCATGCAGCATTTGATCGACAGGGGCGCAGATGTCAATGATAAAACATCAGAATACACGCCTCTCATAGCGGCTACCCATGAAGGCTGTGAAGAGAGCGTTCGTTTTCTCCTTGACCACGGCGCCGACGTGAACGCCGCAACAGGAGATCATACCCCACTCTCTGCAGGAGCGTGGCATGCCAATGAACATTTCGTTCCGATCTTACGCATTTTGTTGGAAGCCGGAGCGGACGTGAATACTGAGGCAGGAGAACGCCCCCCACTCCTTGCTGCAACCATGGCCGGGAGCTTGGAAGGAATGCAACTGCTGCTTGAGGCAGGAGCGGATGTGAACAGGACAACGAAGATACATACCCCGCTTATTGCCGCCGCAGAGAAAGGAAGTAGGGAAGGAGTGCAGATGCTTCTTGACGCCGGTGCGGATGTAAACAAAGCGACGCAAGAGTATACACCCCTCATCGCTGCGGCGAGGGGATCTAACCCCGACGTCATCCGACTGCTGCTGAAGGCGGGAGCAGACGTGAATGCTACAGCAGGGACTTGTACACCGCTCATCTCAGCAGCAAGATTTTGCAAACATACGGGATGTCTGAAAATACTCTTAAAAGCCGGGGCGGATGTGAACGCTGTGTCGGACGGGCGAACCGCGTGGGAGTTCGCACTGGAGGCGAATAACATTCTCTCTGCACACATCTTGCGCGCAGCCGGAGCGAAAGCTTTAGCAACGAATGAGGACAATTGGAGAAAAAGTCTTAAGAAAAAGAGTCCAAACGTAGAGGAGTTGAAGATTGCAATCCAAAACGGCTGTTCCGCGGGAGAATTTCGCCGACTCATCAAAAAAGGAATGCTCCACAAAAGCTACTATGATATACATAAGGGGACCTACCCCCCTACTCTGCTTTTCAAGGCGGTACAAGCCGGGAGGCTGGACATCGTACGACTCCTCCTCAAGACCAGGACGGGATTGGACATCAATACAGACGACTTCGGATTCGGTAACCCTTTAACATTGGCCATTAAAGCAGAACAAATAAATATAGTCAATTTTTTACTAAACTCCGGAGCAGATGTGAATCGGATATCAGGATGCGTAAGAATAGATGTTCCTTCCGAAACACCTCTCGGAACAGCGGCACGCACAGGAAACACAAAACTCATGCAGAAACTTATCGACCGCGGAGCGATGATCAACCCATCGGTCGAGCAGCTTCGCACTCTGCACTACACCCCTCTCATGTCAGCATTGCGTGAAAAATGTGAAGAAAGTGTACGATTTCTCCTTGTCCATGGAGCGGATGTAAACGCCAAGGCGAGAGAGCATACCGCTCTCATCACTGCCGTAGAAGCAGAATATTCAGACGGCGTGCGCTTGCTGCTGGAAGCCGGCGCAGACGTCAACGGAGCGACAGAAGAATACACACCGCTTATTGCCGCCGCGTGGATAGGAAATACGGAGATTATCCGTCTTCTGTTGGAAGCCGGTGCAAATGTGAACGTTGCTGTTAAATGGAAAACACCGCTTATTGTCGCTGCACTTGCAGGAAATACGGAGAGTATTCGTCTTCTGTTGGAAGCCGGAGCGAATGTAAATATGAGGGCCGTATGTGTTACTCCCCTCATAGCCGCATCAGCTTATCACGTAAGCTCACGGACGGTACAACTACTTCTGGCTGCCGGCGCGGACGTGAATGCCGAAGCGTGCGGATGTACCCCTCTTATGTACGCACTGAATAATGGGAATCTTTTCCTCGCTCGCATCCTGCGCCAAGCAGGCGCTATCGACAAACCAAGATGTTCGCTGCTCAGATATCGGACCGCGTATACGCATAGCATGTTGTCGTTTTTTCTCGGAACTTTCCCCGTAATTTTCTCTGAACTGGAGATGATGGGGAAACAGGTGTGGGAGTACATTTGAAGCAACAAGATGCTCATTTAACTTAAAAACTCCCCATTAAGATAAAGAATTAATTTTCACAGAACTTCTGTATAATGCTGTGGCTGGACAGAGCCTTCCTAAAATATTACCGAATATGAAATACACGTTTTTTCATCCGTATGGAAATGATAAAGATATGCGCATACTTGACGCTTTCCAGAACGACCGATCTCTTCCTGATGTTTCCTACATCGTGATCGGTCACAGACCCGGAGGGTGGTGGGATAGATTGTAACTACCCTTAGAAATAAAATACATCCAAGCAAAAGAACAACCTAACACACAATCAACCCAAAATGAAAAATCAAAAAGAGACACAGAAAACAAGAGGAAAGAAGAAGGTCTTCCGGGAGCTTCTCCGCGCCGTCCACGAGGGGAAAAATGGCATCGAGAAGGTGAGGAAATTGTTGGAGGCGGGTGCGGATCCGAACGATAAGCCGGGAGATAAGGACAGCGAAATGCCCCTCCATGCCGCGGCAGCATCCGGTTACATCCCCATGGTCAAGCTCCTGCTGCAGTACGGGGCAAATGTGAATCGCATGAGAAATGACCGGACGCCGCTCGACGCGGCAATTGAAGGGAAGAAGCTGTCCATGATCAAATTCCTGCTGAAAGCCGGGGCGAATGTGAATGCAAAGGGGTATATGACTCCGCTGGTGCGCGCTGTAAAGGGAGGGCGCAAGGACATCGTGCGGGCGCTTTTGGACGCGGGGGCGAAGGTGAACACGGTGACGTCCAGCGGCACAGCCCTGGGTGAAGCCGCGAGCCAAAAGAACGTGAAGCTCATACGTATGCTGCTGGACGCGGGGGCGGATCTGAGCGCTCCTAAAGGACATTCCGCGCCCCTCACCCGTGCAGCCTGGAGTGGGGATATGTCCGCCTTCAAGATGATTCTGGATGCGGGGGCTGATATGAACGACCCGGGTCCGTTCTACACGATTTTGGAAGCGGCCGCAGCGGGAGGAAATCCGCGCATGATCACGTTCATCCTTGTTTACATCACAGAAGAGCCCACAAAAAAGGAATTAAGCGCCGCTCTGTGGCATGCGGCATGTTTCGGGCATACGGATGTCGTGAAGTTCCTGATTGAACAGGGAGCGGGAGTGAACGTACGTCCTCGGTGGGCAGGTGGTTACTCCCAACGCGAAAAAACAGCACTGGAAATCGCTGCCTACCGTGGACATCCCTCCGTTGTGAAATTGCTTCTGGAGGCAGGCGCAAACGCACAAGGAGGCGCCTTGGCGAGTGCAATCAGAAACGGATGGAGCAGAGAAATCATCGCCCGTATGTTGGAATTGGGTGCGAATCTCAATGACACCAACGTTTACCGGACCTTAGCGCGAGGTGTTCGACAGAAGCGCGTGAATAAAGGCATCGTGAAATTCATGTTGGAGCATGGATTGGACGTTGATGACCGTTCTTGCCATCGAGTGGGACCTACCCTGCTCTCGGCGGCGGCGGCATCAGGACAGACGGATCTGGTCAAGCTCTTGCTTGCTGCCGGGGTGGACGTCAATGCCCCGGCAGATCCTCGTCTCGTGGTGAATCCTCGTACTCCCTTGATGGCTGCGGCTAAAGGTGGCCGGACGAAAATCGTCTCCATCTTGCTGAAAGCCGGAGCGGACGTCAATGCGTCGGTTGAAGGCAGAACAGCTCTGAGCATCGCCTTGGAGAACCAGCACACCGATGTCGTCGATCTCCTGCGCGCTGCCGGAGCTTCCCCTGCCTCCCCTGAGACCTGACGAAATCATTATTGGGTCGATCATGGCTCTGTCCTGCCACAATGATGACATTTTCTCTCAGAATTTCTGTATAAAGAATTGCCTAACCAACCAACAAACAATATCACCACGGAAGTATTCTACAATCCTATCATATATAAATGGGGACTTTACTTCTTTCTCTTCTACACCGTTGACCGGATTATTTTCTCTGATGACGTTGACCTTGAAAAGGCGTTTTACATCGCCGGGGAATGTTTCGCCGAGACTGGTTTTTGGGGGTCTGTTTCTGACCTTGTTTGATAACATCTTTGTCTTGGAGATGATATAGAGCCCGAAAAAAAGTTTTTTTCTTCAATGAGGGCTTGACTTTCGAGCATCCATGTGCTAGAAAGAAGGCTCCTGTGGGGTCGATATGACCACCTTTAATGGAGCTGGTCTTCGGGCCAGGCTCGTGTGCGACGCAGGCGCATCTAAGGGGCAGCGTTCGCGCTGCCCCTTCCTTTTTGTACGCCAGGCATGACATGAAATGGGGGTGGATGATAAGGCGATACAACCTTTCTTAGGATACGCGTGTGCGCCTCCGGCGCCTATTTACGATTTACGATATGATTTACGATTTATTGATAATGTGCTCGTTGCACAGATTTTTGTATTGTTAACGAATGCAGATTCTTCTTAAGAGCCATCATCATGATGACCGCTTTTTGCCATAATTTTTGATGGGCATCAACGATGATATCAATCAATAAGAGCATTCTCTCCGTTGATGAGCTTCTCTCAAATGCGTTTATCCTGCAATGAGGGCTTGACTTTCGAGCATCCATGTGCTAGAAGGGAATTCCTGCGAGGTCGATATGACCACACAAAGAGGAGCTAGTCTTCGAACTAAGCCCATGGTGCGGCGCAGGCGCACTTAAAGGGGCAGCGTTCTCGCTGCCCCTTCCTTTTGTCCAACAGCCCTGGGCGCCTAGCGGCGCCTATTTACGATTTACGATTTACGATTTCAGGGAATTCGCGCGCGGAGCGCGTTCATGCAAAGCAGTAGCGGAGCGGAATTTTTGGAATGAGGATGCGGTGATGGAAAAAATTGCGTTTTTCCCAAAATAGTGCTTGCCACGGCAGGCGGATGGTGGTACAAGAGGGGCACAGAGCGGAGGACAAGACTTCGCAACGGGTCAGGTGACGCCGTAAGGTCACCCCGGAAGCCGTGTGTGCGGCGGATGGGCAAATAATGTGACGGCATAGGTCAATCCTTCGGCGGGAACGCTGATTGTAGTGAACGAAATGCCGTGGCATCCACCCTGAGAGCGGGTGGAAGCTGCGGTTTTTTTGTATCTGCGGGCTTGTGCTGTCGATCACTCAACCAATCAGCACAACTCAACGATATGTCAAGACTCGATAGATTACCCTCGCCGGTCGGCGATATTTCCCGCTCCGATGAATCCGTACAGCAAGGACCCATCTTGCCCTCAAGCCGGGCGCCTCAAAGCGCGGCGCAGGAGGTTGAAAACAAGTGGCAGGATCACCGGCCTGAGACGTCGCAGGAGTGGGAGGAATTCCTGGCACAGCCGGTAGAGCTCTGCAACCGACGACCGGTGCCACAGGGAGACGCGCTGGAACTGTTGTCGGACAACATCGACCTGCTGCTGGAGAATACGGAGAGGATTGTCCAAGTGCCGGAGATGGCGGAATGCCGGGAGGTAGAGGGAGGAGCAGCGCTGACGAAGCTTGATTTAGGCGATCTCCTATGGGCGTGGAAAAGGGGGAAAGCCGGCTGGAAGCGAACCTCTGTCGAGGGTCATCCCCTGTACGCGCTCAACATCAATGGCTCTGTTCTCAGCGGCTCATGCTATATGTACAAATTGCTTGATCCGGTTACCAAGGAATTGGGTACCACGTTGTCCTGGTGGCGTCCGAGGCTCAGCAAGGCTCGTTGGGTGCTTTGCGATATCCAACGAGCCCCGAAACGTCCGTGGAAGGAGATCCCTCCGCTTCACGCCCCTGTGCACCGCGGCGAGTCGTTTGCCGACTGGGAACGGCGGACGCAGCAATACATGCCCGGCGTGGATGAGGTGGAGCCGCACTACCTGATTCCCCCGACGCTCACCCTGGCTGAAATCATCACTAAACTGAAGGAGGATCAGAGCAAATGAGCGTACTCCGGATTCCGGCGGCGGAGGGTGGTGAGCCAGGTGGCGGGCAGAGTGGCATCGGGGAAGGTGGCGGCGTAAAGCACGGCGGCAGTGGCGGCATTCGTGTCGGTATCGCCGCCGGCAGAGACCGAACGAGTGATGGCGGCGCGCAGGGAGGGCGCGTGGAGAAGCTGGTAGAAGGCGCCCTGCAGCGTCACGAGAACCCAGCCGATGAATTCGCCATCGTAGTCCGGCACATGGTGAAGAGAGGAGCGAAGAGCTGTCTCCACGGCGACGGTGGAGGGATGGTTCGGACCGAATGGGCTCCCCTTCCCTTGGCAGAGACCGAGAGCATGGCGGAGAACTTGTTGAGGGGAAGCAGGGCGTCCCTTCCCTGCAGCCGTGAGGGCGTAGAGAAGCGAACCGGTGAAAACGTAATTCGCAAGGAGACAGGTGGGGTGCGGATGAGTGAGGGAGGCGTCCTCCAGGGCTGCATTCCTCCAGTCAAACCCGGGATGCTCCGCCGCCCACAGCGCGATGGGGAAGATACGCATGAGC
Organism: uncultured Akkermansia sp.; assembly: GCA_947626635.1. GTDB lineage: Bacteria > Verrucomicrobiota > Verrucomicrobiia > Verrucomicrobiales > Akkermansiaceae > Akkermansia. The sequence goes on from CANQSY010000003.1 coordinate 25,815, forward strand.
GCGCCGTTGCCCTGCGACTCCGGGTTAAAGTGTCCCTCCAGGGAATCCTTCACCGTCTCCCCCACATCCGGAGGATCGGTGGCGAGCCAGGCGAGGTATTCCTCGCGGGTGATGTCCGGGTCGTACCCATCCGCGCGTACCAAGGCGCGCTGCAGGCAGGCGGCCATCTGCGTGTCATCCGTCACCACACCGGCCTCACGGTCGGTTACGATGCCGAACCCGGGAACCATCTTCCTCAACCCATGCGGAAAATGAGCAACGATGTCGTAGCGGTAACAAAATTCCGCCGGCGACCCCATGGCATCCCCCGCCATGAAAGCAGACCAAAGACGAACAGAGGAGGAAGAAACAGGCATTGTCATCAACTGATTATATACCCATTTCGCAGATTGAAAGGAATTATGACGCACTTTACACGGGTTCTGCCACGTTGGCATGTGAAGGATGTTTATTTCCTAAAAACCCGGGTAGAGTAGAAACAAGTACCATCACATATACAAGATATCTATGAACGAAAAAATTGAATTCACCGAAGAGCAAATCAAAGCAGTGGAAGATAGCCTTCATGATTGTATCAAGGATGAATATCGAGACTCAAAGCATGGGCTGAGAGAATACTGCATTGAAGTTTTGCAAGCACGGAGGAACTATCTGAAAATGATAGAACCCTATAAAGAGGCAGCAAAAAATATAAACAGGAAATTCACAGGAATAAAAATCGAAGAAAATAAAGTAACCGATAAAGATTTTGCCATCTTCGTGATGAAAGACAATGTCAGCAGCATCAGGTCCGGTCTGTCATATAAAATCGTGGATGGTTTTTGTCGTACAAGTGTTGGTTCGAGGGATTTTCATGGAACGCTTGAAAACTTTAAACCCTATCTAGGTGAGCCATATTCTCACTTCCTTGTGCTGCACAACAAGGGGAACTCTGTGAATTTCATTGAAGAAGCAAAGGCTATCTTCAACCACTTCCCGATAGAGACGATGGGCAACCGGTATGATGTGCAGGGAATGGTCTTATTTCTCAGCAAGAGACCCAACTTGCAACTGATTGAGAAGTACGGTCGAGACGTGGCGGGGGTCAGAGTGGAAAAGAATGAGTTTCCCGAGGAGGTCGCTTTTTTCATCATGGAGGATGAGTTGCCTGTCGCGATGAGGAAGAATCGCCTGCGCACTCATTGTCGATTCGCTTTCCATGAGAAATCCGGGAGAAAGTCCTTTACCAACAGGCTGGATATATTGAAGGTTCATCTTCACGATGAAACGACCAAGTATTTCGTTATCTATAACACGGATCAATCTCCCAACTTCAGGGAGGAAATGGAGGCAATCTACAACCACTTTCCCATGAAAAATCCGAGTGGCAAAAATGTCCGGGGTGTTGTGTTGTTCCTCAACGCTCCAAATGGAACAAGTGAAAAATCAATCAACAACAGCAGTCCGACCATGAGCTGGCAATTGCGAAAGCGGAAGCATATGCGTCCTGGTGAAGGCGTCCGGGAGATAAAAATGAGAGAAATCAAAAAAATGAAAGAAAATTCATTTTTTTGTGGAACGAATTTGCTTGATATCGCACAGGAAGTAGTATGGAATCGGCAGGTAACCGAAAGGGATAACATGAAAGAAAATAACAAGAAAACGGAAAAAACGAAGAAGGCTGGGAAAACGGGAAAGACGAAGGAGACGAAAAAGACAGGGCTCGCGGAGCGTCTGGAAATGTCTGTTATGTTCTTATGGGAATCTGTGCTGGAGAAGTACCGGGGTAAGCTGAAAGGCGGGCCCGGGATGACACAGGAAACAGCGTGGGAGGTCCTGGAAAAAGAGAGTCCGGAAGCTGTCGAGTTGGAGTACGACGTGATGCGGGAGTTGTTACTGCCCCGAGCGCATAGGCAAAAACTGGTCGTAGGCGAGGATGGACGGCGTTACGACGTGCATGAGATATGCAGCGAGGGGAGAAAGGAATCCGGCAAGCTGCAGATGTGGTTTGACATAACCGCTTATTGGGAAAACTTGCACGATTGAGGATTCGGTGATATTCTGGAGACGTGAACAACGTCGCCACGATGCTCGAGAGCCTCATCCACAGGATAGCAGGACGCACGAAACATGCTGAACAAGAAATGCCTAAGGATGTCCGCCCTCAGGAAGTGAGTTCGAAAAAGGGCTCGCGCAAGCAGCAAAAGAAAGCCCCTAAAGAACCGGAGGCGAAGGCGCGACGGGTCAACAAGACATCCGCCAAGGGGAAAACGCCGCGCAAGGCAAAGGAATGTCCGACGGATGACACCTTCCGTGCGGTCATGCGGTTGATCAGGGAGGGGCGCAACCTGTTTATCACCGGCGGCGCAGGCGTCGGTAAATCCTATTTGCTGCACCAGATCAAGGAAGAGCTGGGCGATAAGTTGCATGTGACGAGCACAACGGGGATATCGGCGCTCAATGTGGGCGGACAGACGCTGCACTCCTGGTCCTATATCGGCATTGCAGACAGGAGCGTGGAAAGTGTGGTCGCCGGCATCATGGAGAACCCGATCAGGAGGAGAATCCTTACCCAATGTGAAATCGTGGCCATTGATGAGATATCGATGCTCGACGACTTCACGCTTGATTACATCAACGAGGTGCTCAAGAATGTCCGGAACAATGAGATGCCCTTTGGCGGCATTCAGGTGTTGATTTTTGGCGATTTCTTTCAGTTGCCGCCGGTCATGATGAAGAAGAAGGGACGCAATTACTGTTTCCGGAGTACAGCATGGCAGGAGCTGGACCTCTGCCCGATTGTTTTGACGGAGGTGAAGCGACAGACGGACGCAGCGATGGCCGAGGCCCTGAACCATTTCCGTACCGGGGACATCAGGGAAGAGGATGTGCGGCTCCTTCAGAGTCGGGAGGTGCCCCCTTCAGAGAAATTACCGGATGATGTCCTGCAGATATTCGGTGCGAATCGGGACGCTGATGAGCTGAACCAGAGGAAGTTGTACGCCTTGAAGACGAAATCCGTCTTTTTCCGTGCGAAGGACGAATTTTATCGTTATAAGCGAGACGGACGTAAAGAGACAATTTGTATCTCACAGGATGGGACGGATGATCTGAGACCGGAAGAGCGAAAGATATGGGAAGATTTCGACAGAGACTGCAAGGCTCCCAGCGTGCTTGAGCTCCGATTGGGATGTCGCGTCATGTTGTTGATCAACATTGATGTGAGGGGAGGACTCGTGAACGGGACGTGCGGCACGGTGACGAAGCTGGGAGAGGATCACATCGAGGTGCTGTTTGACGGACAAGCTGCTCCTTGGGCTCTCGAGACAGAAAAGTTCGACTGCATGCGCGGCGAACAAGTGATCACAGAGCGCGAGCAATATCCACTCCGCCTCGCCTATGGCATCACCATCCATAAATCGCAGGGGATGACCTTCGATCGGTTGATTGTGCACATGAATAAGATATTCGACTTCGGGCAGGCTTACGTGGCGCTCAGTCGAACCCGTACTCTCGGAGGTCTCTTCATTCGCTCGTTCTCGCGTCGCTTGATCGCCGCTGATCCATGCGTCATTCAGTTTTATGAGGAACTCCGCAGGGAATAAGGCGCGGGGCGCCTAGCGGCGCCTATTTACGATTTACGAATTACGATTTACGATTTCGGGGAATTCGCGCGCTATGCGCGGGGAAGCGAAGCAGTAGCGTAGCGGAATTTCAGGGTTAACGGTGATGAATAGCTAGAAAGGGAAGAAGAAGCGCCAGAGGCGCTGGGCTGCGCCTATTTACGATTTACGATTTTCGATTTACGATTTCGGGGAATTAGCGCGCTATGCGCGTTCCTGCAAAGCAATAGCGTAGCGGAAGTCTTGAAATGATGGTGGTGATAGAAGATTTTGTTAGGACAGGTGTTCCGGCACGGCGGCTTGTTATGAGGATTGAGTTCTTAGGCTATGTGAGTTAAAGTTACTTCCGGTGCCCCATTATAGCGCCATGTGATTAGTGAGCCTCCGGAGAAATAACATCCAAGATTGCCGCTTCTTCTGATGGTTGTGCCGACCCCTTCCCTCCCCTGAAAACACATCTTTCATCACCCCGTCCGAAAAACACAAAATAACAACTAGATTTGTTAATACATAATAATAAAAGATATGGGTCGATTATTGTATTGTGGCGCGATTCGTCCGACTACATCCCGCGTTCTGTATGGTATCATATGAGACGTCATATGTCAAGACATATTTCATAGTGGACTATTTATAAATTGATTACGCGAAACAGAAAAATCACGATTTTGAAAAATTTTTCTTTACTTTTGCAAGAATTTATGTTAAGGAATACATCGTCGGCAGGCAAAAGAAGGAACCACCGGTCCAACGAAGGCTGCAAAACATTTCCGAAACAACATATAAAAACATAATTATAAACAGAATATAAGAAAATAAGCTTAACAGGTTTATAAATAAACAATAAAACAAGCAATAGAGCAACTATGAAAATCATTCATACAGCGGACTGGCATTTAGGGAATCGTCTCATGGATCGTAGTCGGGCGAAAGAACAGGGGGAATTTTTGCAATGGCTGTTGGAGCTGACCGATCAGGAGAAACCGGATGCATTGATCATCAGTGGAGATGTGTTTGATACGGGGACACCCGGGGAAGGAACGAGGGAGATGTATTACAAATTTTTAAGTCAGGCGGATGAGAGAGGGTGTCACCAGGTAGTGGTGACAGCCGGGAATCACGACAGCGTTGCGCAGATGGAAAGTGCGAGACCTTTTCTAGGACGCTTTCACTGTCAGATGGTTACAAAAATAGCGGCAGAGGAGGAAGAGAAAGCACTCATTGAGGTTCAAGGGGATGGGGGCGAGGTGAAGGGGTTAATATGTGCCATACCGTATTTACGTCCCGCCGATGCATCTGTGTCGACAGAAGAGAGGGATGAGGAGGGGAATAGTTTATCTTATAGGTTGGGTATCAATCGCATGGTGGTTAGAATAGGCCAGTTGGCCGCGTGTTGGAAGGAGGCGCATCCCGGAAAGCCGGTAGTTGCCATGGGGCATTTGCCGGTTCTTGGGGTAGAGCGTACGAATTCCACACGCGACCAACTTGGCACTATTGAAGTTGTCAGTGAATCTATTTTTCCACATACATTTGATTATGTGGCGTTAGGACATATTCACAAGGCATCAGATCCAGAAAAGGGGAGGATTCTGTATAGCGGGAGTCCGCTGGCCATGGGAGTGGATGAGGCGCAATACAAGCACTATGTTTTTGTTGTAGATGTGGGGGAGAAACTCGACGTCCGGGCGGTAGAGGTGCCGAAATTTACGGATTTTGTGCAGAGGAAGTGCATGAATCGTGCGGAGTTGGATGAGATGTTGGACGGCATACTCCGCAGGACCGGGGAGCAAACGGCGCCCATCTGGTTGTCGGTGCAGTATTACGGCGGAGATCTGACTCCCAACGAATTGAATGCCATTGTACGCCGGAGATTGCCCGAGGAGAGCGTGCCGTGCATCCTCACAAAGAGAGCCCTTGAGGAAGCCATACCGGCAAAACAAGCTGTGGTGACAGGCGACTCGCTGTCAAACTATACGCCTGAGACACTCTTTGAGCGCCGCATGGGGGAGTACATCGCCGAGCATCCGGGGATGGAGGGACGCCGGGAGAAGCTGAAGAGCATGTTCATGGAGGCATTGAGCGAAGCAATATCTTAATAAACAAACCATCAAGAAATAATGAAAATACTGAAAATTGAATGGAGCAACATCAACTCGCTCGTCGGCGAGTTCAGCATCGATTTCACTCATCCCTCCATTGCCAATGGGGAGTTGTTTAGCATCAGCGGACCGACCGGATCCGGAAAGTCAAGCATCCTGGACGCCATTTTCTTTGCGTTGTACGCGACGACGCCACGACAAAAGAGCAGCAACGGCATCTCAACCATGTACAATGAAATCATGAGCGTGGGGTGTCGGGAATGCTGGGCGAGGTTGACCTTTGAGTCGAAAGGGAAGCGCTATGAGGTGAGCACGCGACAGCATCGCACGAAACCGCACCGCGCCAAAAAAGAGCAGACAGACTCGTCGATGAATGATAAGAAACGCCCGATTTTCAACCAGCCGGAGCGCGAGTTATGCCTCCTGGAATACGTCAACAACCGGTGGCGGTCGAAAATGTTAGCGAATAGAACCAGAGGGGCCAAAGGGGACACAGGAGTGACTCAACTGGTGGAGAAGATTACAGGGCTTAACTTCGAAAATGCACGCGGCAGCTTTATTCTTTCACAAGGAGAATTTGCCCGCTTCCTGCAAGCGGGTGGCAAAGCGCGAGCGGATATCCTCTCCACGATAACCGGGACACAAATTTACGAGAAGATCGGGGAAGTGGTGGCAGGGAAGTGCAACAAGCTGGAGACGCAGAGAGCCAGCCTGCAGCAAAGAGACATCCTGCCCGCAGAGGACAGAAAGGCGATGGAACAAGAACTGGCTGAACGGGAGGAGCAACAAAAGGTAAAAAATCAGGAAGCAACCCATTGCAAGGAAGGCATGAAGTGGTTGGAGTCGGTGGCTGCCGCGCAAGAAAAACTCCGGCAGGCAGAGGAGCGAGACGCTACGGCAAGGGACAAATGTCGGACGTTTGTCGAGGAAGGGTGGGGAGTCAAGCTGCAACAAGGGCAGGCCGCCAAGGAGATTCAACCTGTGTACCAGCGCCTGCTGGATCATCGGAAAGAATGCGACAAGTTGCGTAAGGATTTGACAGAGTCTCAGGAAAAATTGAAGCAGGAACGGCACAACGTGGAACAGGCGCTGGAAAAGCGGGAAACTGTCAAAAAACGCTATGACAGCGAAATGCCGGTTTACAAAAAACAGCGCGACACGATTCTTCAGCGCCTCCTGCCCCTTGAGGAGAAGTTGAAACAGGCGCAAGAGACCCTTGAGGAAAAGCAGAAGGAGACAACGGCGGCGCTGGAGACTGCTCGCGCCGGAGGCGTGGACGTCAAGGCGTCCGACGAGGAGATTGAGCGGCTACGCAAGGAATATGAAAAGACGGTGACCCGACGGAAAGAGCTCATCGCTTATGAGGGAGGGTCAAGTGCCTTGCCGCTCGTGAAAAATCATCTGGCGGAACTCGTCAAGGCCGCCAAGCGGGTGCAGGGTGAACCCATCGAGGATATTCCGACAACGGAGGAGGTGCGCAAGCAAAAAGAGCATTGGGAGCAGAGAGGAAAGCAACTGGAGGCATCCGGTACCATGGAGGAGTTAGAGAAGAGTCTCTCGCTCCTGCGCGAGGTACAGCAGGCGGCCGGTCGGTATCAAAATGCGCAGAAGACGCATCAAGAGGCGGAGAGTCAGCTCAAGGTCTCACGCGAGAAATTGCAGGCGCTTCCGGATCTCAGCGAGGTCGAGAAGGAAGTGAGAGCCGCCGAAAATGACTTCGCTCGCATGAAGGAGCTGCATGGTCTCAAACTGCAGCTGGCGGATTTGTATGATCGCTTCCGGAACCATGAGTTTGAATGTTGTCCGTGCTGCGGAGCGAAAGAGCCGGGGAAGCGTCCGGCTTCCGTGGAGGACGATATGCTGAAGACCGTGCAAAAACGATACAAGGACCTCGACAAGAAAAGAGCCGAGCTCAAGAAGCAACGGGATGAGGCAAGCGCGGCGGAAGCTCGAGCCCAGGGAGCGGAACAAGCCGCAGCCGAGCAGGCAAAAGAAGCGCGACAAGAGCTGGAGAAAGCCCTGACCGCTGCTCAGATGAAAGAGGTCCCGAACCATCCGGAAAACAGGGAGAAGGAAATTTCAGAGACGATAGCAGCGTGGAAAAAATATGCGGCAGACGGCGAGGCGCTGGTCAAGCTGGCTGAGTGTGCGGAGAAATTCGAGGAATTGATCACCACGCTGTCCCCTTTCTGCAAGGTTGAGACGCGGCGCTTCGATGACGCACAGAAGGCGGTGGCGAAGCTGGAGAAGGCAGCTACGGAGTTCACCCTCTTGCAACAGACGATGCAAGAGCAGGAAAAGGCCCTGGCAGCCGCCGAAAAACTCAACTTGCAGAAAAAGACAGAGCTCAAACACCGGGAGGAGCTGGTCAAGCTCGCCGAGGAAGGTCTGAAAAAGGCGAAGGAGACATCCTCCCATCTTGCTCAGGCACGAAAAGATTTGTGGGACCCGGAAGAAACCGGTCAGGCGGCACAAGCCCGTATCGAGCGTTTGATCAACACCTTGGAACAACAGGTCACCACGTCCACCAAGAAACTGAACGACGCCGAAGGGGAAGAAGCCCGGTGTGAGGAACGTTGCAAATTGCTGGCCGAAAATGCAGATGCTGCAGAAAAAGCTGTATCCGCCGGCGAACAAGAACTGACCACCGCCATCCGGGAAAATCACCTGCGTGACTTGGGAGAATTCCTGTCGGCCAGGGAATGGATGTCCATGTGTGATGAACTCGTTGCGAGAAAAGCCGCCCTCGATAAAAACCGCGTTGACGCCGCGGCACAGCTCGGTGTTTATCAAAAGGAAGTTGAAGGACTGCGGCAACAAGCCCTCACAACCAAGTCAGCCGAACAGCTGCGCTCAGAACTCGAGGCGGCCGAGCAGGCCATCTCTTTCCAAGAGGAAAAAATACGCGAAATCATCGCTAAGTTGAAGAACGATGAGGAGGCTCGCGCCTACAACACGTCACTGGCTGCTCAGGCGGCCGATCTGGATGCCCAGGTGGAAGCTTGGAAACAGCTGGCTGACGTGATCGGCACAACTCGTTCCAGAGAGGGTTTCAAGCTGTATGCCCAGCAAATATCGTTCGATGTCCTTATCGCGGCGGCCAATCAGCACCTGCGTAATTTGTCCGGACGTTACACGCTGCGGCAGAAGAGAGATGGAAAGTTCGGTCTGGAGGTGATTGATCACATGGTGGACGACGTAGCCGGACGAGATTCATCCAACCTGTCGGGCGGGGAGAGCTTTGTCGTGAGTCTCGCACTTGCGCTGGGGTTGTCGCATCTGACCGGTGGGGACACGAGTTTTGACACCCTGTTCCTCGATGAAGGGTTCGGGACGTTGGACAGCGAAACGTTGGAGCAGGTCCTCACTTGTCTCGACGCATTACGGGCAGAAGGCAAAACGATAGGCATTATATCACACGTCCGGGAGCTGCATGAGCGCATGCCCGCCTCGGGACGACTCGAGGTGGAGCCTATCCCCGGAACGGGACGGTCCGTGATCAAACCTCATCCCGCTGTGACCTACCGCGCCGCTTGATTCATTTTTAACACGATAGAACAATGAAAACGGAAGACAATTCACCAACTGAAGAGCATAACGTTTCTCCCTGCTCGTACGGACCCACCGTGGAAAAACTGGTTTCCGCAATCCGAGGTGGAGCCGATATCCGAGTGATTCAACGGATCATGGACTCCCCCAACCTGGATGTGAATGAGTATGACCGGGATTCCGGTTCCTATGCCTATGAAGCCGCGATCATGATGGGAAGGGATGATGTGGCGCAGGTGCTGTTGGATAGAGGCGCCCATGTCAAGGGGGATGAGAACCATCCCCCATCGCGCAAGGAGCTGGAGGATGAGGAAATCATAGAAAAAGTATTCGGAAACAAGCCGCTGGATGAATACGGCTGTGTTAACGGTGAGGAGCAACGGGAAACAAATCCTATTCGCCTGTATAGCAAGAAAGGGTTTAACTTGAATCTGCTCTTCTACGCTCTGGGGCGTACGGCCTCTACGGCACTCATCGGTTACATCATTGATCAGGGGGTCGATGTCAATGAACGTGACCGTAACGGTGACTCTGCCCTTCATTACGCCGTATCAAAGGAAAGACAGCAATATATCAAGTTCCTCATCGAACGGGGGGCGAATGTGAATGCGGTCAATCATAGAGGGAGTAGTGTGTTGAAATATGCGGTGCGCACAGGAAATGCAGAAATCGTTGAAATGCTTTTGCAAACCGGGGCTAAGCTTTATGGGGAAGATGGCGTTCAGAAACGTAATGTGTTATGTCGCGTAGCCCGAACCGGGAATCTCCGCATCCTGAAGCTTCTGCTCGATGCGGGAGTTGATCCCTGCCGGGAGTTCTCTCGTAAGGGAAACACCCCACTTCATTGCGCATGCGGAAACGTATTGCGGGGCGAAGACTTCTTCTGGGATCAACCGGATCCGGGAAAGTTCCGCGTGCCACCGCAGGAAATCTACGAGCGAATTATCGTAACTTTGCTGAAAGCAGGTCTTGATCCGAATGCAATGAACGAGGAGGGCAAAGTGCCGATGTGCTTCAGCATCATAGCGGATGCCGTCAATGAAGTGAAGCTGTTGCTCCGTATGGGCGCGGATCTCTCTCCCTTCTTTGATTCCGGCAGGACGCCGGTTGATTATGCGATTTCAGTTAACGCGTGGTCATGCGCTAATTTCTTTGTCGAGGAACTCCGGAGGAAAGCGGCCGGGCGCTGGGCTGCGCCTATTTACGACTGACGATTTACAAAGCGCCCGAGGGATCGGAGGTCGATTGGACAAAAGCTCAGTTTTTGCCCGCAGGGCGCTGAGGCAGTGCGGTACCGAAGCGTCACCGATAGGCGCCCACTCCTTCCCCTTTCTAGCTGCTATCACCGTTGGCCCCGAAAATTCCGCCACGCTACTGCTTCGCTTCCCCGCGCGCAGCGCGCGAGTTACCTGAAATCGTAAATCGTAAATAGGCAACCGCTTGCGGTTGCCCCGGGTCTCCGGGCTTGATTTTCGGGGATGGAACGGGTAAAATAGGAAAGGCTTTATTTATGGATAGCAATTACACGGAGGAAGATATCAAGACGCTGAGCTGGCGGGAGCACATACGCGAGCGGCCCGGCATGTACATCGGAAGTTTGGGGGATGGCTCGGCCTCAGATCATGGACTGTATGTCCTGCTTAAGGAAGTGATCGACAACTCGATCGACGAGTTTGTGATGGGGAACGGCAAGAAGATTATCGTCAATATCAGCGAGGACGGGACGTGCGAGGTGCGCGACTACGGACGAGGCATTCCGCTGGGCAAGCTCTATGAGTGCGTCGCTCAGATCAACACGGGCGGCAAGTACGACGGCGAGGCTTTCAAGAAATCCGTCGGACTCAACGGCGTGGGCATCAAGGCGGTCAATGCGCTTTCCTCGACCTTCACCGTGCAGGCTTATCGCGAGGGAAAGACGCGCTGCATCACTTTTCACGAGGGGGAAAAGGTCAAGGGAAGCGACACGACAAAAAAGACGACCGAGGAATCGGGGACGCGCGTGAGCTTCCTTGTTGACCGCACGATATTTCCGGAGGATGCCGCGTACAACCCGGAATTTGTGGAGCGTATGTGCCGGTACTATTGCTACCTGAACACCGGGCTCGCCATCGTGTACAACGGCAAGAGTTTTTCCTCCAAGAACGGATTGCTGGATCTGCTGCGGGAGGAAATGAGCGCGGAGCCTCTCTATGAGCCCATCCACCTCATCGGGGACGACATCGAGGTGGTGATCACGCACAGTGACTCCTACGGAGAATCATACCACTCCTTCGTGAACGGACAGCATACCACCATGGGGGGTACGCACCAGAACGCCTTCAAGGAAGCCATCGCCAAAACCCTGCAGAATTTCTACAAGAAGAACTACGAGGCGGGCGACGTACGCGCCTGCATCGAAGCGGCTATCAGCATCAAGGTCATCGAGCCGGTCTTTGAATCCCAAACCAAGACGAAACTCGGCAGCAACACGATGGGACCCGGCAAGGAAACCATCCGCACCTTCGTAGGCAACTTCCTCGCCAAGGAGCTCGACAACTACCTGCACCGCAATCCGGAGGTCGCCGCGGCAATCGAGGAGAAAATCAAGGAAAATGAGAAGACGCGCAAGGAAGTAGCCGGGGTCACCGGAAAAATTGCCAAGGAGCGGTCGAAGAAAGCAAAAATCCACACGAAGAAGTTGCGCGACTGTCGGGTGCACTACGACTCAAAGCACAAACGCGCCGGAGATACGATGCTGTTTATCACCGAGGGCGACTCCGCCTCCGGCTCCATCACCACGGCGCGCGACGCCGAGACGCAAGCCGTCTTCTCCCTGCGCGGCAAGCCCGCCAACAGCTACGGCATGAATCGCTCCGCCCTCTTTGAGGAAAAACGCAACGAGGAACTCGACTTCCTCCACCTCGCTCTCAACATCGACAAGTCGATCGACGACTTGCGCTACAACAAGGTCATCATCGCCACGGATGCGGATGTGGACGGTATGCACATCCGTCTGCTCCTGCTGACCTTTTTCATTCAGTATTTCCCGGAACTCATCCGCGAGGGACATCTCTTCATTCTGCAGACGCCGCTCTTCCGCGTACGCAACAAGCAAAAGACCATCTACTGCTACTCTGAAGGGGAGCGCGACCGCGCCGTCAAGAAGCTCGGCAAGAGTCCGGAAATCACCCGGTTCAAGGGGCTCGGCGAAATCTCACCGGATGAGTTCCGCAACTTCATCGGCGAGGATATCCGCCTTCAAAAGGTCACCCTCGAGAACGCCCACAACCTGCGCGAGATCCTCCGTTTCTACATGGGCGACAACACGGACGACCGCCGGCAGTACATCATCGACAACCTGCGCATCGAGGAAGACCTCGCCTGAACAGCCACCTCCCACTCCATGAAAACCCTCATCATCGCACGCCACGGCAACACATTCCGTCCCGGAGAAACTCCTACACGAGTCGGCTCCCGCACGGATCTCCCTCTCGTCGAGGAGGAACGCGCCCGTGGGATCGGACGCTACCTTAAGGGACTCGGTCTTGTTCCCACGCGCATTCTCGCCGCCCCGCTGCAGCGCACTCTGCGCACCGCCGAGCTCGCGGCCGAGGAACTCGGCGTCCCCTGCCCTGTTACCCCGGACCCCCGCTTCATTGAAATCGACTACGGACCGGACGAGAACCGCACGGAACAGGAGGTCGCCCTCCGCCTCGGCAAAGCCACGGCTCTCGCTGCCGGACAGGACCCGGAGTCTCTCCCGCCGGAAAAACTGGAGGAGCTCGGCGCTCAGGCGATCGAACTCTGGAACTCGCGCGCTATCGTGCCGCCCGGGTGGGTCGTGGACCCGCAACAGATCATCCGCACGTGGCAGGAAACCGCGGACTCGGTGCAGGACGGCGAAACCCTGCTCTGCGTCTCCTCGAACGGCACCATCCGCTTCGCGCCCCACATCACCGGCAACTACGCCGCCTTCTGCGCCGAGCACGATATCAAGGTGCCTACCGGCGGCGTCTGCATCTTCACCCGCGAAGGGGACGCCGCATGGAAGTGCGACGTCTGGGGAATCAAAGCTTTCAAACAACCTCAGTCAAAATAACCCATCCAAACTCAACCACACATCATTATGGACATTACCAAACTCAAACCCGCCTGGATCGATGAATTCAAAGCCTTCGCTCTGAAGGGAAACGTCATGGACATGGCTGTCGGTGTCATCATCGGCGGCGCCTTCGGCAAGATTGTCTCCTCCCTTGTGAGTGATATCATCATGCCGCTTGTTTCCCTCCTCACCGGGGGCACCGAGAATCTCGCCGCGCTTTCCTGGAAGGTCAGCGAGGCCGAAGGAGCCGCCGAGGTGAAGTACGGAGTCTTCTGCCAGACCGTGCTCGACTTCCTCATCATCTCGCTCTCTATTTTCTTCGCTATCCGGATTCTTTGCTCCTTCCGAGCCAAGAACAAGGAAGAGGCCGCACCCGAAGCTCCCGCGCCCACCCCGGAGGACACGCTGCTCCTGCGCGAGATTCGCGATGCGCTCAAAAAGGGCGAGTGACGCCTCGTTCCCCGCTTCCCTTGCACAGCCGGCTGCTCTCGGTCGGCTGTGGGAAGGCGGGGAGGTCTCCTTTCTCTTCAAGTCGCTTGTCTCCGGTCGTCCGCGCCGCTCCTCACCGAACGAGTTTCCCCTGCTTTTCCCGACCTAATGCGGCACCTGCTCTCCCTGTTTTTTCTTTGCCTCGGCTTGCTGCTTTCTGCGGCTGGTCCGGTCACGGCGTGGGAAGGCAAGTGGCAGGTCAGTTCCTTCCATGGGGTTGACTACGTGCGCCTCAACGACGTATGGAAATTTTACGGTTTTTCTCCCAAACAGGGCCGACCCGGCTGCGTCTCCTTCGGCGCCGGTAACCGAGTCGTTTCCATCCGTCCTTCAAAACAGGATTTTTATGTCAACAACTTCCGTTACATTCTCTCCTACCCCGTCGTGCAAAGCGGAGGATTGCTCTATATCTCCTCCATCGATATGAGCAAACTTGTCGATCCGGTGCTGCGTCCACGGCTCTCCCAATCCGGTCGCATCACAACGGTCGTTCTTGATCCCGGACATGGGGGACACGACGCCGGAGCGGTGAGTCCCTACGCACGCGAGAAGGATTGCAACCTCGCTCTCGCGCTGAAGGTGCGCGAAAAGCTCAATAAACTGGGTTTTAAGGTCGTGATGACGCGCGACCGTGATTTCTTCCTTACCCTCGGGGATCGGGTCGCCATCGCCAACCGAACCCCCGAGTCCCTTTTCGTCAGCATCCACCATAACTCCGGTCGCAGCGCCGCATCCGGCATCGAAACATTTACCCTGGCGCCGCATGGCACAACCTCCCCCTTCGCGCGAACACGCAGAACCGAAGATCTCGCCGGCAACAACCAGGACAGTGAAAATATCGCGCTTGCAACAGCCGTACACAGCGCTGCCATCAAGAAGACGAAGGCCATCGATCGCGGCATCCAACGCGCACGCTTCTCCGTGCTCTGCACGATCAAACGTCCCGCCATCCTCTTTGAGGGCGGCTTCGTTACCCATCCCCAAGAGGGAAGCAAAATCTCCTCCTCCGCCTACCAGGACATCCTTGCGCAGTGCATCTGCGATGGAATCGTCCGCTACACCTCCATCACGCGCAACCACCCCGCCCCCATCCGCCACTCCGGCAGCAGCTCCACCCGCGCCGGCACACCTCGACCCGGATTCGGACGCTCCAGCGACGGCGCCATTATCACCTACCCTTCCCGCTCCGCCCCATAATGACTGCCTCTCGTCCAGCTCCGCCACGCTCCACTGCCGGCAGAGGTTTTCTCGCTTGCTCTGTTTCCCTTCTGTTGGGACTGAGCTCGTTCTTTCTCGTCCCCTGCGGTTCGGTTCAGGCGGCTACCACGCAGTCGGCTCAACAGCCCGACTCCTGGTCCCCGGCCACGGTCGTGCAGGGTATCCCTTATCAATCCGTCAACGAGCTGTGTAATTTTTACAAACTGGACAGCGGGGTGCGTCCCTCGCAGAAAGGAACCCTCGCCCTGGGCAACACCGATATCAGCCTTGAGCTCGGTCCGGGACCTCTCTCCATGCGGCTCGGCGGCATACCTCTCTCCCTCTCGCACCCCCTCGCCCGCGACCCACGCGGTTCCCTCCTGATCTCCCGCCTGGATTGGGTCATGTGGCTGGACCCCATTCTTCGTCCTACCTACATCGAGCATCGGGAACCCATTTCGACCGTCATCATTGATGCCGGCCACGGCGGACGCGACTCCGGCTCCTCTTTTGAAGGTTCCTCCGAGAAAGAGGTCACTCTTCTCGTTGCGCAAGAGCTCCGCTCCCGCCTGGAAAAAGCCGGCTTTCGTGTTGTTCTCACCCGCAACGGCGACTTCTTTGTATCCGACCAACAAAGGGTCGATACCGCCCGTGAGGTGCCACAAGCCATTTTCCTGAGTCTCCATGTCAACAGCGCTGATCCCGCAGCCAGGGGTCCGGAGGTCTATCGTCTCGCTCCGCCCGAGGATGCCGCTCACCCGGCACCCGGTAACGCCGAGGATGCGCGGAACGCCGCACTGTCCTACGCTCTGGAAAGCGCGCTGAGCAGCGCAGCGGAGCGAGTAGGCGCGGGTTGTTGCTATGCGCACTACTCGCTGCTCAGCTCGCTGCGCATTCCCGCTGTCTGGGTCGAACTCGGCTACGGCTCCCATCCTCTCGAGGCAAAACTCCTCGTCTCCCAGGAGTACCGCGGGAAATTAGCGGATGCTCTCGTCCGTGGTATCACCGCATTTGCGCGCGCCACTCACCCGCAAACTCATTTTACCGTCACTCCCCCCATCTCTCAGCCCAAACCTCCCCAGAAGCCTGCAGCGAACAACAAGAATTCCCCCGCCAAGAAGGCGACCCGTTCTTCTGATTCCTCCGGCAGTTCACGTTCTCGCCGGCGTAGGAGAAATTAACCCTTCTCCGCCGACGGCCGACGCACCTGCGAATCGCATCACTTACCGCAGAGCTTCCAATCTGTCGGGATCCAGCTGCTCCCAAGGCAGATCAGGTTTGGTGAAATGCCCATAATTGGTGGATCGGCGGAAGATGGGGCGACGCAGACCGAGCGCAGCTTCCATGTCCGCGGGCTTAAAGGAGAAGGTTTCCTTCACGCGCCGGATAATTTCTTCCTCACTCAACCGGGCCGTGCCGAACGTGTCCACGTCAATCATGATGGACACCGGAGAAGCTTTGCCGATGGCGTACGCCACTTGCAGTTCACAACGGTTCGCCAGTCCTGCCGCCACCACGTGCTTCGCCACCCAACGGCACATATACGCCCCACTGCGGTCCACCTTGCTGCAGTCCTTCCCGGAAAAAGCTCCGCCGCCGTGCCTCCCCATGCCACCGTACGTATCCACGATGATTTTCCGACCGGTGAGACCGGAATCTCCGTGCGGTCCGCCGATCACAAAGCGTCCCGTCGGGTTGATGTAGAACTCCGTCTCATCGCGCAGCAGGGTCTCCGGTAGCACGCGTTGCACCACGTCTGTGCAATACCTGCGGATTTCCGGCAGCTCAACGTCCTCCGTATGCTGCGTGCTCACCACCACATTCATGATGCGAGCAGGACGCCCGTCCGGTCCGTATTCGACGGCCACCTGACTCTTGCTATCCGGTCTCAGCCAAGGGACCTCTCCCGCATGCCTCGCCCTCGCCAGCTCGCGCATGATGCGGTGGGCGTACATGATGGGCGCCGGCATGAGTTCGGGGGTTTCATCAGAGGCATAGCCAAACATGATTCCCTGGTCGCCTGCGCCTTGTTCAGCTCCCTCTTTGCCCTCCGCCGCTCGCGCGTCCACTCCCTGCGCGATATCCGGACTTTGCTCCGACAGGAAGTTGAGCACCTCTACCCGTTCGGCGTTGAAGATCTCATCGTCCTCGGCTGTACGGTAGCCGATCTCTCGTATGGTGTTCCGCACGATCGCTTCGTAGTCAACCTTCGCCCTCGTGGTAACCTCTCCCGCGAGCACCACATGGTCGTCCTTCACCAATGTTTCACACGCCACGCGACTCTCGCTGTCCTGCTCCAGGCACGCATCCAATATGCTGTCCGATATCAAATCCGCCACCTTGTCCGGGTGTCCCTCTCCCACGGATTCTGAGGTAAATAGATGTGGTATTTTCATGGTGGACTGTGTTTTACGATCCGAGTCCCGGATGCTCAACCTCTCGTTGACGCCCTCCATCCGGATCCATTTTCGTCACGCCGCTTATACCACACTTTAGCCTTCCCTGCAAGCCAAAGCAGTGGGGCAAACGCAAGCGTTTGCCCTATTTACGATTTACGATTTACGATTTACGAATTACGTTGATTCGTCGGCACCACACTGCCTACTCACCCTTCGGGCAACGCTTACGCGTTGTCTAATCCCACTTCGATCCCTCGGGGGCTTTCTCAGGAAATTCGCGCGCCGGGGTGTGCTCTGCGGGAGTTTTCCGCTTACTGCATATCCAATTCGCCAACCTGCGAAAAGAGGGAGAGGCCGGAGGGAAGCTTATCGACGTCCTCACGGATGCAGGCAAGGGCAGCCGTGGCGATGAGCGCAGCCTTGTTGGTGTGCTCGGGGGTCGTGCGCAGCATGTGGTGGAACATATCCCACCAGAGGGTGAGCTCATTGCGAAACATGGAAGAAGACACCGCGAAGTTGCGCACGCCGGCGCGATAAAGCGCCGTCTCCTCCTGCGCGGTAAGGTTGCAGGTATCCGCGTCCGAGAAGAGTCCTGTGCGCTCATGCAGACGGTGCATGGATTCAATAAGCTCGTAGTTGTACGGATTCTTGCGCAGTTGGATAGCGAGATTGATGAGGTCGCGGCGGGAGGGGTAGCGGCGCGGGACAGGATCATTCACGACCGCGATAACTCGTTCCGGGTACTTGAGCCGGGTGTAGATGGAGGGAAGCACGGCGTCCCGCGGGTGCAGTACCACCTGCGTGTACTTCTCGCAAAGTGTTCCGTAGGTTTCTGCCGTCCGCTTGTCATTGCTCATGATGAGCCGATTCGGGTGGCAAATGATGGTGAGTTTGGGGAATTTGCGACGCAGAAGTTCCGCCAGAGAATCATCAGCCACGACCACTCCATTGCGACCTGTCGGGTTATTGGCTTTTTTCGTGAGTTCCTGCACCAGCCATAGTCCAAAGGCATCCTGTAAGTTTTCCGGACTGATAGCCGGGTTGTCGAACACGAGCAACAAGCCCACCCGCGCCTCGGCGTAGCTGGAGATGATGCTCGCGCAGGCCCGCGGCGTCATCGCAGCGCGCGGTTCCAGCATATCCAGCGACCAGGGGCAAGGAGGCGCCCCGGCTACCCGAGCTATGCGCCGCGGCTTGAAGAAGGAGGCCATGTAGTTCGCCAACACCAGCAGATGCACATCAAAGCGAAATGCCCCACCCACAATCCAACTCGCCTGCGGCAAGTAGTCGCGGATGAAGTAATCGATCTCCTTTTCAGGAGCCTTGGTCGTTTCCTCGCTCATGACGGTATAGGTGCCCGCAAGGATTCAAAGAACCTCTGGGCAACGGTTTCCATGCGGTTTTCATCTGCTGCATCATTGCGCAGCGTCAGTCGGATCAAATCAAAGAGGATGGAGGAGGCATTCGAGTGTCCTCTCCCTTGGAGCTTGAAATGCCGGAACCCCATGTCGTAGAGATGCTTGATTTCCGGCGTGGTGAGTGCAAGCACACCATGCTGCTCACTCGTGAGCATGACCCCCAGATCCCGGCATCCATTACTCGCCTGCCTCTTGTCGAACTCACGGCCGTCGTACCCAAGAAAGTTCAAGGCATTTTCAGACAGCGATTTGTAGTGGTAGCCGCGCAACGGGCAATGCCGGATGCAGTATTCATTGATTAAAAGAATGTAGCGCTGCTTCTCCGTCAACTGTTCCAGCAATTCGTCATTCAGGACATCATCCGGGTGCACCATCACCTCGTCATACTTCTCCGCCAGCTCCCGATAGGTTTCTATTTTGCCCTTGCCTCCTTTCTGAACGATATTGAGGATGCTGGAAATACAGCGAAGATCCGGGTAATTTTCACGGATATGGGGGAGCAGGAGGTCCGACCCGATGATCACGCCATTGCGCTTTGTCGGGTTGTGCCGTGTGAAAAATTTGCACATCGCGTTACAAAGCGCATCGCTTAAATGCTCCTCCTTGAGCAGGACATTTGAAAAGGTCATGTAAACGGATATACCCCTCTTCTCGTACTCCAACCCCGCCGCACGTATCTCCTCCGCCTCCCGCAGCAAGCTCTTCAGCACCCGTCCGCTGTTCCATGTACACAGCGGCGCACCATGGACCAAGTGAAATGGCTCAAAGCCCAAACGCTCTTTGCAGAAATCATAGAAAGCCAGCAGCTCGCGGTCGTTCACGAACGCGCCCGATACATCCCAATCCGCCCCGGGCCAATTGGGATTGCTGTACTTGCTACTTTCTTCCATCGTGCATCTTAAAGTTTAACTCCCCCTCCGTCTTTTGTCAAGTTACAAACACATTTATTCTCTACGCTTTAACTTACAAACTTCTCCGTAAATAACAAGTATTTTAAGCCCCATTTTATCCCGTTTATCCTTACCGAAGGCTCTCCCTGTTTCCAACTCACCGTGCATGATCTTAGCTCTTTCTGTCGTATGTTGGCAATCGACCTTGTCGCTCACAAATTTGTATTGCCAAATTAAGTGCAGCAATGTACAAAAGGAGCAATGACCACGTACCGCGCAAACAGGCAGGATGATTTCCGCCGACCTCACGAGTAGGGAATTTCAGGATGAAAAAATGATGACACGACATGTGGATGTATCTCTTTAAAAGCAGGATAGTGCCCTATTTTTTATGATGTTTTCATTGGGATATTTACTGGGACCAAAGTATAATGAGAATGCAAATGGACAGAATCGCACAATCCTGGTTGAGAAGTTATATCTTCCTTCTGCTTGCGGCACTCATATGTTTCTTCTCAATTGTTTGGAACAACGACCATGAATCACTCATGAAATTGAGCCTGGTGCTTTGTTTATTTTTTATACCCAATATATTCTTATTTGCGTCTTATGTTCATCAGTGTTTGAGTAAGCTCTATCGGTATGAATTGAAATGGCAATATGCTATATTATTCACTGCCTGGTGTAATATTTGCCTCCTCGGTTTTGTCTTTTTCCCAATCTACCAGTTGGCAGGTAGCAGTATATATGACTTGTTCCTCCGAGATGGGTCACCTCGTGCTGGGGAGGCTGTACTTTTGGCTGGAGAGATTATATGCGGCGGGTTTCTCCCCATGGCCCTCATTTCTTTGCCTATCGTTTTTGTGATCAAAAAATGGAGAGAATTAAAAACGGAAAGAGTGAGAACAACTCAAGCAGACAATGAATCTTTTGAGAGATCAAGCACGGAAAAGAACGAGATTCCTTCTTGCGAAATTCAGGAAAAGAGCGAAAGGAAAAATCATTCAACCGTCTCGTTCAGAGGGCTTCTTATCTTGTGGGGTGTCGCAGTCGGAGCCTTTTATTCCGGGATATGTTGGGCGGACCATATGCTATCATGGTTGCTGATAATTTGTATGATTGTCAATTACGGGCTTTCAATAGAAGTTATGCGGAGATTCATGCAGAGAAGCTCCAAAAAATTCAACATCAAGGAAATGGTGATGCTAACCATACTGTGGGCTCATAGTCTTGTCTTGATGAGCTTTATTCCTGTCTCAATCATAGCGATCGCGCTGTCGCTTTTTGTGTGCACAATCATGCTATGTGGTTCTCCTGTGTGCTTTGGAGGAGAGGAGAGCCAAAAGCAATAGCTTTTGTCTCAACGGGATGAGGAGTCGTGAGGCGACTCCGAAGCAAGTACCAATGGAGCTGCGCTGAGTCAAAACGGTCGATAGCCCCGGTAGGGCGCACGCGAAGCGGGCGGTAAGACCGATTGGACAAAAGCACAGCTTTTGCCCGAAGGACGAACCGCCGATGGGGCGGCGGTGAGTCAAAATGGTAAACCTCTGACGATTAAGCAAAGCGGCAGGTTCGGCATGGCGTAACTCCGGACGCTTTCCTCACAAAAAAACACCCTTGATTTTACCCATCACCAGTGCTTGCGCGTTGCATATCCCGCGCGCAAGCGCGCTAAAATCCAAATCGTAATTCGTAATTCGTAAATCGTAAATGGGCGGCGTCAGCCGCCTCCGCCTGTTGTCTTCCATGGTGCGACCCGATGATTCAAGCCGAAACCATTTGATGATTCGAGCTTGACTCTGTGCAGCGGATGCATTATGCTTGCGCGCGCATGGCAACAGACATCCGTCATAAGCGCAATTTCTCCATCATTGCGCATATTGACCACGGCAAGACCACCTTGTCGGACCGTCTGCTGGAGTGGACGCACACCATCGGCGAGCGCGATAAGCAGGATCAACTGCTGGATGCCATGGACCTGGAGCGCGAGAAGGGAATCACCATCAAGTCGCATCCCGTGACGATGCGCTACGTGGCGAAGGACGGGGAGGAGTATGAGCTCAATCTGCTGGACACGCCGGGACACGTGGATTTTTCGTACGAGGTGTCGCGATCGCTCGCCGCGTGTGACGGCGCGCTGCTCGTCGTTGATGCCGCCCAGGGGGTGGAAGCACAAACACTCGCCAACATGCACCTCGCCATGGACCAACGGCTCGAAATCGTACCCGTCATCAATAAAATCGACCTTCCCGGCACCAATCTCCCCTCTGTTTATCACCAACTTGAGGAACTCATCTGCATCCCGCGTGAAGAAGCTATCCTCTGCTCTGCCAAGGCGGGCATCGGCATCGATGAGGTGCTGGAGGCCGTTGTGCAGCGCATCCCGGCGCCGAAGGAGGCGCAGGACGACAAGTTGCGCGCGCTCGTTTTTGATTCCGTGTATGATGCTTACAGGGGCGTCGTCTCCTACGTTCGGCTGATGAGCGGACGCGTCAGCCGAGGGATGAAGGTCAAACTCTTCGCGACGGACGACACCTTTGAGGTGAAAGAAGTGGGCATCTTCACCCCAAAAATGCAGACCGCGGAGGAACTGACGACCGGCGATGTCGGCTACATCATCGCCAACATGAAGACCGCGGCCGATGTGAAGATCGGCGACACCTACACAAACCTGCAGAACCCCTGCGCCGAACCGCTGCCGGGGTTCAAGGAGATTCGTCCCATGGTGTTTTCCGGGATTTATCCGGTGGACTCAGCGGACTACGAGAGTCTGAAGGCCGCCATGGCGAAGCTCCAGATCAACGACGCCGCGTTCACGTACGCCGGGGAGAGTTCCATCGCCCTGGGCTTTGGTTTCCGCTGCGGCTTCCTGGGGTTGCTGCACATGGAGATCATCCAGGAGCGCTTGCGCCGCGAGTTCAACATGGACGTCATCTCCACCTACCCCTCCGTCATCTACGAGGTCACCAAAACCGACGGGACGGAGATGCTCGTCGATAACCCCAGCATCCTCCCGGAAACTCAGGAAATCCGCGAGATCCGTGAACCCATCGTCAAGGTGTACGTCATGATCCCCAGCACGTATATCGGGGATATCATGCGACTCGTGATGGAGAAACGCGGAGAGGTGACCCAGACCGAAACCATCGACGACACGCGCGTGATGCTCACTTGCCGCATCCCCATGGCGGAGATACTTGTGGACTTCAACGACAAGCTCAAGAGCTCCACCCGCGGCTACGGCTCCATGGATTACGAATACGACGGCTACCAACCCGCCCAGCTCGTCAAGATGGACATGATGATCGCCGGCGAACCTGTCGATGCCTTTTCGATGATTGTCCACCGTGAGCGTGCAGAAGCTCAGGGTCGGGAGCTCGCCCTCAAACTCAAAGAAGTCATCCCCCGCCAGCTCTTCACGGTCGCCATCCAGGCCTGCATCGGCGGAAAAATCATCGCCCGCGAGAGCATCTCCCCCATGCGCAAAAACGTCACCACCAAATGCTACGGCGGCGATGTCACCCGTAAACGCAAGCTCCTTGAAAAGCAAAAGGAGGGCAAAAAGCGCATGAAAGCCATCGGTCGCGTCAACATCCCCCAAGAGGCCTTCATCAACGTCCTCAAAAGCGGGGATTAAATCCCGCCCGCTCCGATCTTCATCAAATCAGCATTGACAATGCAGGGCTGAACGATGCTTAAGTCATGGAAAAACCCTCCGGCAACGGACTCGTAACACATCCGTCCCAAGAAAAACACCCTCAATAAGTGGTTAACGTCGCATCATGTAGCATAAGCCCTTGGTTATTTACGATTTACGATTTACGATTTCAGGGAATTTGCGCGCCGGTGGCGCGGGATATGCAATGCGCAAGCATTGGTGGTGGGGAAAATCACGGACGGATTTTAATGAGAAAGGTTCATGGATGCGCCATGCCGGGTTCACTGGTTTGATTCGTAAGCACCCACTACCTCAGCGCCCTGCGGGCAACGCTTGCCTTAAGCTCGCCTCACGAGCTTTCGCCCCTGCGGGGCAGCCCTGCGGGCTGGCTAATCGGCCTTACAGCCGTCGGCCGCCTTGCGCGTTGTCCGATTCCACTCCGATCCCTCGTGGGCTTTAACTGCTTGATTGAATCGTCAACGGTTTGCTGTCATGCTAACCGTGCTTCCATCGTTTTATGGGGACACGTGTGGACTCGTAAAAAGGAGAGACAAAATCGCTTGCGCAGGATAAGGGGCAGGAGTATAATGCGCGGGGTATGAAAACGTACGCAGGCAAATTGGTGCGGTACCCGGAGATGGGGATATCGCTGGATTTTTCGAAGGTGCTGGCGACCGACGAGGCGGACGACATGAAGGAAGCCGTGCAACGCGCCTTTGAGGAGATGGATAAGTTGGAGGGGGGAGCCATAGCCAATCCTGACGAACAACGGATGGTCGGTCACTATTGGCTGCGTCATAGCAAGCTGGCGCCTACGACTGAATTGCGGACAAAAATTGATGAGCCCCTCTTAGCTTTGAAAGCCTTTGCGGCGGATGTACTGAGCGGGAGAATCACAGCGCCCTGCGGCGAACTCTACAGCACCTGCCTCGTCATCGGCATCGGCGGTTCAGCGCTGGGGCCTGAGCTCGTAGCCGATGCCCTGCCTGCCCATGGTCTCACCATGCGATTTCTGGACAACACCGACCCGGATGGCATGTACCGCGTGCTACGGACATTGCCTCCGGAGCGCACGCTGGTGGTCGTCATCTCGAAGAGTGGAGGAACGCCGGAAACGCGCAACGGCATGGTGCTCACACAAGCTTACTTTCGCGAGCACGGTTGCTCGTTTGCCCGGCAGGCCGTAGCTGTGACGGGAACAGGCTCCAAGCTGGATAAAATAGCTCAGGAAGAGGATTGGCTGCTGCGTTTGCCCATGGAAGATTGGGTAGGAGGCCGCACGTCAGAAACCTCGGTCGTGGGTATGCTGCCGGCAGCTCTTCAGGGCGTTGATATTGATTCCCTGCTCAAGGGAGCGGCGGACATGGATGCGCACACGCGACAACATGATGCTCACGACAATGCGGCCATGCGCCTCGCGCTCGCCTGGTATTCTCTGGGGCAGGGACACGGCAGCAAGGATATGGTCATCCTGCCCTACAAAGACAGTCTCGTGCTTTTTTCCAAGTACCTCCAGCAACTCATCATGGAATCCCTGGGCAAGGCGGAGGATCTGGACGGACGCACCGTCCACCAAGGCATTTCCGTGTACGGCAACAAGGGCTCCACTGACCAACATGCCTATGTGCAGCAGCTGCGCGATGGCCTCAACAACTTTTTTGTCACCTTTATCGAGGTTCGGCGCTGCGAACAAGACGCCGGCGAAGTTGAACCCGGATTCACCGCCGGGGATTACCTGCAGGGATTCCTTCGAGGCACGCGCAAGGCGCTTGCAGAAAAGGGTCGCAGCAGCATCACGATCTCCATCCCCTCGGTAAATGCCTACACCTTGGGAGCTCTCATCGCCCTCTTCGAGCGAACCGTCGGATTCTACGCATCGCTGATTCACATCAATGCTTACCACCAGCCCGGTGTGCAGGCGGGCAAGTTGGCGGCTAACGCCTTCCTCAAGCTGCTCGCCCGCACACGCAGTTCCCTGGAGAGCACGCCTGCTACGGCCGAACAAGTAGCCTCACGCCAACAGACGGATCCGGAGGATACCTACCATGCGCTCGTGCATCTCGCCGAAAGCGGTCATGCCGTCTGGACCCTCGGCGCAACCCCGGCGCAAGATACCTTTGCCGCTCCTAAAACGAAAGCCTGAGCGCAGCACGCGATGCACGACGATTTCAGCCAGACCGTACGACTCGGGTTCTGCATCCTGGCAGCCGGAGCGGCGCTTTATACGGCGGACGTGTTTTATTTTGCTCCACGGCGCATACCTCCCTGCGTCCAGCAGGAACTTCCCGAGGGACATATCTGTCCCCAGGAGCTCCTGCGAACTTGGAAAAACCGCGCAACGGGGACAGGCTACAACATTGTGTGGGTGGATGCCCGGAGCGAGAGCGATTATGAGCTGCACCATCTCATGATGTCGGAAGATCGCGTGTTTCCCATCCGTCCCGGCGCCCACATGCAGGAACTGCTGGACGCAGCTATTGAGCGACTCATCGAAGCCGAGACGCGCGGAGAATGCATCGTCGTCTTTTGTACGGAATCCTGCGCGTCGGCAGAGGAAATTGTCCGGGCTATCCGCCTCACCGGTCTTGTGAAGGCTCCCCTTTACGTGCTGGAGGGAGGCTGGCCTGCCCTCCTGCAGACCGGGATTGTGCCGGATTAAAAGGCGGCGCGTGACGCGTCCGTGCGCTCAAGTGAGATCGGCTCGAAGGAGGGAAAGGAGCGCGACAGCACGAGGAAACGTCTCAGGATGGTCATCCGATTCGGGGAAGATTTTACCGGCGGGAATGCGGGCGTAGCGAATACTCGCCTTGGGATGGGAGAGTTCACGGAGACCGACGGAAAAGATAGCGCCGAGATGCAGGAATTCACGAGCCATTTCGTGCGAACCATTCCATGCGTGGAGCAAGACGCGCGGCAGAGTTCCTCTCTTCTGCCTTTCGCGCAGCAGGGTGAGCAATTCGCTCCATGCCCCGGCGCCGTGTAAATGAGCCATACGGTCATGCCGGTAGGCGGCGCCGAGGTGAACCTGCAGCAGGATTCTCTGCTGCTCCATGGTCTCCTTGTGCGCCGGAGTGGCATCCAAACCACTTTCTCCGACATCGGCCTGCGGGTAACGGACGAGCCATTCATCGAGATCGAAGGCTATACGGGCAGGATCTGACTCCGCGGCGAGCCAGGGATGCACGCCAAAGCAAGGGGTCATCTCCTCGGCGGCAGCAACCGCCTCCCAATCAGCGCGGGAAACGGAACAAAGGTACCCGCCGTTTTTGCCGGGCGTATGCGTGTGGTAGTCTTTCATGCGGTTGCGTAAGAAGAGGGTAGATTCTTTCAGAGCAATCCGTGTTCACGGAAACTGAAGAAGGGGGAACCTCCCTCCTTCCGGGGAGAGCCAATGACGATATGATCGGCCAGAGGGATGCGCAACACCTCCCCGGCTTTCGCGACCTCGGCGGTGAGCTCACGATCCATCTGACTGGGCGTCGGGTCTCCACTCGGATGGTTGTGCACGAGGATGATTCGGCTGGCGCTGTAGCGTACAGCATCACGAAAGATATCCCGCGCGTGGGCAATGACCCTCGTGAGCGTGCCGAGTCCCGTCTGCACGCAACGAATAAGATGGTTGTGGGCATCAAGCAGCAACACGTGCATGCCTTCCTGCGTCGTGAACCGCAAGCCTCCGGAGAAATAGCGGTAAACATCCTCCGCCATGGTGATGCTCGTGGGGCGGATTTCTTCATGGACGGCTCGCATACCGAGCTCGAAGGCGGCAGCCAGGGTAGCGGCCTTGGCGGGACCTATCCCCTTGCACTGCTGCATGATATCCACGGCCTCCATGCGTCCGAGCTGCTCAAGGGATCCCGCCTCCTCCTTGATCTGCTGCGCCATTTCAAGAACGTTGCGCCCGTGAATACCCGTGCGCAGAAAGATGGCGATTAGTTCCTCATCGCTCAGGCTTGTGCGACCGCAGCGGATGAGCCTCTCGCGCGGCATATCCTGCGGCTGCATCTTCTCATGCAGCGTCGTGCCTTCAGCTCGTTTTTCCGGCTCGCCTGGCATATCAGAACAGATTGACGACTTTTGCGCGGGCCGTCTCCCATCATCACCGCAAATCCACCATATCCCGGACGATGTAGAGCGACTCGCGAAGAACCGGATCAAGCGTGGAGGGGTAGTCGATCGACTCCTCAAGCTCATCCTCCGGGTTCTTTGCCTCACGCATGAACTTTTCCTTATCCTCCTTGGTGGCAAGCGGCAAATCCTGCGCCGAGACATCAGAGAGGTTCAGCCTGTAAACGGTAAGGTGCTCCGCGTCATCGTGCGCCATTTTTTCATAGCGGACCTTACGGTCGGCATCGCTCGCCTTCTTAAAGGAGCGCAACTCCTCAATCTGAGCCTGGCGTTTCTCTTTGTTCAGCGAGAGGCTGTTTTCGTCGAGTATTCGGCGGCGATAGTTGGCGTACCACACATTATTCTGGAGATCGCGGTCGGCCTTCACGCGAGCCGCGCTGAGCTCGCGAAGACGCGGCAGCATTTTGGCAATGCGCTGGCTCTGCACGTAACGACCGGCAGGAGCAATGGCATCATACTGCATGGCATAGTCCATCTCGCCCTCGCCGATCTGGAGACCCGAGGTAATCGTAGGCAATTCAATATCGCTGCTGACGCCCTTAAGCTGGGTGGAGGCGCCGTTGATGCGGTAGAATTTTTGAACGGTCACCTTGATGAGACCGGCTCCCTCCCTGGAAGAGGAGAGGGGCATAAAGTCACCCAGACTGTGCGGCACCTGCACCGTTCCCTTGCCATAGGTTCTCTCGTCTCCCACGATAACGGCGCGTCCGTAGTCCTTCATGGCACCGGCAAATATCTCCGAGGCTGAGGCGCTCCCCTTGCTCGTGAGCACAACCATCTCTCCGCGGAAGAGAGCACCACCGCTGACCGTCAAACGCTCCACCTGACCTCTCGCTTCCTTCACCTGGACCACCGGACCTGCCCCCGTGAAGAAACCGACCATTTTACGCACTTCGTTCAATGAGCCTCCCCCGTTGGTGCGCAGGTCAACCACGAGACCCTGCACCTTTTCGCGGAGCATGCGGGTGAGCAACAGACGCACATCGGAGGCGCACTGCACCGCTCCTTTGTCCATATCGATGTAAAACGACGGGAGGGTGAGAATGCCCAACCGGTAGGTGCGCACCTCGCCCTGAGGACCACGCTCGTGCATATCAACAATGCGCGCGCTGGCGATGGATTCGGTCATGGGAACCTCATCGCGCACGATGGTGATGATGCGCTCATCGCCGCTCTCAGCGCTCTGCACGCGCAATTTCACCGGCACGTCCTTCTTGCCGCGGATCAGGTTCACCACCTTGTCGATGCTCATGTAGAGGATATCCGTCCAATTACCGTCGCCTTTGCTGTCGACTGCCACAATGTGGTCGCCGAGCTTCAGCTGTCCGTTTTTATCCGCCGGTCCTCCTTTCACGATGCCGTCGATGCGGGTAGAGCCATCGTCGTCCTCCTTGAGTTGCGCGCCTATCCCGACGAGTGAGGCCTTGATCATATCCTTGAACGCCTTTTCTTCACGCGCCCCCATGTAATCGCTGTGGGGGTCATAGACGTGCGCGACGGCGTTGAGCACTTGAGAGACCATATCCTCCAGATCAGCCTCCTGCACTTCCATGCGGACGCGCTTGAGTCGAGCGAGGATTTTCTCCGCCGGGGAAGGCTCTTTGGCATTCGGATCCGGCTTCCCTTTTTCGGCCGCGAGGCGAGCGACATTCTCACGGCGGCATATCTCCGTCAGGAGCATATCCTCCACCTGGTCGCGCCATACCTGGTCGAGTTCCGCATTATTTTTGGCGCGGGGGAGCTTGCGGCGGGTACGCGGCACAGAACGATCCGAGTCAAATGCCGGGGGATTCTTTTCGTAACGCTTCAGCATTTCCTCCGCCTGCGCGATATGTCGAAGCACCCTCTCGGAATACATACCGTACAAACTCTGAGCAAGTTTCGCTGTTTCCCCCGCAAGCAGGTAGTCCCCGAAGGAATCAGCATAACTCTTACGCAACATCTGCACATCTTCTTCCGTAAAGTACAGATGCTGCGGGTCAATCATCTGCAGGTAGCAATCCAAAAAATGTTCGTACAATTCAGCGGAAAACTTCACCCGCGAAAAATGGGAATTCTGCAGGACCTCAGCAAATCTCTTGCCGATCATGTCGTAATCCGGCGCCGCATACCCCACCGAGGTGCACGATACCATCGCCGCCAGCGCTGCGCAACCAACGGCTTTCCACAATCTCGCACTCTTTAAGAACCAGCTCATTATGTGCTACGTTTATTAGATAACCGGTCGGAACGTCTTGTCTCCAAGGCGTCCTCTTCCTCTTTATTGTACACGATTTATTGCCTGAGTCTATCGCTTTTTTGTAAAAAATGACACGGGGCGCTGGGCGCCTAGCGGCGCCTATTTACGATTTACGATTTACGATTTACGATTTACGATTTACGATTTACGATTTACGATTT
>CANQSY010000004.1 GCA_947626635.1 uncultured Akkermansia sp.
ATTGCGGAACACTTCGGTACACTAATTATGTCCGAACGCTTTTCTTTTTTTCGGTACACTATTTTTGTCCGATCACGGACAACGACCCCACACGCGAGCGAGAAAAGAGGTAAGCTCCGGCACGCGGAAGACGAGGGACGCCATAAGGTAAACGGCGCCGGCCACCAGCGTCGCTATGGCCATTGTGCTGAGACGAGTGAGCAGCGCCGAATGGACGAGGTCCTGTAGGTAGCAGCGTTCAACCAGCCAGCAGAAGCAGGCTAGCACCACCCCCGCGGCTGTGATACGCAGCACGCCCGGGATAAGCACTCCGCAGGCCATATTGCCGAGCAAATGTCTCAGGTAGAAGAAAAGAAAGAGGAAATTGAGCGTTGTGATGCAGGAAGTGGTCAACGCCAGCCACGAGACATCCAACGAGAGAACAAAGACGAAGATGTAATTCAGACTGACAGAGACCCCGGCCGCGCACAAGGCAATCCACGCCGGCGCCCATGGCTTCTCCAGCGCCATGAAGACCGGCTGCAGCACCTTCATGCCCGCATATCCCAACAATCCGATTGAATAGGCGGCCAGCACCTGACCGCACACCACCGATGCGCGCGCGGTGAACCGTCCGTGTTGGTAAAGCAAGCTGACGATTTGCTCGCCCCAGAATCCCAGCAAAACCATCGAAGGCACGGCAAAAAAAGCGACAAAGCGCATGGCCTCTGCCAGCCGAGTCGGTATATCCGTGTTGGCGGAGGTGATGGACATCCGCGATATTGTGGGAAGAACAACCATACCGACTGCGACACCGAAGAGAGCTACGGGGAGTTGCCAGAGATGGAAGGCGCAATTGAGGGAGGTAACGGCGCCCTCGGGGAGGTGCAAGGCGAATGAGGTATTGATGAAGACGGTAAGCTGAGTGATGCCGGCTGCGATCGCCCCGGGAATCATGAGCAGCCAGACGGAGCGGACACGGGGGTCCGCAAGCAATAGGCGATAATGATCCCGGACAAAACCCAGGTCCCAACGGAAGCGATAGCCATTTTTGCGTAAACGCGGAAGTTGGATCAGAATCTGCGCCACCCCGCCGCAGACAACTCCCACTGCAAAACCATACAACGCCCGCGGGCCATACGCGGGATCAACCAACCAACCCACCGCCAGCCCTACCGCAATCGTCGTCAGGTTAAAGGCAGCACTCGCCATATTCGGCAACCCAAATATGCCGAACACATTCAACGCCCCCATGCTGAGGGCCGAGAGCGAGGCTAACAGAATGTACGGCCACATGATCCGACACAAATCAACCGCCATATCGAGGTAGGACCGCGGCGCCACCAACAAAGCCCCGGCAGGTCGTCCTGCTCCTTGTGTTGCGAGCACCACTTCCTCACCCTCCCGGATGCGGTCGAGGAACTTGGCATTCATACGACTCTCGTGCGACAGGCCATCGAGCGGAGCCGACGCTACAAAGTGCGCGACCGGCAGTCCATCCGCATCTGTGCCCATGCCGGTATAGACCGCCCGAACGCAAACCTGCGGGGACGTCGATAGATGACGCTGCTCCAGCTGCACTCCGACATTTTTCGGATAAAGCACCTGCATACAGGCACCCGCCATCAGAACCCCAACGGCTACGATGCATACCATCAGCGATATCAACTGTGAGGATACCCGATGGGCCAGCGTCCACGCCGCCTCCCGACCCTCCGTCTGCTCCACCTTGCTCATCACGCTCGTAAAGCTCTGCGAAAGGGCACCCTCCGCAAACATGTCGCGCAGCATATTGGGTATACGAAATGCCGTGTAGAACGCATCCAGCGCCCCGGTTGCTCCGAAGAGCGTGGTATAGGTCACCTCACGCAAGAGTCCGGTAAACCTGCAGCAGAAGATGGCTGCTGTTGCAATAAGGCTCTTGCGGTGCAGGGATGACATAACCGGCAGGGAAAAATCAACGCCGTTTCTCCGGCAGGTCCTCGTGGATCTTGCGGATGATCACGCGCGCCAGATCACGATCCCCGGTGAGCAGACAAGTACGCGCATACTCGCGTACGGCTGTTGCATAAAGACTCTTGTCCGTCGTGTCCAACTTCTGGCGCAGAGCCGGCTCCATTCCTTCAATGACGCGCACAATATCACGCAGTCTCCGCATGGCAGCCATGTCATCCCCCTTCTTTCGCTGCAGCAGCGCCAGTTTAAGGCTCGCTCGCAACGCCTTGCCGTCCGATAAATCCGGGTAGGCGTCCTGCGCCGCGCGCATGGCCTCCACCCCCCACTTCACAGCTTGCTCCTTGGCGTTGCTTTCGGCGTTAATGTCGGCTATTTCCCCGGCGATGCGTGCCCGCTCAATCTTGTCCTCCCGTGTCGTGCGCGGCTGCGCCTGCATCACGCTCCACAAGCGGGAAAGCATTTTCTCCCGCTCAGAGCCCGTCGTATTCGCCGACAGGAAGGTGAGGGCGGACATAAGGGCCTCCGGAGAGGACTCGTGCTCGGCCAGGAAACGGCAATCCTCCATAGCTTCGGACTTGGCGCCACGAGACATATTTGCCTTGGCTCGCAGGCGTGCAACGCGCAGCTGCCAGTCCAAACCGGTTTCCCCATAGCCCTCGGCAAAAGCCGTCGCAAGAGTCAGCGCCTGAGCGCAGCCCGCATAGTCACCGAGACGCAGTCGCAACTCGCCGAGCACAAGGTAGCACTGCGGCAGTTTGTGCTCCTTGTCGGAATACTCCAGCAGGGCGTCTCTGCACCGCAGTAGCTTCTGCTCGATTTCCTTGAGCGAGCTCTGTGTGAGTGCAGGGTTGTCATTCAGCGCAGTTGAGACCTCTTCCAGCATGAGACGGGAAGTTGCGAGACACGGTGGCCAACCGGCCTGCTCCAAAATGTTGCGCACAAGCTGGAGGGCATGCTCCTTGACTGCGCTCACGTCCACACGCAACATCTGGAGATCCGCGGCCTCGGCAGCGAGTTGGGGTGTTGAAAGGCGGGCGAGCAGTGTCGGTTCATCCAATCGACTGATGGCCTTGACAGCCTCCTCACTGTTGTGCATACGAACACAAGTTTCCGCCGTGCGACGTATGGAACGCAGCAGGAGTTCCGTCTCGGCCGGTTGGTGCATCACGGCGTCCTGCAGTTTGTGATCCAGGCGCAGCTGGAGTTCGTAATCCTCGTGATCCAGGGCCTCCTCCGCCAGTCGCTCCAAATTCTGCGGAGTCACGATATCCTCAACCTCCGGCAGGATGCGCACGGCCTCTTCCCACAGACCCTTATCCAGCAAACGCGTCATAAGAATGAAGCGGAAGCGACGTCGTGTCGCCTCATCCTTGATCCAACCAAGGCGCGCCTGGCTATTTTCCGCGAGACCGAGCAGCTGGGCCTTGTCACCGGAAAGATCGGCAAGCAAGCGAGAGAGGTTGGCATTTGCCTCGGAGTTATCAGGATAGTAAATCGTCTCGCCTTCAAAGTAGCGCAGTATCGCCTCGCCTTTGGCGATAACCACCCAGAGGAGAAGGGAGACGGCTACGATGCCAAGAGCGATCATGGGAACGGTATAATTGCTGTTCCTGCGGTGGGGTCTGTATCGACGGTTCATGAGCGGAAGTTTTTGGGGATAGGGATCAGCGACGGCGACGGCGCGTCTGCGTCGCACGTCGTGATGACGCGGCGCTTGACTTGGTCGGTTTCGTGCGCTTAGGGGGTTGGGTTACGGTAGGGGGGTGAGTCTGGACAACCGGCTGTCGGGCAGCGGCAGCATTTTTGCGGCATTTCTCAATCTGCTCCGCAATATCTTCGCGTTGTATCATGTCTTGCTCCGGGATGAGAGGCAACTCCTGCTCCCACGTGCGCGCGGCCTCCTCCCACTTTTGTTCCTGCATCAACACCGTGGCGCAGGCCGAGAGCGCCGCCGACCGAGCCATCGGATCGCCCGTCATGATTCCTGCGGCGCGACTGTAATTCCTCTCCGCCTCCTCCAGTCGCCCCGCCTGTTCATTCGCCTGCCCGAGCAGCATATTCAACCGCGCAAGGAACGGCTTGTCCTCCGGCATGGATTTCTCGCAGAGCATGACGCTTTCATGAGCTGTCGGCAATGCTTCCTCCGGCCGTCCCAAGGCGAGATAGCATCGAGCTATACCCTCCAAGGGGTACACGCGCAACCCCTCTTCCCCGGGCGGTATCATTTCAAGTTGCCGTTGAAAGAGCGCCAACGCATATTCGTAGTCATGCGCCATGTAGAGCGCCCAGCCGCGACCCCCCGCGATTTCCGGTTGGAAAAGGATGCCCGACGGTAAAATATCTCGCGTCTCAGCGCCGACACGCTCCAGCAGCGCGAGCGCCGCCTGCGAGTGATCAAGATTCAGCGATATCGTTGCCAGGTCACGCAGCGCCAACGCCCGGTACATACGCGACGTCACATCGTCCCCCTGCAGCTGAGCAATCCCCTCACGAAGACAATCCACAGCCGCTTCTTCCTCACGCAGCGCAAGATGCGCATATCCACGGCAGATAAGCAGGGTCGGGGCCATCGCGGAGTCGTCGTCCTGTTGCTGCCTGTCCGCAACCTGGCGCAGGTTGGAATCCGCCAGCTCCAGATTGCCCATGCTGCGGTGCAATTTGGCAAGGAAAACGCGGAGTTCTGCGCCGAGAGTTGAAGATGTCTCGGCAGGCACCTGCGCCAACCACCCCTCCAGCGTGGCGATACGCTCCTGCCGAGAGTTCCCGCAACCCGCGGCCAGCAGCACCGCCCTCTCCCTCATGATCTGCTCCATACCCCTGCCGTGTTGCTGCAGACGGTAACTCTCCAGCGCCGCATCATAGTACTGCTGCGCCTCTTGCCATTTGCCGGCGTGCACCAGCGCGCGCGCCACATCCAGCAGCCGCTGCGTCCATGTTGCGGACGTTGTCGCCTGCGCCGGCAGCACGGCGAAAACTTCCTGTTGCGCCTCAGGGAGAAGACCGCGGGCGATGACTTGCCGCACCAGATTCCAAGCTAACTCACGCTCCAGATCGCCGGAATCCTCCGACGCCCCGGCTGCGGCATTTTTCAGCTCAGCCAACAGTCCTTCCTTGGGGCCTTCCCCCGCCTGCAGGATTCGCACAGCCTCGCTGTCCGCGCTCCGGTTCGAAACTCGTCTGAGCACAAGCAGCGTCGTGCAGCAAACCAGCAAGAACAATACAAGCCCACCGCACCAAATGAACGGTTCCAGTCTCTTCGCCGGAAGCGGGTATTTACCGGATAATTTCTCAAGTATTCCTCGTCGCATGGTACTGCCGGTCCTTTTGTGTTCTCGAAGACGTCAGGCTCCCTCAGCCAGGTGGAACGCTGCATGCACTACCCTCGCGGCCTGTTCGATGTCGGATGCCTCCACCGTTGTGGAAATACGTATTTCCGACGTCGCTATCATCCCCGTTGCGATCCCCGCGTCCGCTAACGCGCGAAACACCGTCGCGGCTACACCTGAGTTTGATCGCATCCCCACTCCCACCACGGAAAGCTTCGCCAAACCGGCTTCCGTCTCCAGTCTTGCTCCTTCACCGAGCTGAGGCAGGACCTTCTTGAGCGCGGCCTGTGCAGCCCCCAACTCGCTCATATTCATCGTGAACGACTGACGAGCCTTGCCGTCGTGCGCCGTGTTCGCGACGATCATGTCAATGTTGATTTCTGCCTCCGCAAGGGCGGTAAGAATGATGGCGGTATAGGCGACCGGAGCCGTGATACCGGAGACGGTGACGCGCGCCTGGTTCCTCTCAATGGAGATACCTCGAACGGCCAGCGACTCCATCGCCGAATTTTCTTCTTGCACGATTGTGCCGGGATTGTTGTTCATAGAATTGCGTACTTCAAAACGGACTCCATATTTCTTAGCCAACTCCACAGAACGCGCCTGCATCACCTTAGAACCGCTCGAGGCCATCTCCAGCATCTCCTCGTAGCTGAGCAGCGGTATTTTGCGCGCATCTTTCACCACCCGCGGGTCGCAGGTGTACACCCCATCCACATCTGTGTATATCTGGCACAAGTCCGCCTTCACGGCCGCGGCAAGCGCTATGGCCGACAGGTCGGACCCCCCGCGTCCCAGCGTATGAATCTCCCCCTCCGGCGTCGTTCCCTGAAAACCGGCGCACACCACGATGTTACCTTCCTTCAA
This sequence comes from uncultured Akkermansia sp., assembly GCA_947626635.1. Taxonomy (GTDB): domain Bacteria; phylum Verrucomicrobiota; class Verrucomicrobiia; order Verrucomicrobiales; family Akkermansiaceae; genus Akkermansia. The sequence continues at coordinate 6,129 of CANQSY010000004.1, forward strand.
AGCAGCAAGGATGCGCTCCGGGGAGATGGATTCGATTCGTCCGCGGGTGTGGCTCCCGTAAGTGCAGATACCCGCTTGGGAACCGGTAAAACTCACCGCCTTGCCGCCCATATCGGCAATGGCCATACAGAGGAGCGCAACGGATTGTTGTTCACCGGTGGAAACGAGCATATCCAGCTCGCGCTCCGGCGGATCGGCCATGACCTGGTGCGCCAAACCGATCAGCTTATCGGTGATGCCACTCATTGCAGAGACCACAGCCACCACCTCGTTGCCGGCCTGCTGCGAGTCCATCAACCGCCGCGCCACATTGCGTATGCGGTCTATCGTGCCCACAGAGGATCCGCCGTATTTCTGTACTATCAAGGCCATATTAAGTTTCTCGGAAGGCTTCAATGCGGAACACAACCGGCTCCGACACCACACACGGCAATACCTCGATCTCACTCAGCGCACTCTCCAACTGACCCAGCTTGCAGGCGTGCAGCATGAACACCAAGTGATTCCACGGTTCCCTATCCTGCATACCCTCCCCGTCCTGCGAGGATGTGGCAGATATTCCTATGTCATACTTGGCAAAAATTGCAGCGATGGAAGCTATGACGCCGTGCTGATCACGCACACGAAAACGCACGTAATACGGCGTCACTGTCTCGCGCACGGGAAGAACCGCTGTCTCTTCCGCGTAGGGATGAAAACCTGTGTGGTAGTCCGGCAATCTGCATTCACGCATGGCAAGCACGACGTCTCCCAGCACCGCGCTACTCGTCGGGTTCTTCCCGGCGCCACGTCCGTAAAAGATCGTCTCACCCACGATATCCCCGCGAACAGCTATGGCATTGAACACTCCGTCCACTTTCGCCATGATGTGATCCAGAGGCACAAAGCTCGGTTGAACGCGCAGCTCCAGTGTTCCCTCCCCCTTGTGGCGTTTAATGACGACGAGCAGCTTGATGGTATAACCCAGACGATGCGCAAATTCGAAATCAGCCGGCTGAACGTCCTCAATGCCGTTCACCGCTATGGCATCCAAACTCAGCGGGGTGCCATACGCCAGCATGGCAAGGATAAGGCCCTTGTGCGCCGCATCCCATCCATTGATGTCCAACGTGGGGTCCGCTTCTGCGTAGCCCTTTTCGCCGGCGCGGCGAAGAGCCTCCGCAAAAAGCAAATTACCCTTCTCCATGGATGTCAGGATGTAGTTACTCGTCCCATTGATGATTCCCACAATGGAGTCCACCTTGTTGCATATCAGAGAATTTTGCAGCGACTGCACAATAGGTATCCCGCCACCGCAGGATGCCTCAAAATAGAGCGGTACGCCCTTGCTCTGGGATAGACGGAACAACTCCGCCCCATATTCGGCCAGCAGCGCTTTGTTCCCCGTCACGACGGGTTTACCGTTCGAAAGCGCAGCGCGTATCAGCTCCAGCGCCTCCTCTCTCCCCCCTATCAGCTCAATGATGATGTCAATGCTATCGTCCTCAACCAAATCATGCCAATCCTCCGTTAGCTCTCCCTCCTCAATGGACACCTCCCTCTTCTTCCTTTTGTCCCTGACTGCTACCCTTCTTATCTCGTACGATATCTGCGCACGTGCCTCCAAGAGGCTGCGATTGCGGAGCAACGCCTCGTACACGCCGGAGCCCACCGTTCCCAACCCGGCCAGGCCTATCTGTAACTTCTCACCTATCATGGGCGCGGTTATTATACGCCCTTTCCCCGCTCATTTCAAGCCAAACGCCCGGTCGCTATGCAAAAATCTGCTCCTATCTCTCCTTCTTTCCTTCGGACATATCGCGCAAGTGCTGCATACGTTCGGCGATCCGTAGCTCCAAGCCGTTGCTGGTAGGATGGTAGTACACGCGCCCCTCAGGGAGGTAGGCCTGCGGCACGTAGTGCTCTTCGCCGAAATCATGCGCGTACTTGTAGGTTGTGTCTTCCGCGCTGACGCCACGTAGTCGCGCCAGCTTTTTGCGCGTTGGAGTCGCCAAATGGTCCGGCACGGGAAGCGTCTTGCCTTCCTTGACGTCTTGCATGGCGGCTTCGAATGCCATGTAGGCAGAATTACTCTTCGGCGCCGTAGCTATGTACACCGTGGCATGCGCAAGCGGAATGCGAGCCTCGGGCATCCCCACCATTTCCGCTGCCCGGGCCGCTGCTACGGCGACGCGCAGTGCGTTGGAATCCGCCAATCCCACATCCTCGCTCGCACAAATAACAAGACGTCGTGCAATGAAGCGGGGGTCCTCCCCTGCATTGAGCATGAAAGCCAGCCAGTAGAGCGCCGCGTCGGGATCACTACCGCGCATGGATTTAATGTAGGCGGAGATGGTGTCGTAATGACCGTCGCCTGCCCGGTCGTAGCGCACGGCTTTCTGCTGGATAGATTCCTCCGCCACCTCGAGAGTAATGTGGATTTTTCCATCCTCAGCCGGCGGAGTCGAGAGGGCCGCTACCTCCAAGGCAGTAAGACCCTTCCGTGCATCACCATCCGCCTTGAGCGCCATGTGCTCGAGCGCCTCGTCCGTGATATCCAGCGGCATCTTGCCCAATCCCCGTTCGACATCAGCTGCGGCACGTCTGAGGAGCTTGGAGATTTCCTGCTGCGGGATGGGCTCCAGAGGGAAAATCTGGGAGCGCGAAAGCATGGCTGAATTGATGGCAAAGTATGGATTCTCCGTCGTAGCTCCGATAAAGCGTACCGTGCCCCTCTCCAAATGCGGCAGCAGCACATCTTGTTGCGCCTTGTTAAATCGATGCAACTCATCCACGAAAAGGATCGTTTTCTGTCCATGAAGCGTCATACGTGCCTTTGCTTCGGCTATCTTGTCGCGTATCTCGCTCACATTCGACTCCACTCCGTTCAGCATCACAAAGTAAGCGCTCGTGTGCTTGGCAATCACGTAGGCCAACGTCGTTTTTCCGACACCGGGCGGACCGTAAAAGATCAGTGAGGAGAAGCGGTCTGTCTCTATGGCGCGACGGAGCAGCTTGCCCGGTCCCAGCAGATGCCGCTGTCCTGCTATCTCATCCGGGGTTTCCGGCCGCATTCGCGCAGCCAGAGGCATGCTGTCCCCATGGGACATCGCTTCATGATTGCTGCCGTAAGGTGTGAATAAATCGGCCATATTCGTTGGAAATGGAGGATAAGGGAACGGGGTCAGAGATACGGTTTCAGCGTGCGCAACTGAATGTGGATTGCGGAGCAGCGCGTCTGAAGCGGGCGCAGGGTGTCCGCCTGCCGCGTCACTTTCTGTCGCGGAATCGCGTAAAGTTGGCGATAGGCGGCTATACGCGAAATGAGCATGCGATTCAGTATCGCGTGGAGAGCTTGACCGACCTCTTGCGCCAAATCGTGGGAGAGACTCGTGATCTCCCTGCCGATCTGTTTGCACGCAAATCGGTGCCCTACACAGCCCGCCGCCCACACCATCACCGCCGCCACAACACAAACCAGCCCCAGGAGATCCTGACCGACGCACCCCAACATACCCGCCACCGTCAGAAGGATGCAAATGCTGATAATACACAACCGCATCCAATTGGTCTGCGCAATGAAGATATTGAAAAATTTACGCCGCAAATTTGCCGCGGCCAGGGGTTCGCAGATGTCCCGGCAGAGTCGCGAACGCAGCGTGCAGAGTTCCTTGTCTAACTTTTCCACAGGAAAGGCTCCTATCTCGCATTCCAGCGTCTTCTTCATACGCGGACGCACGATTCGCCAATGTTGTGCGCAGTACGCCTTAAACTGCTCATCGGCCTCCTCCTGCTGATGGGTGACTAACTCCTCGATGTTGTAATGCAGCTCCCGATCCGCCACCGTCCCCATGAGCTCCAGCCGCAGCAGAGTCACCGGCGAAAGCACATAGCCCAACCGCCGCCTGACCGCCATCGTCAGCTGCGGCAGCGCCTGCAGAATGGTCGCACTCAACCCCTTTTGATACTCATTGATACCGGTCATCTGCTGTTTGAGCATATCATCAATTTCCTGCTCGATACCGGCTAGGAATCCACTATCCGTACGGCTCACCGTTTCGCGCGACCTCAGCACACGGTTCTGTTTATCCACCAGGTCGGACGCTCGTTCGGCGAGGGTGCGTATTGAACTGCGGATGGCATGAGGTCCCTCCAGAGTCTCCTGCACCCTCTCGCGAAAGACATCCGCATCTCCCTGCCCGGGCGCTGAAAGAAAGTAAATAGGCAGAGCCTTTCCGACTTGCTGCCGACATAACTCACGGACCGATTCCTTGAGCGCAACCGCCTCCCTCGCCGCCAGACGGTCCGAATGCGTCACCGCCACAGCACAGCCTCCACCCTGAGCGCGACCTGCCGCCTCCGCCAGCAAACTCCATACCCCATCGGCGGCAGGTTTCTGAGCATCAATGACACCGATGATGACATCGGCCCCCTGCATCAGCGCGCGACAGGTCACGCGTACATCCTCTTGCTCGCAATCCGCCGTGTCCACTAATTCCAGACCTTCCAGTTGATTCACCGGCAGAAAACGCGAATGAGTCGGGTCTCCATCTCGACACGTGTAGCGCCAGCAGAGGTAATGACCTTCCATACGATAATTCTCCACGAGGGGCACATTGACAAGGCGCGCCAATATGGCCGACTTCCCGCTCCCGGCGCCGCCTATCACGATAATCCTGCGATCTCTCTGCAAGGCATGCAGCGCTTGTTCAACCGGCTCACGGTATTCCTCCAAACTTTCATCATCTATATCACGGCACAAAGCTTCCGCCTGCTCAGCCCAATAACTGACCAAGCTCTCCTGCGTCTGGTATGCCCGTCTCAACTCCACCGGGGGCATTATAATCATCCCGAGGGATAATGTCCATGATATTTTGCAGCCTCAGCAGACAGATGATCTTCCTCATACGACTTCGACAAAAAACCGGAAAACGTCCACGTCGCTGCTCCCCCTGCGCTTCCGTCCGAAGCTTTTCCCGTCCGAGCGTTGACGACGCCGTTTGAGCAGGTGACAACAAAACAGTCTGTATCATCCGGCTAACAGTGATGGATTCTCCGACGCTCATCGGAGAAAATATCCCATGTATGAATCCTGATATCGCAGACGCCATGAATCGCCAAATCGGCATGGAATTCAATGCCGCCTTTCTCTACCTCTCTTTCTCCGGGTTGATGAATGAATACGGCATGCGCGGCACCGGTCGCTGGCTACGAGCCCATTTCCATGAGGAATGCGCGCATGCTCTCAAAATCCTTGATCACCTCGAGCTGCGCCGCACCACCGCCGTCCTCCCCACCATTTCCTCTCCTTCGTTCAACTGGGAAACTCCCGCTGATTTATTCCGCATCGCTCTGGACCACGAAAGAGTCGTCACCTCTTCCATTCACTCCCTTCTCTCCCTCTGTCGCCGTGAAAATGACTTCGCCGGCGAGCAACTCATGATGGATTTCGTCCGCGAACAACTCCACGAGGAAGCGACGTTTGCCTCTATCTTCCACGCGCTTGAATGTGCTGCCCACGACCCGGCTGCCCTCCTTCAAATCGATTCCCAGCTCGCCGACCAACTGTAACCCCCTGCCGGACATCCTCCTTACCTCCATCGACGGCGGGACGCGAATAAGCAAAGCCTTGCCGCGAACGAGTCGGGGCAAGGCTGAAAAGACGCGAAGGGCTCTTGTGTGCGGACGGCGTTCAGCTGATGACGCCCAGTTCCTTGCCCGCTTGAGCAAAGGCGGCGATGGCGCGGTCCAGCTGCTCCTCCGTATGAGCGGCGGAGAGCTGCGTACGTATGCGTGCCTGGTCCTTCGGAACGACCGGATAGAAGAAGCCCATGGCATACACGCCGAGCTCGAGGAGGCGGTTGCTCATGCGCTGTGAAAGCGCGGCATCCCCGATCATGACCGGAACGATGGCATGCCCGGCTCCGGCCAACTTAAACCCGACTTGCTCCATGCCTCTGCGGAAGTAGGCGGCATTGTGCTGAACCCGCTCCGTGAGCTCCGTTGAAGCCTCCAGGATATCAAGGGCCTTGAGTGTTGTTGCCGCAATGGCCGGCATCACGCTGTTGGAAAAGAGGTACGGACGAGCTTTCTGCCTCAGCACATCCACAATCTCCTGAGGGGCGGAAACGAAACCGCCGGAAGCGCCACCCAGCGCCTTGCCGAAGGTTCCCGTAATGATGTCCACTTTGCCGAACAAACCGCAATGTTCATGGGTGCCGCGCCCGCGCTTGCCGAGCACGCCCGTCGCGTGCGACTCATCAAAGTGCACCAAAGCCCCGTACTTGGCTGCCAACTCATGAATTTTATCCAATCGGGCAATAATGCCATCCATGGAGAACACACCGTCAGTGGAAATCATGATCGTGCGCGCGCCGGCAGCTTGGGCCTCCTTAAGCTTGGCCTCGAGATCCTCCATGTCGTTGTTCGCATAACGATAGCGCGCCGCCTTGCAGAGGCGCACGCCGTCAATAATCGAAGCGTGGTTCAGAGAATCCGAAACAATGGCATCCTCCTTATCCAACAGCGCGCCGAAAAGCCCCCCGTTGGCATCAAAGCACGAGCCGAAGAGGATGCTTGCCTCCGTCCCGAGAAAGGCGCTCAGACGCTCCTCCAGCTCCCGGTGCAACGTCTGCGTGCCGCAGATGAACCGGACGGATGCCATGCCGAAGCCCCAACGATCGATTGCCTCGCGAGCCGCCTTCTCCAATTCAGGGTTGTTGGCTAGTCCGAGGTAGTTGTTGGCGCACATATTGATCACCTGGCTTCCATCCTCCAAGCCGATTTCTGAGAACTGCGGCGTGCTGATGTAGCGTTCTTCCTTGTAGAGCCCGGCGGCCTTCAGTCCTGAAAGGTCTGCCACGATGCGTTTCTTAAAATCCTGGTTGTACATAAAGCGTAATCGTTTCGCTAACTTCCGGCATTGTAAGTCCACCTCCCTGCCCTGTCAAGTGCGAAGCATTCTCCACGGCAAACCGGCGTCCGTTCCCGTCCGGTCGATGATGAAATCTAAGAGTCAGGGCATAAGGAATAAAACGACTTGAGGCGGGGAGCACGGTCGCGTGGTAAAAATTGTTGAGAATTCCGGGACCACTCGACTGTACCATGGCGAAAGGGCCACAGCCGGAGAAAACTCTTTAGGTTTGCATGATCCGCTTCATTGCGCTATGATAGGCGCTGTCAACATGATGAGCTCTCTTCTCGAACAACTCAAGCAGTACACCACCGTTGTGGCAGACACGGGCGATTTCCGCCAGATGGAGGAATACGCACCACAGGATGCAACCACCAATCCTTCTCTCATTCTCTCTGCTGCCAAGGTGCCGGAGTACCGTCCTGTCCTTGATGCTGTGGTAACTGCATATCGCAACTCCCCTCTCAGCGGCGAGAAGCTCGCAGCTGAGTTGATGAACAAGGTCATCGTCTCCTTCGGACTGGAAATACTCAAGCGCATCCCGGGTCGCGTGTCCAGCGAAGTGGATGCCCGACTCTCCTTCGACACGGCCGGCACCATCTCCAAGGCGCACGAAATGATGGCTCTCTATGAAAAGGCCGGCATCCCTCGGGAGCGCGTGCTCATCAAGATAGCATCCACGTGGGAGGGCATACGTGCAGCGGAGGTGCTGGAGAAGGAAGGCATCCACTGTAATCTTACGCTTCTGTTCAGCGCCGTGCAAGCTGCGGCATGCGCTGAGGCGGGGGTGCGACTCATCTCTCCGTTTGTGGGTCGCATTTTGGACTGGTACAAGAAAAATACCGAGGAAGAATACACGGCTGAAACGGATCCCGGCGTACTTTCTGTGCGCAACATCTTTCACTACTACAAGAAGTACGGCTACCCTGTGCAGATCATGGGAGCCTCCTTCCGCAACACGGGGGAAATTCTAGCCCTTGCCGGGTGTGATCTGCTCACCATTTCCCCCCAGCTGCTCGGCGAGCTCGCTACGGCGCAAGGCTCTCTGCAACGCAGCCTCGATGCCGCTGACTCGGCAACGATGGATCTCACGCGCATACCGGCGGATGAGTTAAGCTTCCGCTTCCTCCTCAACGAGGACGCAATGGCCACGGAAAAAACAGCCGAAGGCATTCGTCGCTTCGCCGCCGATATCCGCAAACTCGAGCAACTCCTCCTTCAACTTCATTCTTCACTCTAACTCGACTTTACCATGAAAATTCTCGTTACCGGCGGCGCCGGCTATATCGGGTCACACACCGTGCGTCTCCTCACCCGCAAGGGCGCGGACGTTACCGTGCTGGACAGCATGATCTACGGACACCCTGCCGCCTTGGACGGCAGTGGCGCCAAACTCGTGAAGGGAGATCTCGGCGATCCCTCAATCGTGTATCCCCTCCTCGCGCGGGAGAAGTTCGACGCGGTTGTGCATTTTGCGGCGTTTATCCAAGTGGGAGAATCTGTACAAGACCCCCTGAAGTACTACGAAAACAACATAGCTAAGCCGCTCACCCTGCTGCGTGCCATGCTCCTGGCCGGCACAAAGAAGTTCGTCTTCTCCTCCACGGCTGCCACTTATGGCGTTCCCTCTCAAATGCCCATTCCCGAGACCGAAAAGCAGCAGCCCATCAACCCATACGGCGCCTCAAAACTCATGCTGGAACGCGTGTGCCGTGACTGCGAAAAAGCCTATGGCCTCAAAGCGGTCTTCCTGCGCTACTTCAATGCCTCCGGCTCCGCCGGTGATGGCTCCATCGGCGAGGATCACGACCCCGAGTCGCACCTCATCCCCGTCATCCTTCAAGCCATCAAGGGAGAACGCGAGGGAATCACTGTCTTCGGCACGAATTACGATACGCCGGATGGCACGTGCGTGCGCGACTACGTTCATGTCGATGACTTGGCGGATGCCCACTGGCGTGCGCTGGATTATCTCATGAAGGGGGGAGAGACCCAAGGCTTCAATCTCGGCACCGGCAAGGGGCTCTCCGTCAAAGAGATTATTGACGCCGCTGAGAAGGTCACCGGCAAAAAAGCTCCCGTCCGGTACGGTCCACGCCGCGAAGGCGACCCGCCATACCTCATTGCAGACGCCACCAAGGCCCGGGAGATTCTCGGCTGGGTTCCGCAATACCAGGATGCTCTCCGGATCGTTAAAACCGCTTGGGACTGGACGAACGGACCGCGCGGCGGACACTATTAAAAAACTCTTCACATTGCACCTGTGCTGATATGAGGGGACTCATCTTTATTCTCTGCTTGCTGTTCTTGTTCACCGGACCTGCAGCTCTTGCGCGTCCGGACGGCAAACAAATCATGCACGACCTCCTGCAGGCCGGTCTCCAAGCCGTAGAGGAGAACACGCGCCATCCGCAACAACCGGTCGGGGAGTCCACGGAGGACACCACCGATGGTTCGACCGGACAGGATGTCCCGGCACCACAACGAACCTCCTCCACGGCAATGTTGGTCCGCGCTGTACGCGACTCCCTTCAACCTGCCCTTGAGTCCCTGAAGGAGCAGTACAAGGAAGAAGGCAAGGTTTACGTTCGACAGTTGGGCGATTTGCTGGCGGAGCGTATAGCACACAACCCGCGCATCCAAGCCACCCTCACGCTGATCAAGACTCTCTGTTGGGTACTTGTCATTTACCTCATTATCGTGTCGCTGGCACTGCTTGTGAGCATGGGTCGACTGCGCAGGAACGACCGCGAGATTCTTCGACTATTGCGCGAGATACGCGATGCGCAGCAGAACACGGAGCGCGACTAGTTTGATCGCCCCAGCGCGGTAAGCAGTTTGGTGTGGATGCCACCGAAACCGCCGTTACTCATCACGAGCAAGACATCCCCCGGCTTCGCCCTCTCCACCACGTACGCAACGATCTCATCTATTCCTTTTCCCAAGTAGCATTCCTTCCCCTGCGTTTCAACGTCCGAGCACAAGGCTTCTTCATCCAGCCGGTTTTCTTTGGCCACCTTCTTATAGTTCTCCACCGGAGCGAGAATGACGCGATCCGCTTTGGAAAGAGCCACGGCGATATCGTGTTGAAAGATGTTGCGAATCATCGTATTGCTCCGCGGGTCAAAAAGCACCCAAAGTCGACTCTGCGGATATCGCTGTCGGAGACCGTCGATCGACTGGGCCACAGCTGTGGGATGGTGCGCAAAATCATCCACCACCGTGACGTCATTCACCGTACCGCGCACCTCCTGGCGACGGGCAACTCCCTCAAATTTTTTAAGGGAAGCGCGTATCTGCTCCGGTGAAAGACCGGCTTCCAACGCGGCATTGGCAGCCATTGCGGCGTTGCGCACGTTAAATTCACCCACCATCGGAACCTCGTAGGTCTCCCCGCGCATACTGAAACGGCAGCCATTCGGCTCTAATTCTATCGACGTGATGCGCACATCCGCATCCTCGCTCGTACCCACACTCACAAGCTGCACGCAGCCTCCCAACTCCTCCTCCGCCCGAATGCGCACTTCCCGGCAATTGGGACAATCCGCGTTGATGAAAACCACCCCATCCCTCGGTACCACACGAAGGAGACGACGGAAGGAGAGCTTGATTTCATCAACATTGTTGTAGATATCCGCGTGGTCCATTTCTATGTTGTTCACAATGACCACGTGCGGGAGGTAATGCAGGAATTTGGAACGTTTGTCAAAAAATGCCGTATCATACTCATCCCCTTCCAGCACACAAGATGACGAGTCGGTGAACCTTCCGCCACGTCCCAAATTCCGCGCTATCCCCCCGATCATAAAGCTCGGCTCTCTTCCGTTATCTTCCAGCATCCACGCCAGCATGGAGGTCGTCGTCGTCTTGCCGTGCGTCCCGGTCACAACGTAGTTCTTCTTCCCCCACAGGAAAAATTCCTTCATCGCCTCCGGCAGGCTCATGTATCGCAGCCCGCGCTCCAGCACGGCCTCCACCTCTGCATTCCCTCGACTTATCGCGTTCCCTATCACCACCATGTCCGTCCCATCCGGTATATTCTCCGCTCTGTACCCTACCTTCACCTCTATCCCTTCGGCCGCCAGAAAAGTCGACATCGGCGGATACACGTTCTCGTCGCTCCCCGTCACCACATATCCCTTTCGTGCCATCGCCGTCGCCACAGCACCCATCGCCGTCCCGCAAATTCCTAAAAAATGTATCTTCTTCATCTCCTTTTCTCCGACCGCTGAGGGTACCTTATTCCGCCCTCCATGGCAAGTCTTTTCTGTTATACGCCAGGGCAAACGCATTAGGAAATGCGTTCGCCTATTTACGATTTACGATTTACGAATTACGATATGGATGCTAGCGCGCTGCGCGCGGGGAGACAAAGCCGCCGAGGGAGCGGAGGCGGATTGGATAAAAGCAACCGCTTTTGCCCGCAGAGCGCTGAGGTAGTGCGGTACCGAAGCGTCAAAGCGTATGCGTAGCGGAACTGTCGGAATCGTTGCGTGAGGGGTAGTAGAAACGCATATGAAATGCGTTCGCCCTTTGTTATACGTCTTGTTTCTGATGAATACAAGAGGATAAAAGAGGTTCCCTCTGCTTCAACGTTCATCTGCCCCGGGATGGGCAAACCTCGGCTCATGGATGGTCAGAGCCAATAATCTGCAATCCAAGGCGCGGGAAGCGTGCGGTGGTGGAGCACGCCATCGTTGAACCCAACGGTGGCTTGGTCAGGGTCCGGAAGACCATGAAAAACGAGAACCTTGGTATCGGGCTTGCGGGGAGCGCGCAGGAGATTCAGAGGGAAAACCGGGACGCAATAACGCTTGAAACTGAGCACCCACTCATCCGGCCACCAATAGACCTCTCCCATCGCATGAGTCAGAAAGGCCTGCTCCGTCGTATAGCACGAGTGGTCGTTGGCTTGCCGGAACTCACGCACAAAGGCGTCATAGACGTAGCCGGATTGACCGGCTTCAAATCGAAAGAGCGAGGAGTTGCCTACGTGAGGCAACCCACGGAACAACGTCTTATGCCACGGCAACCAGTTGTGAATGATGCAATTTTTCCCGGGCATGTAGTCGAAAAAACAATCCAAATCCTCCATGATCACGACGTCCACATCGAAAAAGAGGGTCGGTCCCACCAAATCCGCAAATCCCTCCTTGAACAGACACAGCTTCATAAACACATTCGGCCACATCCCCTCACCATATCCGGGATTTTCCGCAAACTTCACCGCCTCAATACCCTTCTCCAAGCCGCTCGGGTCATCCGTGACGCACACAAATCGAAACGGTCGCGACAAATGTCTTTTAACCGATCGATAAAGTCTGTTCGTATATTCAGCAGGATACCTTGTTCCCCACTTAAGACATACGATGTTTACGTGCGTGCCCTGCATACGATCCTCGCCTTGTAAGATTGTCGTATTCTACAACATGGATTCTCTCCCCGTCAAGCACAATTGTCCATCGAGATCGTAGTGGAAATTACAAGAATCAATGCACGATATGACAGAAAAAGTTGATGCCACACGATGAGAACATCAAACAGCGACGAAAGGATTCAACCACCTGCCGGCGGTCCTTTCCCCAACGGGGCCGGCGTTCAATTTGATGCCGCCCGGAGACGGTGTCATACTTGAAGTGATAACGAAGAAGTTGGGGACGATGCCGACCTCCTTTTCCGAAGGAATGACTAGAATTTGAAAACACCCTGGAGTTGAAGTACAAGAGCACCATCGTGGTCGGTTGCATAGACGGAGTTGAAGATGTACTGGATGTCGGGCTGGATGTAGAATGTGGGAGAGAGCTGGACGACGGCGGAGAGCTCAATGCCGTACTCATCCTTGTTCGTATAGGGTTTAGCCGAACGCGCTGCGCGTTCCCAGAGGAATCCCAGCGCTACCTGATCGCTGTTGCTTTTACTGCCCCAGCCGCGGGAGGTGAAAGGAGCCTGGAGGACAAAACCGGCGGTGGCGCAGGCTCGCGCATCACAAACGGTAGCGGCATCCTCGTCCAAAAAACCGCAACGGGTAAAGAACCCGAGGCGGGAAGAAGCCCCGAGTTGCTGCTGAAAATTGAAGGCGACTCCGGCGCCATTCTCCCCCTCATAGCGAGTCGTCGTATACTGGAAACGGTAGACTCCCGGCCCTAGCCCAAGGAAGTTTTCCGTGATCAGACCAAGTTCAGCGATGTGCACCCAGGCATTACCGGATATGGAAGGGAAAGGATTGTGGTTGATGGAGCCATTGCAGCCGGTCGTTGCGTACATGGTGTAGAAGTTTTTGGTGGGCTGCCACGCCGTAAGATATCCCCAATTGCCCCACTCCAGGGGAAGGCAGGGGTTGTTGTTGAAGGACCGATTGGTGAGATTGCCGCTCCAGCTCGCCGAATATCCATTTTGATCCAGGAAATCGGAAGCATCCAGTGTACCGATCATACCGACCCATTGTCCATTGAAGCAGCTGTACCCGAGCGCAAGGTTCGGGATAAATACTCCATGTCCCTGCCGCCAACTACCCTGAGGAGGGGAAAGCGAGCCTATGCTTTTTTTCGCGCTTGCGCTACGTTCGCTGACACCGATGCCCTGCCCCCAGTCGGCTTCCAGTGAGAGGAAAAGCCCTTGACTGTTATCGCAATCTTTGGCTAAGAACCATGTTGCATTCACGACGTTGTTGGTCGCCGTAAAATGGCGTTTTTGTCCGCGGAAGTGTTGCGGCAAGTCCGTGTAGTTCATCGAGAGTGTCGCTTTGTACTGAAAGCCATAGCGCGACAGGTGGGTCTTCACCCTTTGGGCGGCAGTAGAGACGGCATCATGCGCGATGAAGGCGCAGGGCCGGACGCAGGTATTGCCCGGCACAAAAATGCTGTCCAAATAAGGCATGAAGCGTTGAGGCTTCGCGGGGAGAATCGTCCATCCACGGCATGTATTTTCCTTCCCGCTGGCATCCAGATACACCTCAAGCTGGCGCAACAAACTCTCGTGCGTTGGCACACCGGGGTAGCGAGTGCTCTGTTGTTCATGCGCGTTGCACATCCCACGGCGCAAACTGGCACTCGCCTCACCGGGTTCCATGCTGAAAGGGTTGCGACCGAACATGGTCTCCATGTACTGCCAGGGATATTGCGCATGCGCAGCAAAAGAAATGAGACAACCGATAAAAACGAGTAAAACTGCCCTTTTCATAGCGAACGGTGAGATTCCTCACTGTTCGCACCTGTTTGATAACAATTAAATGCTTGTTTCGGGTCCCCAACGACCTACCTCACGCGGGCATAATTCTCGATATACTTGGCAAGCATGTCCCACTCAATATCCACCGCCGTGCCGACAGCATATTGCGGCATCACGGTTTGATGCCAGGTATGTGGCGTTAGCCAGAATTCGAGTTCGCTCCGTTCTCTGTCAATGTCTGCGATGGTGAGTGATACACCGTCAACAGCTATGCTTCCCTTATCGATGCAATATCGAAGGTGGGGCACACGCACGCGCAGAACGTGGTCTTGTCCCTCTTGGCGCAGATGAGAGATCTCGCCGGTGCAATCGACATGACCGGACACAAAGTGTCCACCGAGACGGGATTGCGGGAGGAGAGCACGTTCTAAATTGCACAGAGACCCCACGGCGAGCTGACCGAGAGAAGTGACACGAAGGGTCTGAGTCAGGAGGTCAAAACCTGCTGTGCCGGCGGAAGAATCGAGCTCATCCACCGTGAGACAGCAACCATTCACCGCCACAGAATCACCCAACGACAACTCCGCACAAAAGGGAATCTGCACCATGTAGCGCGCCCCCTGCGCTACCGGAGTGCAACTGACAACCCTCCCCGTGGCTTCTACCAGACCTGTAAACATTTTCCCCTCCTAAAATAGGTTGAACATCAAAAACATAATAACCGTCGGCAAAAAGGCCCAGGCAAAGAGTTTCGGCGCACTGATACCGGATTTAAAATACTTGCCGAGGATAGCTTGTCCGGCGGGATTGGGCGCATTGGCGATGACGGTAAGACCTCCGCCCGTAACAGCGCCCGCAACAATGGCGTAGCGGATCGATTCCGGGAGGTTGGGCACCGTGCTGGAAAGGAAGGTGACAGAGGCGTTGTCGTTGAATGCTGTGAGCACGCTGGCTACGCCCATAGTGGCTTCAGCGCCGATATCGGCCAGTCCTTGAAGCACCGGCTGCATCCACCAACCCTGGACGCCACCTAAAATCAACAAGCCCGCCAGGAAGAAGGCCACAAGCAATGGCACTTTGATGGAGAAAGCATTTTGGTATTGGGGAGTCGCCATCGTGAATCCCAAGAAGAACAAGAAACCTCCGATGAAAATCGCAGGATGATGCGCAAAGAATACCGTCCATGCGAGGAAGAGGATGGAGACAAGATACACCCAAACGGGGATGACGTCCTGGCGGTCTTCCCACGAAGTGGGGACAGAGCTCCCCGCGGCGGAATTCCTCCGTTGTAATTCAGCGAGGCGACGGAATTCTTTTGTAAAGAGGAAGAAGTAGATGAGGTTGGCCAGGATGATGCCGGTGACAGCCTTCCAGCCAAAGTGAGTAAACATATGAGCCATGTCCCAATTCCATTTACCCGCCACCATGACGATAGGCGGCGCAGCAAAGTGCGTCAGGGTACCGCCGACTGATACATTGACAAACAACAAGGCTATCGTTGCATAGCAGAAGTTCGCACTCGGCCGCAGCTGGTAGATCTTCTTACCCAGCAGGATAGCGGAAAGAGTCATCGCAGCCGGCTCTGTGATGAACGAGCCTAGCAGGGGAGCGATGCACAGGACAGAGAGCCACCACGCCGCGGGAGATCCCTTGCCGAGCTTTGCCGCAAGCTGGAGGGTGTTTTCCGCGAGCCGGTAAATGGGTCTTGAAGAAGCGATCACCATAATCACCGCCACAAAGAGAGGTTCTGTGAAACTCGTATCGCGGTCGATGTAGCGCAGGAAGTCCTCCATGGAATAGTAGTGCTGGCATACCAGGCAAAACGGTATAATCCATAGACCGAAAACAACCTCGACTTCACCAAGAAAATGAAAAATCGTTGAGAGCAGCGAAACGGGTACCCGTTGCTCCGGGTGTAAAATACGAAAGTTTGATGCGAGAAGGCGCTCCTTGTAGCGTTTTTCCAACTTGTGCGCCAGGGATTGGAAAAACGGCGCCATAAAGGTGTGAAAAATAGCGAGCAGGAAGATGAGTGTAGCGGCTAAGTTGAAAGGATCAACGTCCACGCGATGACAAAGCTTCTGCCAGATTCCCATTCCGTCCTCTTCTTGGACGTACGTAGCGAGCGGTATGGGAAAACGGCTGTACTGATCTCCCTTCCCCGTGTAGTGATGGGTCCACGCCGGCGCGGGTCCATCCGGGTTGGTGTTGTGTACGGTCTTTCCGCAGTCGGGACAAGTCCTTCCCTCCAGCGGCGGCACGAAGCGCACCTTCATGCGCGCGTGGTCCAGCACGCTGTGCCCGTCGTACGCATGATGAGGATAGGCCAGATAGGTCTTGAGAGACTCATAGCTCATGGCCTTGGCTGCATCCAACAGGGCCGGGCGCACATGATCCGGCAGGGAAGCATCGGAGATGAGCTTCCGTTTGAGGTGTTCTTCCGTCAGTGTCTGTTCGTCGGAGACAGAAGATGCCGCAGTGAGGGTAGCTGCGGACTCCGGAGCAGGCGGCGCAACGAGAGGGGAGGCATCCTGACCGAAACCCGACGAGATGCCCAGCGCAGCCACTATCAGGGGAAAAATCAGTTCTTTCATAGCTGCTGACTCATTTCTCTTCCATGATTCTGCCTCACCATATACCACATTCCCCATCGAAAGAAAAGGAAATTAATTTTCATTTTGAGCGAGCCATGAGGCAAACTGCTCAGCCCATGCACGGGAAATGCCGGGGATCTCGGCGAGCTGCTCCGGCGTGAGGCGCCGCAATTTATCCACGCTGTGGAAGCGAGCCAGTAGGAGTTGCTTACGGCGTGGGGTCATCCCCGGACAAGCATCCAATCGGCTTTCGCGCACGCGTTTGCGCATCAGCAGCTCATTGTAGTTGTGAGCAAAGCGGTGCGCCTCATCACGCAGCCGCTGAAGCAAGCGCAGAGCTCCACTCTCCCGTGGCAGCACAATCGGCTGCTCCCGGTGGGGGAACCATACTTCCTCATCGCGTTTTGCAAGACCAATCACAGGCATCTCGCCCAGACCGATTTCCTGCAACACGCGCACCGCTGTGCTCAGCTGTCCCTTTCCGCCATCCACCACCACCAAATCCGGCACGGTGATGGGAGCTTGACCTCTCGCACGCAACTCCTGCAGCCACGCGTACGTGCTTTTCGTCGGGTCTTTCTCAAAGAGGGCGCTATTCTCGCCGATAATGCGGGAGTAGCGCCGCTTCACCACCTCGAGCATGGAGGCAAAGTCGTTCTGGGTGTCAATACTGCGAATACGATAACGGCGGTAGGCTGCGTGATCCGGTTTACCCTCAGTGAACCGTACCATGGAAGCAACGATGAAATTATCGGACAGGTTGGAAATATCAAAGCACTCCATGATCTGCGGCTCCGGGATACTCAGGGCCTGCGCCAGTTCGGCGAGGTCCGCCTTCGGGTTGACGGTCCCCGGCAAATCACCACGACCGAGCCGAGCAAAACGACGAGCCGGCTCCAAAGTCTTCTCAATATTCTCGCGGATATCGCGCAACTTAGCCGCCTCCTCGAAATTCAGCGACTCAGCAGCTTCCTGCATTTTCTCCGTGAGTTCGTGGAGGTGCTCCCGCACTCCCCTCCCCTCCAACAGCTCCAGCGCCGCCTCGAACTGCTTGCGATAAGCCTCCCGCGAGATGCGACCCATACACGGGGCCGAACAGTGTCGGATAACATCGTCGTGGCAGTGTTTGTAATCGTTTTCACCGGGACAGCGAGCGGGACAGGTACGCAGGCGGTAGCGATGGTTGAGCCATTCGACGGTTTCTTTGAGCGCGCCGCTGTGGACGAAGGGACCTATGTAGCGCGCGCCATCGTCCTTCCGCAGACGCACCAGGGAAAACCGCGGCAGTTCCTCCCCGCAATCGGCGCGCAGCAGAAGGTAGCGTTTGTCATCGCGCAACTGCACATTATACCGCGGACGATATTGCTTGATGAGTTTTTGCTCCAACAACAAGGATTCTTGCTCATTGCGTACCTCGTAGTAATCAAAATCCTCAATCGCAGCGATGAGAGCACGTGTCTTCCCGTTGTCCAGTGTGGCGCGTGAAGGGGAAAAGTAATTGGCCAGTCTCTTGTGCAAGTCCTTTGCCTTGCCGACGTAAATGACACTTCCGCCGAGCCCGCGCATCAGATAGACCCCGGGACAATGGGGCGTTTCTCGCCATTTTTGCTTGAGTTCACTCGCTGTCATCTCGTTGCCCGGACCGGGAATGAGTTCCTCACCCTTGCTCCGTTTTCATCGCGTCGGTTCCGTCCACCTGCCGTGCTGCTTGATTAAACGCACAAGATGGTCCACCGCCTCTTCCTGAGGGATATTGATCTGCACCGGCGTGTGACCTACGTAGAGATTGATCTTGCCGGGAGCCCCTCCCACGTAGCCGAAATCAGCATCGCTCATCTCGCCGGGACCATTCACGATACAGCCCATGATGGCAATCTTGACGCCCTTCAGATGTCCGGTAGCCGCTCGTATGCGCGCTGCCGCCTCGCGGATGTTGTAGTGCGTACGCCCACAGGAGGGACATGAAACGTATTCCGTCTTGCTGAGCCGAACTCCCGCCGCCTGCAGTACATTGTAGGACAGAGTCAGGGCTTTTGCCGGGTCCTTCTCCGTGCGCACTAAAATCGCCTGGCCGATGCCGTCTGCCAGCAGGCTCCCCATGTTGAATCCTGCCGCCATGGGAGGAGGTAATGTCTCCGCTTCGCCCAACGTGTCCTTCAACATGATGGGAAACCTCGCCGGGATACGCGCCGCCAGAAGTCTGAAGGCCTGCACAAGCTGCATCCTGACTCCGTCCTTCACCGTCACTAATCGCAGTTCTCCCTGCTCCAACTCCCGCAGCTCGTCATCATTCAACGGATCCACCTCTGCGACCCCGGATTGCTCATACGGGATCTCCGGCGGAGTGTCCTTCAACTCACCCGCACGCGGAAGAAGCGCGTCCATCACCGCCTGCGGCAACACGATACGGACCGGGTCCTCTCCGCCCAGCATGACCCCATCCACACTGAGCGACTCACTCCGCCGCCGCCGGAAAACATAGGGATGAAACGGCGCAGGCGGCAGGGGGTGCGGCAGCTCCGACGACTCCGACACGCGACCAAAGGCCCGTGCCAATTCAAAGCCGGGCGCCACCTCGTTCACTGCCTCCTCTGTAAGAGAGACGCGCAAGGTATCACCTATGCCGTCTGCCAGCAGGGAACCTATCCCCATAGCGCTTTTTATGCGCGCGTCCTCCCCTTCGCCGGCCTCCGTCACACCCAAATGGATCGGGTAGTTCCAGTCATCCCCCTCCTCCTGCAGCCGCTTGACCAAAAGTCGATACGCCTGAATCATCACCTTGACGTTGGATGCTTTCATGGAAAAGACCAGCTCATGGTACCCGCAGTCTCTCGCCACGCGGGCAAACTCCAACGCGCTCTCCACCATCCCCTCCGGCGTGTCGCCGTAACGGTTTAATATCCGGTCTGAAAGCGACCCATGATTGGCGCCCAATCGCATCGCGCGTCCATGCTCCTTGCAGAAAAGCACCAGCGGAGTAAAAGCCTCCCGTATTCTCTCAAGTTCCTCCGCGTACTCAACATCGGTATAATCACGCCGGACGAATTTCCTCTTGTCCACAAAATTCCCCGGGTTGATGCGGATCTTTTCCACCCACTTTGCCGCCTCCATCGCCGCATCCGGTTTGAAATGAATGTCCGCCACCAGCGGCACGCGACACCCCGCTGCTCTCAGCTCCCGCGCTATATTCTCCAAGTTCGCCGCATACACCTTGGTCTGAGCCGTCAACCGTATCACCTCGCACCCGGCCTCCGCTAATTCCAAAGCCTCTTCCACACACCCCTTTGTGTCCAGTGTATCGTGCGTCAGCATCGACTGGACTCGTATCGGGTTCTTCCCTCCGATTCCGACCTCCCCCACCATCACTTCTCTCGTCTCGCGCCTTTCGCGCCTGTACACGTTCGGACAATACAACCTGCTGCTCATCTTGCCTTCCACTCTACCACATCTGCCCTTCTCATGCAAGCGCGAGATCCACCATCCGAGGACCATCGCAGGGAACGGCGATTGCCATGAAGGACATCTGAATTTCTCATTCTGAATACATTGGTCTTACGTATCATGTGGATATCCCGAACGATTGAAACGGATGCGCTCATGTCGGAGCGCCTCCTCTCACCCCAACGGTGCCCTCTCTTCATTTTCGAAGATGCAACACCGAGGGAATAAACCCTGACGAACAGGCGGCCCTTCCACCCGACCTCTCACGGGTGGCCCGTCTTCAAAGTCCGCCGACCCCACCGCGGAAGGTCGAAACACGCCAAAGACGGCGTGCAGGGAAGATCTCACTCGTCACCGAAGGAAATGCCGATTTCCTTGGCGGCTTCAACGAGCTGACTGTTGCCATCCACAAGGTGGAGAGAACGAACGGCATCCTCGATGGGCATAGAAATGATTTCATTGTGCTCAAGCGCCACCGTGTCGCCGAACTTACCCTCCGCAATGAGATCAATCGCCTTAGCGCCGCAGCGTACGCCGAGCACACGGTCGAAGGGGATAGGAGCGCCGCCACGCTGTACATGACCCAACACGCAGTAACGGGTCTCAATGCCGGTGATGGTTTCCAGCTTGGTGGAAAGGAAGGAAGCGATTCCACCGAGACGCACCTCGCCCTTGGTCTCTTCATCAAGAGTCAGCAACTTGCCACCGATCTTGGCTCCCTCGCTCACGACAACAAGAATCTCGCGCTGACCAAGAGCCTTGAGCAGCTCCACCTTGCGCACGATCTCCTCTAGCTTGAACTCTATTTCCGGAATCAAGATGACGTCCGCGCCACCGGCTATGCCGCCGTAAAGAGCGATCCAGCCCGCATGGCGTCCCATAACCTCCACCACCATCATGCGCTGGTGAGCGTCTGCCGTCGTGCGCAGTCGATCAAGGTTGCTACTCACCACCGAGACAGCAGTCCAAAATCCAAAGGTGTAATCCGTAGAGCCGAGATCGTTGTCTATCGTTTTCGGCACGCCGACGATAGGAAGACCAATCTGGCGCAGCTCCAAACCAATCGTCTGGGATCCGTCTCCTCCCACGACGATGAGGGCCGAGAGGTCAAGCCGCTCAACCGTCTCGCGGCTCTTTTGCAGCACCTCCTCAGCAATTTGCAGGCGTCCGCCTACGCCGCTCTTCACGGTAAAGTTTCCCTTATTCACCGTGCCGAGAATCGTGCCACCCTGCGAACGGATATTGAGGCAGTTGGCCGGCGTGAGGATACGCCACCTCTCATTGTCCGGCGTGGATAGCAACCCCTCAAAGCCATCGTAAAATCCATAGACTGTCCAACCGCGAGCTGTAGCGGCTCCCACCGCTCCCTCAATGACTGCGTTGAGACCGGGGCAATCGCCTCCGGCGTTGAGTATTCCTATGTTCATGGAAGTAATGAGTGATTATTTAGGTACGGCGATAAATTTTGTTTTATCAGAGAAGTCGGCTGTCTTCTGCCAGTCCTCCCATGTTTTCCAGCAGTCGCGCAGCAAAAGGCTGGCCACCTTGTAGCGGCTCTGCGAGGTGTGCGCGCCCAGGATGACAATCAGCAAACGCTGCGGGTAGGTGTCCTCCTTCCCGGTTTGCGGATTTTTGAGCTTCACGGAAGCACGGTTGGCAGACGCGAGCAAACAGGCACCGGCAGAGGCAGAACGAGCCGCCCTCACTCCGTCTACTGAGCCGTAGCTGAGCATCTGGTTGGAATTCAGAATGGTCACGGTGCGGGAGTGATTGACCGTGGCAACGTAGCTGCGCTGCGAACAGATGCTGCGGAACCCGGGCTTCTGCATGGCGTACATCCCCAGCTTGGCCATATCATGCGTATCCGATTGGGTGATGACAGCGCCGCTGGAGCCTTTGAAGCGGGTCGATTTCATGCCGATGGCACGTCCCATCTGGTTCATCTGAGCGACGAAAGCGCCCTCAGGGTCCGCTGCGTTGATGGTGGTCCCACATGCGTGCGCCAGGGTTGCCGCGCAGGCGCTGTCATCCCACATGATGGTAGAATGCAGGGCATCGCGTAGTGAAATGGTATCACCGGGCTTGAGCTTGAGCAGATTCGTCTGCGGCCATCGACAAGCCGACGCCGGAACGGTGAGCTGCTTATCCATGTTGATTCCCCGGGCATTCACCCAATCGAGCACCACGAGTGCCGTCGCCACATTAGCCAGCATCCCTACGGGACGCAGCTCATTAGGATTGCCCGTATAGAGAATGCGTCCCGAGTACGTCTCTATGGCGAGATAACTGGGTACGCGCTCTGTCGGTGAGGACGGCGTCGGATTGAGCTCCGAGCACGAGGCTCCGATCAACCCCACCAACGCCCATACGACAATGTGAAATTTTACCCTCATTTTTCTACAGTCTCTTGCTTGACCTCGTGTTCACGCAACGCATCCGGTTTGCGGTCGCCGAATATGATGCCCAAATCGCGAGCTGTGTGCAACAACTGGCTATCTGTACGCACCACGCGCGGCTCACGGATGGCATCGTGGATAGGGATGTGTCCGACGTTGAGCCCCTGCAGCACCAGCGAGCAACCAAAGATATTTTTCTCAATAAGTTTGACGGCCTCTACTCCGAAACGTATCCCGAGGATGCGATCAAAAGAACAGGGGCTGCCGCCGCGCTGAGTATGCCCCAACACGCAGTAGCGCGACTCGATGCCGGTCATTTCTTCCAGTGCATGGCACAGGCGGTTGCCGATACCGCCAAGTCTCTCCTCGCCGTTGTCCTTATTGCGCACGGTGATGAGTTGTCCGTTAAAGCGGGCGCCCTCCGCCACGACGACGATGATTTCCCGCTGTCCTGCCTCCTTACGAGCCTTCACGCACTCCACCACGTTCTCCAGTGAATACGGAATTTCCGGAATGAGCACCACATCCGCAGCAGAGGAGATACCGCTATGCAGAGCGATCCAGCCGGAGAGATCACCCATGACTTCGATCACCATGATACGCTGGTGCGCATTCGCCGTCGTCCGGATGCGGTCAATGGATTCCGTCACCACGGAAACAGCGCTCTGGAAACCGAACGTAAAATCCGATGCCGGGCAGAGATCGTTGTTGATCGTCTTGGGGATAGAGATAACGGGGAGTCCCTCCTCGGAGAGCAGACTGGCCGTGCGGGCGGAGCCGTTGCCGCCGATGACGGCAAGAGCCTGCAAGCCAAGCGCGGTTATGGTCTTCTTCGCCTTCGCCATGGTAGCGGGCTCAACCTGGGCTCGCCCCAGCTTGTTCACCTGGACAGCAAAATTCCCCGTGCTCGTTGTACCCAAAATCGTGCCCCCGAGGGAGCGGATCTTATGAGTCTTGATCGGGGTGAGAATCTCGTACCGCCGACCCCCCTCTATGGGCAGCAAGCCCTCAAAGCCATCATGGAACCCGATCACGCGCCAGCCGCGACTGTATGCGGCCGAAACAAAACCTTCAATAACTGCATTGATGCCCGGACAGTCGCCGCCGGAATTGAGAATGCCTATAATCATGGT
This sequence comes from uncultured Akkermansia sp., assembly GCA_947626635.1. Lineage (GTDB taxonomy): Bacteria > Verrucomicrobiota > Verrucomicrobiia > Verrucomicrobiales > Akkermansiaceae > Akkermansia. The sequence goes on from CANQSY010000004.1 coordinate 29,752, forward strand.
TGTTGGATTCAGTTGGTAGGATGTAATGGAGCCGCCGCCGGAATGGCGCCGAGGAAATGCGCGCAATTCCACATCGCGCGTGGGTGATGGAAGAAAGATTTCCAGAGAGACCCTTTGAGTCCGTTGGCGGGACTGCCGTCTCTCTCGCAGTACCCGTACCACTCACCGTGCTTGCTGTCCTGCAGGTGGGAAAACGACCACTCATGGATTCTCTCGTGCCACTGCGCATACTTCTCATCTCCCGTCACGACGTAGGCCAGGCATGTCCCGATCAGCGCTTCGTCATGCGGCCACCAAAATTTCATGTTGTGCCAGTACTCCTGGACAGGTTTGCCGTACACATCCGTGTAGTAAAGCAAACCGCCATGCAACGAGTCCCACCCGCGTTCCAACGACCAGTCAATCATCTTGCATGCGATTTCCACAAGATGGCTATCTCCGCCGCGGATTTGAGATTCCGCCAGCAGGAACCATGCCCCCTCAATGGCATGCCCCGGATTCTGAGTACGCTCATCAAAGTGATCGATGATGCTTCCGTCCGGCGCCACATTCTCCAAAACGGCCCGTATGTCCTCGTGCAAAAAGAGCCTCTTGAGGTCCGCCACGCAGCGGTCAATCCACCCCGTGTACACTCCCCCATCCTCCCCAAGGTATTTACGCAACTCCTGACAGGTCACCAGCATAATCATGCGGCAGCCTAAGTTCTCCGTCGGTCGCTTGCCCGTTGTCTTCGGCACCATGCGTCCCGGCGTGAAGAAGATGTCCGCAAAAAGGGAGAACCAGTGACGGGCGCGCTCAGCGCTGTGCGGATCGCCGGTAGCGCCATAATGGGCGGCCCACGCGATGGCGGCGAAACACTCGCTGTATGCGTAGCGTCGCTTGCGCAAGGGAGTCCCGTCCTCTGTTACGTGGAAGAAAAGACGTCCATCTGATGGATCCGTACACTTTTGCTCAATAAATTGAAGCGCACTCTCCGCCCAGCGCAGCCATTCCGGCTTCTGCTCAATGCTCACGTACATCGTCAGCAGCATCCACGCCATGCGCCCTTGAGCCCACACGCTTTTGTCGCTGTCCACCATCGTACCGTCGGCATCGAAGCAATGGTACAGCCCGCCGTGTTTCTCGTCCACGGCGCGCGGGAACCAAAAGGGAACAATCTCATTGAGAAGCTTGTCCCTGTAGAACTTCCCGAGCTGTTGGGTATTCATGGTCGATCTTCCTCCCTCACGTGCTTATTTGTTGATTGCCCAGTCGAAGAACCCTATGGCCTTCAGTTCATCCTTGAGCGCAGCCACGGTCGCCGTATCCGGCGTTCCCATCGGCAAGCGCGCCGGACCGAGATCGACCCCCCACCAGCCCATGATAGCCTTACAGCACCCCATGTAGCCCTTGGCGGCGATGATGTTGATCATCTTGACGGACAACTGCTGCAGGTGCCGCGCCTCCTTCATATCTCCCGCCTCAAAGGCGCGGATGAGGTCTTGGTAGAGCTTGGGGGCGTAATTGAACGAGGAGCCCACACCGCCCTTGGCGCCCGTGGCCAGCGCGGCGAGGAACCACTCATCCACCCCCCACGGGATATCGTACTTGCCGTCCTCAAAGTTGAGCGCTTCCATGTAGAGCGCCAGATCCGGGTTGGTAAACTTGACCCCGCAGAAATTCGGGATTTTCTTGGCCGCCGCAGCAATCACCTGGCAAGGGTTGAACGCTACATGCGTCAGCGCCGGGATGTCATAGAAGTAATAGGGAAGCTCCGGTGCACCGCCGGCCTCATACGCCAGACAATCCACAAGCGCATCGACACTGCCCGGCTTGAAGTAACAGGGCGAGTTGCTCGCCGTGGCCACCGCGCCGCACTTTACCGCGTACTCTGCCAACTCCCGTCCGTCATAGACGCTGTTGCCCCCCGTGTGAACGACGAAATTGATGCCGTGTTTTTTGGAGGCCTCGCCCCACGCGGCCATGTTCTCCTTTCTCTCGGCAAGCTGCATGTGGGCCGATTCACCGGTCGACCCGGTGATAAACACCAGCTTGATACCCTGAGCAGCGAGAAACGCTGCCTGTCCGTCCACTGCATCTGGGTTGCAGCTCCCATCGGCCCTCATCGGGGTATGGGATGCCGCCACCAGCCCATGTAATTTCAACTCGGTCTGCATAGTTCCAATCAAAGGGGGGTTCCCTTCCCCTCTTGCCTCTAGTTTCTACCCCATTCCTCCAACTTTTTCAAGTGAATTCTTCTCAATGCTCATTTTTTGTGGACGACAAAGTCGCATGCACACCGGAACCAAAAACGGAAAAGGTCAGCCCTTTCCCTCACGTGTCCCCATAAAATCCTCACCGCGCCCCGCGCGCGAACTCTCCACATCGTCAATCGTCAATCGTCAATCGTAAATAGGCGGTGGAACACCGCCCAGGGCCGTCGGACGCTTTGCCTCCCCACGCGTAGCGCGCTAGCATCCCAATTCGTAATTCGTAACTCGTAAACAGGCAAACACATTTCTGGTGCGTTTGCCCTGATTTATACGCTCCCCACCTTGACATTGGAGCGTTGCGGTGATAGTCTGAGGGAGTGCGCGGGAATCGTGCGCACAACAAACAACCCAAAGAGCAGTTATGGAAATACTTCATGATAAGGACGCCGATGTAAGCGTACTGAACGGAAAGACCGTGGCCGTCATCGGCTACGGAGCACAGGGAAGAGCGCAAGCTCTCTGCATGCGCGACAGTGGAGTGCATGTCATCGTTGGGCTGCGCCCCGGCAAAAGCTGGGACGCCGCCGTGCAGGATGGATTTGAGGTGATGGCGGTCGATGAAGCAGCGAAGAAAGGCGACATTGTTCACCTGCTGCTGCCGGACGAGAAACACGGCGAAGTTTACAAGGCCCAGATTGAGCCGGCTATGAAAGCGGGCAAGACACTTTGCTGCTCTCACGGGTTTGCGTACGTGTTCAAGGTGATTGAACCGCCGGCGGATGTGGATGTCATCATGGTGGCGCCAAAAGGTCCGGGTACAGAGGTTCGTCGCGTCTTTGAGGAAGGATTCGGCTGTCCCGGACTGATAGCGGTATTCCAGAATCCGAGCGGACACGCCCGGGAGGTGGCATTGGCTATCGCGAAGGCAGAGGGTCTTACCCGAGGCGGGGTGCTGGAATGCACGATGGAACAAGAGACGTATGAAGATCTCTTCGGCGAGCAGAATGTCCTCTGCGGCGGAATGGTGGATTTGATGAAGTACGGATTCGAAACGTTGATAGAGGCAGGATACCCGCCGGAGATGGCATACTTCGAATGCGTCCACGAAGCGAAACTCATCGTCGACCTCATCTATACGGGAGGCATCCAGCGAATGAACGCCGTCATCTCCAACACCGCCGAGTTCGGAGAGTACTACAACGGCCCACAGATCATCGGACCGGAAGTGAAGGAAAAGATGAAGCAGTCGCTCAAGCGCATCGAAAGCGGGGAATTCGCTAAAGTATGGATGGAAGAGGCCGCAAAAGGCGCGCCCAACCTGCAGGCCAAACGCGCTGCTCTGGCTGACCATCCGGCCGAGGTGGTGGGCAAAAAGATCCGCGCCCTTTTCGAGCGCAACTGATCAACGCTCACGCTTCATGTATTTTCTCCACGCCCGTGCGTCGGCCCGTAACGCCTCCCCGCACGGGCGTGTTTTACCTCATCGCCCTCACCCAACGAATGGAGATCGTCTATGCCGGATGCCATACGAATTGAAAACGCCAACCTGTACCTCTCTGGCAGACAGGTTCTGCACGACATCAACTGGCGTGTGAAGAGGGGAGAGCGCTGCTTTATCCTCGGTGCAAACGGAGCCGGCAAAACGACGCTTGTGCGCATGATCATGGGCTACTCCTGGCCACTCTACGGAGCTACGGTAGAAGTACTGGGGCGCCGCTTCGGCACGGTGAATCTGCAAGAGTTACGCCGCCGCATCGCATGGGTGAGTCCGCTCATGCACCAATGGCTGGGCGACCGATCATGGACAGGTCTGGAAATGGTTCTGTCCGGACCGGATGGCACCATCGGGCTTTTTCGGAAAGCAAAAGAGGAAGAGATACAGCGAGCGCATGACCTGTTAACAAGTTTGCGCGCCGAGTACCTGGCAAAGCGCACTGTGGTCACCATGAGTTCCGGCGAGCAGGTCAAGGTGCTCATCGCGCGAGCTCTTATGACGGATCCCCAGTTGATGATTCTGGACGAGCCGAGTGTATTTCTGGATATAGCCGGACGCGAATTCCTGCTGCGCACAGTAGGTCAGCTTGCCGAGCAACGCCCGGAACTTACCCTGATTTTCATCACGCAACGCATTGAGGACATCCTCCCCGCTTTTACCAACGGCCTTATCCTGCGGGAAGGCAAAATCCTCGCTCAGGGAGCAAGGGAATCGATCCTTACGGAGTCCGTTCTGCATCGTGCCTTCGATCTCCCCATCCGCCTTATCCCCGGCAGTGAAGGCAGGCTTTGGACGGTCATCTGATGTCTCCCCGCCTACGCCGACTCGTTTGAAGGGGAACCCTCGGGACGCAGGTCGATGATGTTGAGTTTGCCATACGTGGATTTCTTTTTCCCGGGAATATAGCAAAAGCGCAGCTTATATGCGCTGAGGCGCGGACGCCGGTAATAGTAGCGATATACCTCGCCTGTCTCTTTGTGGCACAGGGCAAACAGGGGCGCCCGCCGTCGCTCCCGGGGCGCAAAGTCATCGCAGTGACACACCGAGCGCTCATCCGAGATACCAAGGCAATAACACATATAATGCCATGCCGGTCCATGATTTCGCTCGTGGTACTTCTCCCACGCCAGGGCATGCGCAAGCTCATGCAAAACCGTCCGCCGAATCAGCTCGGGATCTTTGAATAAATACGTCTCGGCAAAAAAACGAGAAATGCTGATAACCCGCTGATTAATTTTGCAACAACCCAGCCGCCGTACAGCATCATCCCACTGCATCCTCCAGCCCTCCGGTCCGCAAACGTCGATACAGGCACGCGCGTAATCCTCCACGTCCTGCAGAGTAACCCATACACCCGGTTGCGGCAGCAACAGCAACTCCGGCGGACCTTCCGGCACTCTTTTCCCCATGAGATGCATTAAATCACGATGTCCTCCGACCTGCAAGCGAAAAGTCTCTCCGTCCAAGGCAACGCATTAGGAAAAGAGATTGATCAACAGCGAAAATGCTCTTATTGACTGATAGAAGCGTTGAAACGCATCATCAATCATGACGATAAGCGGTCATCATGTTGATGGCTCTCTAGCACTCCCTGCATACGTTCATCATTCGGGAAAAACTGCGCAACGCGCACGTGATCAAAATCGTAATTCGTCCATCATAATCCGTAAATAGGCAAACGCATTTCCCAATGCGTTTGCCCTGTCTCTCCGTCAGACATGGCGCAAAAAACGCATCAGGCAGTCAGACTTGACTTGCCATCAAGCGACGATTTGGGTAGAATGATAGGCAGACGGTACTGTTATGTCTTCAAAATTGATCAAACTCATCCTAGCCCTCGCTGTTGCCATCGCCCTGGGGTACTTCAGCTATCCGCTTTTTTACGGCGAGACTTCAGGCAAGCACCGACAAATTGCCCAAATTCCCACCAACGGCACTCCTAAGGGAAAAGACCCCTCTGACGTTCCCCCCGAAACACCTCAGCCCTCTGCACCGACTGAAATATCCGACGGCGCTTCTGATGATGACTGGCAAAAGGGATTTGAGGAAACTTCCGACCAACAGGAAGAAGAGGAAACAACAGCCGAAAACGACACGAGCGAGGGAGGCGACAACTCCTTCATGTTCACCGACGGCGACCCGGATCTACGCGGCATAACCGAAGAAAAGGATGCCCCGGAGGTCGCCGGGCAAACAGATGTGGTACCTCCTGCCCTGACCGTTCAACGCGAGCACTCCATCGTAGATGCCGCTAAAAACCTTGCAAATGCCTTCCAGCAGCAAGCAAAAAAGCCCACACCGCCGCAAACTAAGCCGGAATTCGACGCAGAGGCATGGAAACAGCCCCAAAAGATCTACAAGACCGTGATGGAGCGCGTGCTGCAGAAGTTGGGCGATAAACCGACGCCGGAGAGCATTCTTTCTTTCCTCGGCAATGCGGAGAATCGCTCTGATATTGCCTTGATCTCCCTCTGCCGCAAGGCCGGTCTTTCCGACCTGAAGGACGTAGCGAGTCGTCCTATGGGGGGAAAACTGCTGGAGACTCTGAGCAGTGACCCGGACTGGCTGTGCAATACAATGTTTTCCGGACCGGTTGATAAACTCGGACGCGGCCTCATGTACATGGAAACGATTTTCCAGGCTTCCCCTCAGGACATGATGGAGCCGATCTCGCGCCGCATCGCTACCACGGCTGCCACGGAATTTGCCCGTGAAGGCTGGGACAAAGAAGGAATGCTCGCTCGCTACAATTACTACAACACCAGCTACAAGGAAGGCAAACTCAATAAGGCCTTCAACTCACTCAAATACTGGGAAACCCGATTCGTAACCGGCAATCGCGAACACGACACATGGGGAAGTCCCCAATCCCTCGCCTGGGAACGCGATAATGTGCGTCTCCCACTTGAGCGCTATTTAGATGCCTCAAGCCAACTGCATTATCGTATGAAAAATGCATTTGGCGACTCGGTACACGGTCCGGACTACTTGGCTCCCGTGCGCGCGGCTATGGGCAATATCACGCCGCTCATGCACCGTGAAATAGGCGGGGTTTGCGGCGCCTGCTCCCACTACGGCGCTTACGCTGCCTTAGCCGCCGGCATCCCCGCTATGACTATGGGCGAACCCGGCCACTGCGCCTATACGGTTCGAGTCAACAACGACTGGAAAAAAGGGTACACGATCTTTTGGCAGCACAGCATGCACAAAACCTTCTGGAACCTGCACGATTGGGAATTCCTTATCCTCGCCCAAAAATTGTACGAAGATCGTGAGAACACCCTTGTGTCGGACCACCTCGCCGCCGTGGCCGACCTCCTCGCCGCGCGTCGCTTCACGCGAGCCGCCATCGAGTGCTTCAACGCCGCTACCGTCGTCCAACCGCTCAACTGGCCTGCCTGGCAGGCGGAAGCCGGCTTCCTCAAACAGAAGGCTCCTAAGAACAAGGCGAATTGGACGGATCTCTGCCTGCGCGTCTCCAACACAATGGCGGAGAATTTCCACGATGCCGCGGCAACATTCCTGGCCCGCTACGTGTATCCTCAGCTGCTTCCTCTGGTACCCAATCTGAAAGAGCGCAACAAACTTTTCGCCGCCTTCTTCAACAAATGCAACGATTATGGCGTGCATCATTGGGATATCGCTCCTCTGTTGAATGCGCAATTTGAAGGCTGCCGCACAGATGCTGAAAAACTCGACTACATGAAAACGGCTCTGTCCGTCCTCATGAGCAAGCCCGACTATTCCGGCTCTGTTCTGGCCTGGGGACTGGATGCTGCCGGGCGCTCTGCCGGTGAGGAGGAGGGACAAAAGAACAGCCACCTGCAAGAGGAATTCAGCAGACTCATCATCTCCGCCATGTCGCACATGCGCGCCTCCAAAAAGGACCAAAACGCAACATGGAATGGCTTGGGCGAGGCCATGTGTGCTGCTGAGAACAACAACGATGAACGCACGTTCCAAGCCATCGGCAAACTCGCCATGCAGAAGTGTAAAAAGAACTTCCCTAAATACAAGTTTAAATTCAAGTCCTTCTCCGGCAAGGTCATCTCCACAAAAGGTCTCATCCAAACGACGCACAAACTCAACGATGCAGCCGTGCGCGATGGATGCCTGCATTGGGGCGTCCTCCAAAAAACCGGCGGTTCCATCCCCATGCCTGCGGGAGGTGATGGAAGCGTCTCGGTGAAAATGGACGAGGGAGGTCAAATCAACGGAGTGGTCATCCTTTTCGATAAACCGATTGAGGATGGTCAGAACTACACCCTCGAAACGTCCGAAGATGGACAGAATTGGTCGAAAACGAACGCAGAGGCTCAGCTGAATGTATCTGTCATGAGGTTTGACCTCCAGGAGCATGGAATCAATGCGCGTTATGTGCGCCTTGTCAAAGCAGGTTCCGACAAAAATTCCACAACTAATCTCGTCGGTTTCTACGTATACGGAAAACCCAATAAAAGCAAATCCTAATTTCATTTATGAACCTAATCCGGAAAAAAATCGCGCTGGGTATCGTGGCTCTTATGGGGGTGACCTCTGCATTCGGAGCTCAAGCTCGCTCCTACCCAGATGCACTCGCTAAAGCCGGCAAATCCAAACCGGTCATTCTCTTTTGCTATGGAGCCAACTACGATCAGGTGAGTCAGGAGACGTACGAAACCTTCATCCACAGCAAAAACAAGGAGATCATACGTGCGCTGGGGAAGGAAAGCTGGGTTGTTGTCCCGGTTTTTCAGGAACCCAACGAAAAGGAGAAGAAAGAATACGAGAAGGTGATGGGCAACAAGCATCTCCCGGGCGAGATGTGGAGCCTCCCTTGCTTCCTTATCATGGATGGGGCGGGAAACTTTCGCGGAGCTGTGCAAAGCAAGGAGGAAATGGAATCGCCGGAAGCCGCTGCTACTGCTCTCACCACCTTGCTGAAGAATTTTGCCGTACAACAAAAACTGATTGAAGAAGCGGAACGCTCAAACGGCGAAAACAAGAAAAAAGCCCTCCAAAAGGCCCTCGACATCCCCCGTCTCTCTGTGCCGGGTCATAAAAGCTATGACCCCGTCTACTCCGGGCTCCTCGATAAGGTACAGACCATGTCCATCCCGGAGGCCACTGACACCGTACGCAAAGAGCTGGCCGGCGGTCCCTTCACCCCTCTCGAACGCCAGATGATACTCGCCACCCTTGCGGGGCACGTGCGCCACAAAGGCGGATCCGCGGACCTATTGCGCTCTCTCTACACAGAAATCAAGGAAATTGATCCTACCTCCGCCTTTGGTATCTATGCCGAGGGTGCCATCAAACTATGGGCCGGCGGCGGCAATGGATCAGCGCCGACTCAACAGGCGCAATGACGCGCACACACGGCAGGGGGAACGCCTCTGCTCAACAGTCGGTCTCAGTATCACTGCCGCCTATCATCTCCGGCGTGATCGTGTAAAGCACCCCACAGCGCGGACAGGATACCTCCAATTTACCCTGCTCAGAAAGCTCGTCAGCAAAATCCTTGCGCATAGCCCGGATCACCGGCAAGATACGCTCCGTCGTACACCCGCAGCGAAAGGTAAAGCGACGGGTCTCAAGCAGCTTCACGTCCTCCGTCGATTCAAGGTCCCGCAACTGCTCGGCCTGCAATTCCGCAAGCCAATCGTAATCTGCTCCCGGCTGGGCTGTGACAAGTGCGTATTCATCACCTTCCCCGACGAAAGCGCGCGCCGTTCTCTGTTCACTGAGCCGGTAGTATGTCTCCACTTTTGCTGCAACGTCCCCCGGCGGAAGAGGAACGACCGACGTATGAATATCGCGCCCTGCACACATATTCTGCGCGTAGAGCATATCCGTCTCCGGCTCGCGGACGTCTTCGGTAAAAACCCGTCCTACCACGTCCTCCGTCAGTGAGGACCCCGCCACGAAGTAGTTGGCCGTGGTAGGGTGCTTGACATTAAGCGTCCACGCATGGTGTTCTTTCCACGGGCGGGAGACCACGTAGAGAGTGAAGAAAGCAAGCAACTGCTTGAAGAATGTATCCTCCTGCTCGTTGTTGTGCAGCCCGTGCTGCATCAAGTGCAGGTAATATCCTACAAAGAGCGGCGAGAAATCCGCGCGTAGAAGCAAACAATTTCTCCGGTGGACATAGTAGGCCCGCACCGTGGTGTATTCTGCCACGAATTGACTATCGTCGGGCTGCAGCGCTCCATCCGCCATCCTGCCTGTCATCATAGCACCGCCTTCTCCGACGTGCAAGCTCATTTCTCTCTTTTTCGAGCTTTTCCCACGTATGTTAGCGAGTTAGGTTGACGACGACACCGGCCACGCGTTACGATGCCTCTCGCCATGAACACCATCCATTACACCTCAACAACCCAATTGGAAGATCGTATGCGTTGCCACTCGATCATGGAGCGCGACGACAAACCTGAATTCTGCACGGACGTCCCGGAACAACTCGGCGGACGCGGTGCAATGCCCACGCCGGGTGAAATGCTCGCCGCGACGGTTGCCTCCTGTATGCTCAGCATGATCGCTTTTACAGGCGCCAAACGACATATCCCCGTTCAAGGCGCTTCCATCCAAGCAGCCTGCGGCGAAGGAAAATCAGGAATCGGGAGTTTGCACTTCCGTATCCATCTTCCTCACGTGCACGACGAAGAGCAGCTGCACATCCTCAAAAACGCCGTGGCTTCCTGCCCCGTAGGAAGTTCTATCAGACCTGAAATTCATCAAGAGCTCATCTGGGAGAGCTGAGGCCCATGCAGAAGAATGTTTACAGGCGGGCGTCGATACGCTACAAGGCGCGCCCTGAAGAGGGGTCGACTCTTCGCGCTGGTCATCACTCTGCTGCACATCTTCCCGCTTGCCGCTCCGATCGGAGCTCAGGACGCGCTGAGTGCCATCGGTCGGAAGGTCTGGCAGAATGAGTGCGCCGGTTCCATCCAAGGCTTGGTGAGCTGGAATGCCGGTGAGGATTTTCCCTCGCTCGGCATCGGACATTTCATTTGGTACCCGGCCGGCAAAACCGGACCATTTGACGAGAGTTTCCCGAAGCTCATGGATTTTGCCACACATCGCGGAGTACAAGTGCCAACCTTCTTCCGCGGAGCCGCTCCTTGGCGAGACCGCGCCTCTTTCATGGCTGATCGGAGAGGCGTGGCCAATCAAATGCGGCAGTGGCTTGCCCGGCATCTCGACCTGCAGGTGCAGTTCCTTGTCGCCCGCTGCCGCGCCGCTCTCCCCTCCATGCTCCGCATCGCTCACGATCCGGTCTCCGTGGAAGCGCGCTTTGCCATGCTCTCCCGGTCCCCGCTCGGTCTCTACTGTCTCGTAGACTACGTGAACTTCAAAGGCGAAGGCACCAAACTGACCGAGCGATACAACGGCCAAGGTTGGGGATTGCTTCAGGTGCTCGAGGAAATGCGCGGTTCCCCTTCTACCCCGGACGCAGCAGCTGCTGAGTTCAGCCGAGCTGCAGCGGCGGTGATGACCCGACGAGTGAAGAATTCACCGCCTGCACGCGGAGAATCACGGTGGTTGAACGGTTGGCTCAATCGTTGCCGGTCCTACGCTCCAACTCGGCGCTGGGGAGCAGTCTCAACGCCGCGCGCCCGACGGTCCTTTATGGAGGGCCGGGGTTTCGCACCTGCCTTATTATGTATCGCGGGCAGAATTTTCACGACCCGTGAACACCCGTACGCCGCCGTTACTGCTCTACCTTCAAGGAATAGATTTTACCGTGGAAATTGCGTCCGAGAGTTCGCAACGGAAGGATGAAGGTGCAGCGCAATCCTTTTGTTCGTTTGTGGAATCCCTCCTCTGCGTTCACGTAATTATCCAACTGCATTCTGGAAACAACTTCACCATCCAGCAACAGCTTCGTATACCCCTTCTCGCCGATAAGCTCCAATTTCACCCGCTTGCCTATCGGCAGCTTTGCCTCGTAAGAGAACTCCATCGTGTCGGCGCGACGGAACCCGATCGTCCCGTCTTTCATCACGCCGAGCAGTTCACCCTCCGGGGCTGAAAGCAGCGCCTGCTCCTCACCTTCCGGAGCCTCGGTAAGTTCCACTTCCATGGTGAGATGATAATTCGGTCCCAGAGCAGGCAGACCGATCTCCTGCGGCAGGTTATCAGCATGAATCTCCACGGGCTTTTTCTCCTCCCAAATGAAGAGGGGATTAATGAGCGGCGCAAACCCTATGGCTCGAGCCAGTTTCCTGTGCTCATCGTAGGTATCCGGTGACTGCGGCGTACCCCACATCTTCTGAGAAAGCACATCCATGGAGTCCGAGATCGTGTACCATATATCATACATACCGTAGCCCGTGTGCCGCAAATCCGTCGCGTCATTCCATACGGCAAAGGCCGCGCCGAGGAGTTGCGGATGCCCGGCAGGGAGCTGCTCCTGGTACATCATGTGCGGCTGCCAGTGTTCATACAACCAGTCCAAATTCTCATCCATGCGGTAATAATCCGCAAAAGGCACAATGTAGAGATAGGCGTCGTTTGTGTTGATCACGTCGTAGCCCAGATTGACCGCTTCCCATGCGCGCATCCAAGTGGTGTTCCAGAGATTCATCTGCACTCCCTTGGCAAGCACGGGAGTCTTCCCGGGTTTGGAACTCTGGCTCCCCCAAACCCGCGGCTTGTACCCTCGACTCACCACATAGCGCAGTATCCCGTCCGTGTATTTTCGGTAATCCTCCGCATCGCCGAAAAATTCATCCGCGCCCACGTGGATGGTACATCCTTCAAACACGGCCCGTCCCAACCCCTGGTCCTCCAGCAGATACTCGTCGAAACACTCCTCCACAAAACGAAGGGTCTCCGGGTTTGCGGCATCCAACATCTCGCAGCGCCTCTTTTCGTGCCTCTTCATCGGCCCCTTGTAGATGAGATCCGGACGAATGCGGGTGAGCGCCAAGGCGTGGCCCGGCGTGTCCAACTCCGGCACAATATCCACACCACGGGTCTTCGCATAATCAATGAGTGCACGAAAATCCTTCTTGCTGTAGGAAACGTCTTTTGACGTGAGAGGTTGCCCATCGGCTCCCTTCACGACGGATTCCAGGCGAAAGGAAGAGTAACTCTCCTTGAAAGGATCACGTCCCGCATCCACGTACGCCTCGTGAAAGATGAAGTTATTGTTGATGACAAGGTGAAGATCGTTCATCTTGTACCATGCCATCGTGTTAATCACATCGCGCAGCTCGGAGAGCGCGTAGTGCGTGCGCGCTATATCCAGGATGAACCCCCGCAGCCCATAGCGCGGGAAATCGACCGCCGTGCCACAAGGAAGTTTATCCTTCTGCGTTTTGAGCATCTGGAGCAGACTGCGCGTCGCCCACCACATCCCCTTCGCGCCGCCGCCTACTATTTCCACCCGTTCCGGGGCAATATGAAGCTCATATCCTTCCTCGCCAATCTCCGTTTTTCTCTCCTCGCCGGCTTCGGTGAAGATGAGATCGGCCGCCTCCTCACTTCCCTCCTCAAGAATCCTTACCTTGCCCCCCACAGTCGCCTCGAGTTCCGCTTTGAGCAATTCCGCCCTTTCACGATCACTCCAGCGCACTCGTATGACCTCGCCCGGTTTCCACTCCCCCTCCCCTCCCTGCCACTGCAGAAGATCAGGAATCACCTTCGGTTTCGGATTCCCCGGCACAACATTACTCGTCACCCAAACTTCATAGTCGCGGCTCAGCGCCTCTTCCCCATTCTTGACGACACGAAAGAACACATGCACAGGCACGTCCGAAATCACCGAGCGCACCGTCCCGTCTCGCGTGATGACCTGCTCATAGTCCGCCCCCGCCAACTCGACCACGGCCCCTTCCGCTGTCGGCATAATCAGTCGACCATTCGCTGCATCCAACTCGGGTGCAGGCAGAGCGTCTGCTATCTCCTGGGCACTTTGCCCCATGAGCAGCGCTGGTGTCATCATACACATTGCAGTCCAGAATATCCTTTTCATCAGTTGACAGCAGTTCCCATCCTCTGTTTATATCATACGGAAGAACAAGATGTTTTCTTTCATTGTTTTGTTCTTTCATGACGCCACAGGGTCTTTCGTTTCTCATACGAAATATAAGCCGCCGTATAACAGCGCACGAAAAACCTCCCCCTTTCATGCAGGGCGCCGCCCCATCGTATTCGACGCGCACTTCAACCCTACCCAACTAGGCATCACCGGCAGAGAAGTCTCTGAAAGGAAGCGCCGCGACAGGAAGTCCTTCACAGCTCAATCCACGGAAGACGCTCGAACTGTCTGGCCACGTGAAGCTGCACGTTGGGAGCCACCTCATCCAGCACGCCTTGCATCGCTTTCCGGGCGCAGTCCGGCGTGTTGCACTCCGGACTGATATGGGCGAGAATAACATGGCGTAAACCACTGTGGGCAAGGTCGCGCACAACCACGCCGGCCTGATCGTTGGAGAGGTGGCCGGCTATACCTTCAATACGCTCAATGAGACTGTAGGGACGCCCCGAGTTATGGAGCATGTCCTCGTCGTAATTGGACTCCAAATAGAGGGCGTGCACCCCCTCAAGCGCGGCGAGCATCGCCCGCGTGCTCTGCCCGGTATCCGTCACATACCCCAGCCTCACCCCGGCGGCTTCAAACACGTACCCAAGCGGATCCACCGCATCATGACTCACCGATATGGGGGTCACCTCCAGCTCGCCCACCTTCACCTTCTCCCCCGGCTCTATGTATTTAAGCGTAGCGTTGGGCGCCACCGCGCGCAGGTCATTTCTCAGGTAGCGTGAGCAGTATATCGTAAGCTCATACTTGTTATTCAGCGTTCCCAGACCACATACGTGATCCGTATGCTCATGCGTGATGAATATTCCCTGAACTTGTGAAAAATCCAACCCACATTCCGCCAGACCGTTGCAAATACGTCGGGCGCTGATACCCGCATCCACCATCACGGTCGTACCCCCCGAACGAATGACGGAGGCATTCCCACGACTGCTGCTCGCTAATACAGAAATTTTCATCTGAAGGGAGACGCCTGAGCAAAAGAGAGAGGACAAAGTCTGGCTCGACATACCACCCTGGTCGCCCAACATGGTCCCCTGCGATTTCAGGCGCAAGCACGTTTAGCTGTTGACTCGACCGAGATAGGTGCCGTCCTCGGTCTTCACAGAAATACGCTGACCGGCGCTGATGAACAAGGGGACCTGAACCACAAGACCTGTGGTCATTGTCGCGCTCTTGTACACATTGTTCGCAGAGTTTCCCTTAACACCCTCCGGCGCATCGGCCACTTCCATCGTGATCGCCGCCGGCAACTCGATCGAACACACCGTCTCATCCGTAAAGAGCAACACGTAGGAATTCCCTTCAATCAAGTAATCCTTCACCGGTTCTACAATATCCTCGCTCACGCAGACGTCTTCGTAGGTCTCCGTGTTCAAGAAGTGATACCCCATCCCATCCACATACGAAAACTCCATCTCTTGTCGCGTCAGCATGACGCCCTCCAAGAAATCATTCGACGTCAAGCGCAGGTTGTAATCCTTCTTGGTCGCTATGCTTCGTATCGTCATCTGCACATACGATGCCATCCGCGGCGGCGTCTTCAGCTGACTCTCGCG
Source organism: uncultured Akkermansia sp. (assembly GCA_947626635.1). Classification (GTDB taxonomy): domain Bacteria; phylum Verrucomicrobiota; class Verrucomicrobiia; order Verrucomicrobiales; family Akkermansiaceae; genus Akkermansia. The sequence goes on from CANQSY010000004.1 coordinate 45,025, forward strand.
CACAACGCATATGTCTCCGTTGTAATTGACCGCATGTCCCTTGCGTAACTGTATCACCGGTACTTTAGCCATAACGCGCGCAGCGTAGCACCATCTTCACCATTAGTCAAGCTATTTTTATTTGCAATCACGGTTGGTCGACAAATAGCGGTCTTTTCGCAATAAAAAAGGTCGTTTCCCGGAGGAAACGACCTTGATGAAAAACCGAAGGGAAAAAGGAGAGATTACTTCTTCTTCGCGGGCTTCTTGCCACCCTTCTTCTTGAAAACAGAAGACGGCTTGAATGCAAGCGTGGTGGAAGCGGCGATCTTCATCGGAGCTCCGGTCTGAGGATTGCGACCCGTGCGTGCAGAGCGAGTCTTCATCTCAAACGTACCGAAACCAATCAACTGAACCTTGTCGCCCTTCTTGACGGCAGCAGTGATGGAATCCAGAACAGCGCTGAGAGCAGCCTCGGCGCACTTCTTGGTAGCGCCATCACCAAGCTTAGCATGAATGCTGTTTACAAGTTGAGTTTTGTTCATAGGCCTTTATGATAGCATTCCAGGCGGGTAATTCAAGCGCAAAAGCGCGCTTCTATGCGAAAAAATCAGTATTTGCGGGCTTTTTTTACGAGAATTTCGGTATGACAAACCCACGACTTGCAAATTCGCGTCGAATTTACCTCATTGTTCGACCTCTGCTCGGGATAGCTGCCTACCTGCGGCACGCAATTCATCGCGCAATTCCCGCACATCTTCCAGCGCGAAGAGTCGGCTGCTCACGATGCATTTTTTACCGTGAGAAAAGATGAAGACCAAGGTGCACGAGGCAATCTCATTGTCATCGCTTTCTTCAAGCACGATTTGCTGCAAGTCGGTCCATGGATAAAATCGCCTGTGGAGGACCCACGCGCTGAACGTCATTCCCGCCTCATCGAGCTTCACCCATAGACTCGCGTAGTAGCCGCCCCAGACAATGACGATCATCGCGGCGACCACGCCGGCTGCGCATTGCCAGGGTTCCTGCATCTTGCCGCTCACCAAACTGTAGATCACAGCCCCGACCGTACCCATCATCATCACGGCGCACAGGATTCCATTTGCAGCACGCAGGAGACGTTCTGTCTCTCCATTCCTGATCACTGGCTGATTCTCATTCATATTTTTGATGAACGGAGGGAAGGCGATACCATGAGGAATTTCATCGATGCGCCGTACGGAGCCGAGAAGGCGGAAGATCTCGATAGTCGCCGCCGGGACGGTACTTCACGTCTTCAGGAAGCACATTCCCGCCGGAAGTGTAATCCTCCACAGCGCGAGAAATATACACGGGAAGACCCAACACCGTATGCTCATACAATTTGCGTGCCGTCGCGAACGGCGTGCGGATGCAGCCATGCGACAGTCTTCTGCCGGGAATCACTCGTCCACCATGCAGCCCCACACCATCCCACGTGAGTCGCTGCCAGCACGGCATCGATGAAGGCCGGAAACGGGCACCGTCCGGAGTTCCGCGGGCAAGATCGGCATTCCCGTCAATCACCCTGCCACGGTCATTCACCCATTTGCCATAGCGAGCGGAATGATGACTCCGACTTTTTTCCATGATGCGGAACACACCCGTCGGAGTTTCGTGTCCATCCGTTCCGGTTGATACAGGCCAATCCATCGCGACTCTGCCATAGACGTAGAGACGTGCGCGCTGCTGGGGCAGGCAAATGATGATTTTGCTGTTGGTCGCCGTGATGTGCGAAAGGAGCAATTCATCGGCGTAAACTTTGGAAGTGACCGGGTATTCTTTCTGAGCCGCAAAGTTTTCGTAGCTCCCGACCGGGAAAGGATTAGCATAGCCCGCGACATTCTTATTCGGCATCTCCAAGGGATTCATCCCCTTCGTGTCAACTCGTTCCGGTAAATAGTCCGGAGGCGTGTCATCCATCGCCACACTCCCATTACCCGGATGTTCCTCCCGTGGCGCATTCGTACTTGCTGTCTGCTGCGGTCTGATGCCTCCCTCACAGCTCAATAGTCCGAGCGCTGCCACCGCCGTCAACCACGCTCTCCAGCATGTTACCCTCATGATGTCGCTTTACCTCCCCGCAGGCATACGCAAAGTTTGTCCGGCGCGTACTTGATCCGCCTGATCTTTTTTCATGCCGTTTGCCTTCAAAATTGCCGACACGGTTGTGTGATGCCGCGCCGCTATACCTCCCAGGGTCTCGCCGGGCTTCACCTTGTAGGATGACATGCCGCGCCGTTTCTTCTTGGTCGATTGAGTGGCGGAGGATGCTGTACGGACAGAACGTTGGGCAGACGATGAGGAGGCCGATGTCGCCGCACGAGCAGCGCGCGGAAGGGTGAGCTTCTGCCCCGCACGGATGGTGGAGGTAGTCCCTCCCAGACCATTGGCTTTCGCTAAATCGGCGACACGAACGCCATTGCGCTGAGCAATCCCTGTGAGGGTGTCGCCCGGCTGCACCGTGACCTGTCTCCCGACCGCCGGAGAGACGGAGGGCGACTGCACCTCGTGAAGTGTTTCCGTCATAGCTACGGCGGGCAAACCACCTGCGCCGGATTCGACCACCACCTGGTCCTCTTGGGCGTTGCGCACCGATGCTGAAAAAAGCGACACGTTCTTGCCAAGAAAATTACCACACGAGGATAGTCCTGCTACCGCGGGCAGAACGATCAACACAGCTGCTAGGCACTTGGCTCTTGACATGGTCGTTGCTTATGGCATGGGATGATTATCTCTTGCCGGGAATCACCAGCTTGCGACCCACCTGGAGCTTACTTGCCTGCGAGGCGCTGATGCCGTTTGCCTTCATCAGTTTCGCCGTGCTCACTCCATACTTAGCCGCAATCCCGGATAAGGTCTGCCCGGCTTTCACCGTATGCGTCTTTGACGAGGATTGCGTTTTGCCGCCCTTACTGCCCTTGCCGGAATTCTTCTCGGGCTTATAGCCTTTAGGCGTATAGCGCACCTTGATGACCTGTCCCGGATAAATGGTGCTGCCCTTGATGTTGGAATCCCTACGTATCTGAGCCACCGTCGTGTTGCTGCGCTTGGCGATCACGGTCAGGTTATCGCCCGGACGCACCTTGTACACGATCATCGTCGGCTTCTGGGGCTTCTTGCCGGGCTTCGCACCCTTGCCGCCCTTCTTGCCTCCGGAAGCTTTCGTGCCGCTCGTGCCGGCAGATCCATGACTCACTCCTTCATCCGGAGCCGCAACCTGAGCGGAAGCAAGTGGGTCCACTCCCGCGACAACGCCGCTCTCCACGATGGTTCCATCTGCGCCGGTCTCTGCCGGCTTAGGCTGGTTCTGGCGAGTAGAGGCCGTTGCCGACGATGATGAAGTCCCTGGCTCCGGTATAGCGAAGTTATTACGGGAAACCGCCGTCGGCGTATGCGTGCCCGCGCCTACCTGCCCGCCGTTGCTTCCATCGTCCTCCAACAGCCAGGGCGGTATCTCGCCATCCGCCACCTCACTCATCGGCAGAGCTGATTCCGCATACCCATCACCGTCCGTGCTGCGGCACGACGGGACCATCAAAAGGAGACTTGCCCCCAACACAGGAGCGATGTATTTCTTTTTCATACGCGGTAAGACTAACACACCTGCGCCACCATGGCAAGCGTGAATTTCGCCCGCTACCCGCATTTTGGCGTGCGCTGCCACGCAAAACGTCGAGCTCCTGATACGACCGGAAAACGTTTGTTCTCTGTCCCGTAGCCTCCCATGCTGCCGCCTGTTGCGCCCCCACAACCTCGGCAGGATTTCCCTCTCGTCGTTGAAAAGGTTCTCAGTTGGATCTGGCTGCCCGCTCGAGCATCAAGCGGAAACCTACCGTAGGAGCTGCGGCATCTACCGGACGGGGGGTTCTGCTACCGGGGGAAAGCTGAGCAGGGCGGAACGAGCCAAAGTCACCGCCGCGGGTGACGCCGTAGTGTCGAAAAGCAAATCCTGTCGGTCCGCCGTACTCATCACTCACCCACTCCTGCACATTCCCCTCCATATCGTGGAACCCCAGCTTGTTCGCCGCAAAAGAGCCCACGGGAGCCGTGAAAGGAAAATTGTCCGTATAGTACTCCAAGACGTGCTGCGGTGCGACATAGGCACGTGCGGATACGTCAGAAAAATTGCCCGAACCGGGCGGTGGAGGCCACTCAAGCCCCCAATAGAAATCCGGACGCGGTCCCTTGCCTCCGACTTGTCCTCTCTCGTACGGGCTTGCTCCTTTCTCGTCCTTCAGCCCCGCCATGGCGCTCCACTCCTCATCTGTTGGCAACCGGTACTCATCTGTCGCCTCAATGAGGCCGGCTTCACGTTCCTGCGCGGTGAGCCACCGAGCGAAGCGCTCCGCCATTGCTCGTGTGACGCCCACGACCGGGTGCTGAGGACTCTGCACAAAATCCGTAGGCGGCGGAATGGGGGCGCCCGTTGTCGCCGCAAACGCGTGGAAATCTGCCACGCGCACTTCCGTAGTGCCGGCCAACAAATTCGGCAGCAGCGGCTTAAAGTTCAGTCCCAGACTGTTTGTCCACTCCTTCCCGAAGGAAACTGAATTATTCAGCTTCATGGTGACATCAAGCGATACGTCTCGCGGCGACATCCCACTGAATCGTTCCGTCGCGAATCCCGCCATCTTGATCTCGATGAAGTACGGCGCCAGCGGCACCCGAACGCCTTGAAGCGGCGTCACTCCAAGCGATTTACCATTCAACCACACCATAGCCCCGGGCGGCGACGTGCGCACGGTGATGGGCACTTTCTGCACCGGTCGCGTCACCAGCCGGTAGGCGCACAACTGCCCGCCATCTCCCGTCCCCGGCTCGGCCTCCGCCACCAATGTGTGGTCGCCACCCAGAAAACCACGAATTTCACACATGTGCAGCAGCCAGAGGATGTAGGCTCCGATCCCCTCCTGAGTCGTGCGCACATATTGTCCATCCGCTGTCTTGTCGTAGGGTATATTGACCTTGGGGCGCACTCGTCTCAGGTAGCTCTCGAATTGCTGAACGGTTACCGGAGCGGAAGCCTTGTGTTCGCCTGCATCGGGATAATAAATGGTACCCAAAGCGTCCATCCATTCTTCGCCACGTTGCGGAGGACGGTAAGGCTGCAACTCGCTCCCCAGCGCCAATACTCCTCCGCGAGGAATCTGCCCGCTCACCTCGCAATCCGCATACCCCTCCTTACGCAGAGTGAAGGCCACCTCTGTTCCGGGTTTCTCCTCCACAGGTCCGTACGGTGTTTCATCCACATACGTTCCATCCGGCGTATAAATGGATGCCCCTGCGGGAACCGATGAAATGAAGAGCTGCCCCGTATCGTCTCGTGGAGTTTTTTTCTCAACCTTGGCATGATGATTCCCCCTTGTGGCACTAATAAGGCGTTCGCGCGTCTGCCGCGGCAGCAAAAGAAAGGCAATGAACACGCCCAAACTGAGAACAAGAGTCGTGAGCATCGCGATGGTGATCCAACGGCGGCGCCGGAGGCTGATCAATTTGTGGTGCGGCGCATACTGACGAAGCGCATCCAGTCGATCCGCCAACTCGGCTGCCGTGATGATGGTCGACTTGTCAGCTCGCGGTTCCGCAGCGGCACAAATGATCTCGTTGAACTCCAGCCACCGCCGATGTGTGGACCCTTCCGGCACCTTATCAGGCAACTCCGGGAAATCCAACCTGTCTTTCCCCGTGCTCATCTCGTAGAGCACCTTGGCCAAGGCGTACACATCCGCCCGCGGCGTCCCGGCCCCATCCGGAGGTAAATACCCCTCTGTCCCGGCAAACGATAGATTGTTGCTCTGCGCCACAGAGCCCGCATCTGCCAATTTGGCGCGTCCATTGACGAAAACGATATTGGAGGGTTTGACGTCGCGGTGCGAAAGTTTCTCACAGTGCATGCCATCCAGCGCATGGGCCAACTGGCTTCCCACCTCCAGCACGTAATCCAAGGGCATGGGATTATTGCCGTAAAGCTCCATGTCGCTGTGCAACGTGCGCGGCACATAACTCTCCGGGTCAATGTGGATTCCCGTGTACGCATCATCCGCCAATTCCATCACGTAATAGTAGTACTCGCTGTGCTTCTGCCCCACATGCAAGATATGCACCACTCCGGGGATTCCTCGCGCTACCGGCTCATACTGCTGGATGCTCTCAAACTCCCGCACATACGTCGCTTCGTCCTTGTAATCGTGCCGCCATACGACCTTCACCGCACGGTATGTCCCGGTCAGCGACCGCGCCAGCCACACCTCGCCATAGGCCCCCTTACCGATCAACCGCAAAATCTCGTGATCGGGTATCTCCGGGCGCGTCGTCCCTCCCATATTGGGGCTTGCTTCTCTCATAGCTCCTCGTCTTCATTATACCGACACCTGCCGCGTAAAGCAATGGCAAATCTGCCGTCGCTGTCGCTTCCGGCTCGACAACCCCGAGCGGAGCGCGCCAGCATTCAAATCGCAATTCGTCGGGAGGCAACCGCATTTTCTTGCCAGGGAGGCGCGAGGGTGGTAGAATGCGGGGCATGAATAGGCGCATGCGAGCGCTGTTGCTCACGGTGGCGGGACTTCTTTCTGCCGCATGCCAGCAGACCGCACCCTCGTCGAATACCCCGGCAGAGGGAGCGGAGTCCACGGCCATAGCTGAAAAGCCGGAGGGCTACACAGCCCTTCCCGGTCGGGCTGCCACATCGTCGACTCCCACGGAAACAACGACCGCTTTTGAGATCGCTGCCGCCGCCTACAATGCGCAGCCATCCTCTGCTTCTCCTGCTTCCCGAACAGCGCGCGCGACGTCTTCTCCCACGGTACCGACTACTGCCCATCCGCCTCTCCCGATCTCTATTCCCGCCACGGTGCCCTCGGCCCCGCCCATCCCGGACCCACGTCCTGTACGCGATTCCACGGAATCATCCGAGAATACAAGCGCTCCCGCCAAAATTTCGTCCTCCGCGCCCTCGGTCGGGGCAGCCACCATCTCTGCCGGCGAATCTATGAGCCGGACCACCTCTGACACCGGAGGCTACGCGGTGCAGGTGACTAATGGAACGAGCGGTCGCCTTTTTGTGGAGATGCATGATGACTCCGGCAATATATTCCCCTTCGGCTTCATGTACGCCGGCCAACGAATTGCCTCCCGACCGCAGGCCCCCCGTCCCATCAAGGGACGCCTTACTCTGGTCATACGCGACCCCGACCAGCCCAGCGCGCCGGAATTGCGGCGCTATCATGTCGATGCTCCTCCCCATTACCTAGGTCATACCTTGGGCATCACCATCCTACCGGGTGGACGCTACCGCACGGCTGTGGACGGGAAGGTGTACTACACCTCGCCGGAGCCCGGACAGCCGACTCCCGCACAGTAAAGGCCGGCTCCCCCGACGCCGCATCATCCGAGGGCGTCCTCACCCGGGGCAAACGTATGCGAGCTACCTGAGATCGTCAATCCGTCCGCCGAGAAACGCGCCATTGGTACGCGAGCAGCTCCAGCCAGCAAAGAACCCAAGTACACAGGCTCATCCACATCCCCTCGCGGAACCACAGCCAACTGAGCAACCAAAAACCCGCCAGTCCCGCCAGAAGCAGCGTGCCGCGCAGAAGTCCGGGAAACAGCTGAGGGAGACGCGGTAGTCCCAGTAGGCACAGAAGAAGGATAGCACCTAGAATCACGCGCCCGACCACGGTGCGTTGAAGCGGGTTCAGTTCCAGTATATGGGCTCTCTCCGGTCTCATTCCCGGCAAATAGACCACCCTCTCTTCTGCCAACAAAAGCGATACCGTGCCGGCCAATGCCCGGGCCCGCTCCTCACCTGAATGAAGCTGGGGACGCAACACGATCGCGCTGCGCTCCCCCTGCTCTCGTCCCTCTTCCTCCCTGTCCGGACTCAGCAATTCATTCAGGGACAGAGAACGCGCCCGTGCCGAACCCAAGGGCGTGCGTCCGTGCTCATCCAGCGGCAGCACGCGTTTGCCGAGTCGTATGCTTTTTCCGGGTCGAGCAAGGACATCCTGAACGCTCAGTCCCATCTGCTCCATGGCAAGCCGCAGAGCCAGCGTGGGCCAAACTCTATCATTCCACTTCACCAACAGCGGCACAGAAAGATTCCTCTGCTCGGCTTCCCTCTCCGTCAGCAATTCATCCTCCACAAAATCCGGCACAACGACATAGACTCCCTCCCCCTCGCCGGGCAGCTCAAAAGACCTCTCGCAGTTAGCCATGGGCAATTGCGATGTATCTCCCTCCACTCGCTCGGTCGGGAATGCCCCCTCGCGCATCTCCACCGGCGTATCATGCGCTTGAGCTGCGTTGTACCCGCGCACCCCTACGATCACCCGTTTCACCTCTCTCAACGCACCGTCGAGCATGACGCGCGCCATCTCGTCCTTCCGGTCCTGCCAGGTCAGGGGCGAGGAGAGCCCCACCCATCCCGTGGCGTAGCGGGTGGCGAGGCAGTGAAGGATGGTGGCGAGTTCCTGCATCTTGGCGCGTGAAGCCTCCTCGCTACCCCATTCTGAGTCAGTATCCCAGCACACGTACACCACCTCCGGATAATGAGGCATCCTGTAACTCGTGAGCACTTTCTGCATGCGCGTCTGTTCCCCGGGAGTGAGCAGCCGAATCGGCTTGCCATCTTTCCCGGCAAAGACGTTATAAATCATTTCGTCCGCTGAGCGCAGCAGACCCGGTCCGTACACCGCCGTGAGCACCAAGGCGCAGATAGCGAGCGTCAGTGTGAGAAGAGAGCGTTTTGTATACATGCTGCCATGGGAGCTGCGGGTGCATCTGATGAAATAGCCGCACACACTTCACTGAGGATGCGTATGCCCGTCGGGATAAGTTCAAGATACCACGCGTTGCCACGATGATAGCCAATGTTGGCGTAGGCCCCCAGCGCCTGCATGAGCCTCTGCAGCGAACACGCTTGCAGACGTTCGCCATTGATGCGCCCTCCATACAACGTCAGCGCATCGTTCAGCAGTTCCCCGCGGAGTTCAGCGCTCACCTCCATGTAGGGATCATAGAGAAGCGAGGCGAGGTCATATTCCGGAAGCCCATACCTCATTCCCTGGAAGTCAATAAGGTAGGCCTCCGTGCCGCACATGATGATATTTTGGCTCTGAAAATCGCGGTGCACGGCGCTCCTCTCCTGTCCGGCCAGCCACTGCGCCAATTCTCTGCTTTCCGAGCGCTCGCTGAATCCCACCGCCGCGGGACGATGCAGGTGCGTTCCCAGAAGATGCTCAGCGAAATAATCCTGCTCCCATCGGTAGAGAGCTGCATCAAAGGGAGGCTGCAAGTCCCAATCCGGTTGCACCTCATGCAGCGCATGCACACTCCTCAACGCCGCCCGGTAAGCCTTTCCCAGCTCCGACTCCGCCGCCCCCTTCATACTGAGCAAACTCCGTTCTCCTAAATCCTGCACAAGACATGCCCCCCTCCCGCCGCCGTAGTCCGCACGGGCGTACACCTCCGGCACGGGGACCCCGGCCCGACGCAACCCATCTGCCGCCGGTAAGAATGCCCCGTTATCTTCCCTTTCCGCCGTCCAGTAGATGCCGATGATCCCCTGGCACGCCGGATGGGAGCTTCGCACAATACAGCGTCCGGACGCTCCCTGAGCCACCACCTGCAAATCCGAGACACCGACACGGGCGCCGGTATGATCGCCTAGCAGCTGCGCAAGCGCCCGCATTCCGCTCATGCCGACTTGTCTCATGCAAAATAAAAGGAGGTTACACCTTGAAGAAACTGAGTCCCGAAGGGGGTGGGTCCTCCTTCTTGTCCTCGGCAGGCTTCTCCTCGGCCTTCGGCGGCGTCTGCTCGTGATGATCGAAAGGCGGTGGTGTCGCAAATTGGGTGGGATTCGCCGCCACAGCCTGCTGTCGAACGACGGGTTGCTGCGGCAACGGCTCTCCGTTCAGATTAAAGTAGGACACCTCCTCCTGCGGCTTTTCAGCACGACCCGCCGACGCTCCTCGATGCACCATGGGACTCTCCGGAATCTCATTCCGGTTCTCCTGGGTCTCGACCACCCCCGCCGTCAAATTCTGGTGCAGCCGTATATCCACCAGCATAAACAGCACCGCCGCTACGCCCAATGGCCACGCTTGCAGCAGCAATCCGGCGAGGAAGGGTTCAAACGGATCTCGCGGCGTTTGCGCTATGTAGATCCCCATGTTTAAACACCCCGCCATGAAGAAAAACAACGACACCAGTAATGCAGCAATAATCGGCATGAACTCATTTTACATTTTTACTGTCCATAAAGCAAGCCCCGATCCCAGGGCAAACGCATTTGAAAACTGGATTCATTTTAAGGAAAGAGACAAGAGGTTCATTTATGCTCTAAATCGTTG
>CANQSY010000005.1 GCA_947626635.1 uncultured Akkermansia sp.
GTTGTTCAGCCCGTTGTTCAGCCCGTTGTTCAGCCCGTTGTTCAGCCCGTTGTTCAGCCCGTTGTTCAGCCCGTTGTTCAGCCCGTTGTCCCTGCGGGGAATCTGCTCGCAACGAAACTCTATTATGTGCAGCAGGGGGAGGAGTCGAAGGGGCCGTACAGGTTTCAGGATTTGCAGGATATGGCGGCGAGGGGATTGCTGACGCTGCAAACGTGCGTGTGGTATGAGGGGGCGCCGAGTTGGGAACCTTATGGAAAAATTCTGCAGCAGGGAATCGGTGCAGTTGCGGTTGCAACTCCCGGGGTGAATGCACCGCAGCAAGGGAGCGGGACGTCGTTCATCGAGAAGGGACTGAAAGTAAAGGATAAGGTGGTTGGGACCGTGTCGAAGGTCAATTCCCTGGTCGTAGCAACTGCTGATTTGCACAAGCTGGAGGGCTTTTCGTGGAAGTCTTTTTTCGGCGGCGTATTCCGTATGCATGCCGATGAAGAGGTGTACGAAATTTTCCAGTGCGGTACGCCGACTTCAACCCCGACCATTGAGCAAATCTCTAACAAGTGGCCGACTCCCTGGCTTTTCTCTCGCTTCCTTTTCTTTGGAATGGCGTTGTTCGGCATTTTCTGGTATTTTGTTTTCAAGCAAACATTACCGCAGTTGGCTCCGTTTTACTGCATTACGGCGGCTCTCTTCTTCCCTTTGGCTCTCTATATTCTCTTTTACGAGTTAAACATTTGGCGCAATATTTCCATGTACAATGCCGTGCGATGTTTAGTGGTGGGAGGCGTGCTTGCTCTTATCTTTACCGTATTGAAGGGGAAGAATATAGATAGCGATACGTGGTATCTTGAGGCGCCGGTGAAGGAGTATTGTAAGTTGCTTTCGGCGCTGTACATTGGATCCCTGCTTATCAAGATTCGCATGAACCGCATTCTTCCGGGGATGTTAATGGGGTGCGCTGTGGCTGCCGGTCTGGCTGTTATTGAGGGTGGCGGTGTTATGTTCGTCTCTCTAATAAACGAAGATTACGAGAGAATAGCAGCGAATGCGGAGGAACAGTTTTTTGGGGTGATAGGCGTATCTTTATACGAATTTTTGGAAGTGGTGTGGTGTATAATTATAGTTGGGGCTTTCTGCAAGGTTCAGGCTTTGCGGGAAAAAGAAGGTGGACAAAGTGCAGATAAGTGGAGCAAATCCACTATGTTCGACCGGCGGTTTATCGTCTTGGCTGTCGTACCCTTGCTTATGCATTTTGCGATAACATTCTTAAACGCCCATGGGGCTGATAACACTGCATTCCATCTCACATTTTTGGGCGCGTTACTTCTTTTTGGCATCGTATCGTGTTTGTTCGTTCTGCGTCTCATCCAGAATGGGATTGACCAAGTACGCGAAGAAAAGGAGGCCTTTCCCGATACGACTACAGAGCCAATTTCGCCGGAGGACGTTCCCGTCCAGAGCCCATCCTGAATATTCAACTGATGTAACTAAGACAGAAAAAAATTAACTTCTCAGAACAGATGAAAACGGACAGTCAACAACAGCCGGAGCCCTTGGCGCCTTCCGATGACTCTCTCTACAGGAAGGGTGTGAAACTTTTCTTTGGCATCGGGATGGAGCGAGACCAGCAACAGGCTGTACAATGCTTTCGTGAAGGCTATGCAAAAGGCGACCTCAATGCGGGGTGCATACTCGCCGAGTGCCTAGCCAACGGAAATGGTACAGCCCGCGACGTCGACGAATTTTTCCGGATTGCTAAGAAACTCGTCGACAAAAAGTTTTACCCGGCATATTACTTGATGGCGGAGGCTTATTTGTCCGGCAAAGGCGTTGCCGCGAATACGGGTAAGGCTCAATCATTCGCTGATGCGGCGATCAGGCACTGTTCTGCTCCCTTGCCGGGGGTTGATGAATCGCTTCGATTTGAGATCCTCCTCGCCAGCATGTGTAACAGTGAAGAAATCGATTGGTACGCTGTTGAAAAGGTGGCGCAGAAACATCGGGAGACTTCGGATTGGCCCACGCGCCATAGCTGCCTCGCTATGGCTCTTTTGCGCATAGCTGAGGAAAGTCCTCTCGCGATGCAGGAATTTCTTCAAGTTGTTGAGGACGGTTGCGCAGAAAATGATGTCCTATGTTTTTTCTTAAAAGCAACTGAGCAAATCGCTCGGGAACACTATAAGGAAGCAAAAAAAACTCTGGAACGCGGTTTAAAGCTGGCGCCGGGGAGCTCCCTCATGTGGGACTGTATGTGGATGATTGCTTTGTATTTCAACAAGGACGCCGATAAAGTGAAAGAAGAATTATGGAAAGCGTGCGCCCTGGGGAATTCTGCTATAAGTCGTGGTAACGACCTTGGGGTAAGAATAGAAATAGAGCCCCCTCTCTTTGTTGGGAGCTGGAAGGTGCAAAGAGATGATAGTGACGCAGAAGAATCGGAAGAAGATGATATCGTTTATCTGGAGGAGCCCGTACTTATCGTCAAAAACACGAGCGACAAAAAATTAGAAGGGGCGACGATTCGCATATGTAGCGCCGATGTGGGGCTGAATAAGACGGTTAAGTTGGATCCCATCCCTCCTCATGGAGAGATATCGCTTGACTCAGACGACCTCGGTGATATCCATTATGGCGTCAAGCTTTACGTACGTGTTAGCAAAGGGGATCGTTATTCCGAGATGGAGCTGGAAACTATGCGTGGACTCGATGAATACCGGCTTCCGCTCATGCCGCTCATGTTGACGTGGAAAAGCGGCGCATTCAGCGGCTACATTCTCCAGCTACAGTGTATGGAAGGCAAACTCTCCAATATCGTCGTGACCAAGCAATCCGGGGGTACCGCCCACATTCCGTCGCTGGAGGAAACCCAAAAACCTGCCACGCTCGGTTGGATGGAATTTTCTGATGGTTCAAGTTTGACTCCTTTTGAAAGTTTCATCGTAGAATGCGATGATTACGCACCCATCATTGGGGTCATCTCGGTGCCATGACTCTCATTTTATGAACCGTATAACCAGGAAGATAACGAGATGGACACGATCCGACATTTAGCAGAACATTTACACGAGATGATACCCGAACTCCCGACGTGGCTCATTGTGGTGGGCCTGATCGGACTGGTGCTTCTTTCGCGAAAATTATTCAGGTGGTAATGAGCATGGAGACGAACAGCCCGCAAAAAGGATTCAGGGGGTGGTGGCAGCGACGTGTGGAGAGAGTGAAGAATTATTTTTGTCCGAAGTATTTTGTGGATCCGATGCCTGCGCCGCCGTGGGAGGCCGGTCTTCTTATGTTGGTTCTTGCGTGCGGGTTGATGGGTGCAGTGTGGCTTATTCAACGTGTATGGTGAGCTTGCGTGAGCAGAAGATAAACCTATATCATCTTATGAACATAGAAGAAAATATATCGCCCAGGTCACGGACGGTGACGCTTATATTAGCCTGTTTGTTGTTTTGCTCGTGTTGCGGCGGGTTGCACCGTATTTACACGGGGAAAATCATTTCAGGCGTTTTGCAGATCCTGACGGGTGGCGGTTTCGTTATCTGGCAGGTCATCGACATCATCCGCATCCTCCTCGGCTCCTTCGATGACGCCCAGGGACGGGATATTGCGGAATGGTGAAGCCGTGGACCATTTACGATGTGAAAATTCGCGTGCCGTCGTGCGGACTGCGCGAAGCGGAGGCGTGACCGGATGCGCGGGGAAATTTTCGAAATTGAGCGAGGTGGTTAGCCGGAAGCAGCTCGGTTTTCCTGCTCATAAAGGAAAGTTTTCCTTCATCAGATTGCATAAAAAATCTCAAAGTTCCTTGATTAAATTGCATTTTAAGTTTAGAAAAGTATTGACAATAAATGATTGACGTAAAAGGACGTCCGAGTTCTCTCATTTCTGTTTCGTCTTTATCCGCTCTTGCAGTCATCGAATGCCTCGTTTCGGTGTTCGCAGAACGACGGTGAATGATGTCGACTCCCTTGTTTTGTGCTGTACATGGTGGCAGGATGCAACGTATAACTCGGACGTGACATAGAAAGAAGCATAACGAATGAAAAGCAAAAAAGTCATGGCGTGGATTTGGGGGATGTTGATGAGTCTGTGTCTGGGCTCGGTCGGTGCGCAAGAGACGGTGAAGGTGTGTCCTTCGTGCGGAGGGCCAGGGCAGATGCATGGCGGCGTCTGCATACAGTGTAGGGGGCAGAAGGCTTATGTGTCTCAAGAAGACGCGAGCGCACAGGAGATTATCGCAGCATAATGTAGCATGGGTCGTTGATTATTTACGATTTACGATTTCAGGAAATTCGCGCGCAAAGGCGCGTTCCGGCGAAGTCCGTCGACGGCCCCGTACAGGGCGCACGCGAAGCGGAATTTCCGTGGTCATTGGTGATAGGGAGAAAGCATCCGGTGTTACGCTATGTTCCTCGTCCGTAGAAGCGCCTAGGATATGGGTTGAATGCGTCCGGAGAAGATTTTATGGAGACACGTGTGGCAGCGGGACATCTATTTATTCTTGCGGCTTGACAAGATAGCAATAAAGATATACAATCAAGGAAAAGAAAGGAACTGTATGGAGGAACTAAAGCTCAACATCAAATTATGGCTCAAGGCCAACAAGCATGACTACGCATGGTTGGCGGAGAAGTGTTACGTGTCAGAAACAACGGTGCGCAACTGGATGGCGAAGAAGCCGATACCGAAAGCGAAGGCTCATATTATTCGTGAGCTTATTTCGCAAAATCCGGTGCTCATGCCGACGTCGTCGATTGATGTAAAGTTACAGACTCACGTGACGATACGGTTAGACTTGGACGTCACTAAACGACTCGAGGAAAGAGCGTTTGCCCAAGGGCTTACCCTGGAGGAATTTTTATCCAAGACCGTTGCGCAATTGAGCTCCAACTAAACACAGTGACGCGTGAGGAATCGACGCGTCGTATCAATAGCCGTTGTTGATGGAGAATTGCTATGCCTGATCCTCTGTTCGAGTTGCCTAAGGAGACCATCATAGCGGGAAGGTACAAGTTACTCAAAACGCTGGGGCAGGGAGGGTTTGGCATTACCTACAGGGCCTATGATATGCACGAGGCCTGCTCCGTCGTGCTCAAGGAATGCTTCCCGGTTGGGATCTGTATGCGCGACCCGGAGAGCGGAGGAATTCGTCCGGTGCATCGAAAGCTGGAGGAGAGGTATTTGCATGCCATGAACGACATGCGCAAGGAGACTAAGACTCTCAGCGGCATTCGGCATAAACATATAGTGAACATCCTGGATATTATCTGGGGGAACGGCAGTGTTTTCTATGTCATGCCGTGGCTATCCGGCGGAACCCTGCGGGAGATGATCGACGCACAGCCTACTTCCATAACGGCGGAGCAAAGCATCGATTGGTTGCGCAAACTGCTTGGCGCACTGAGATATTTACACGACCGCGGCATCATCCACCGCGACATCAAACCCGCCAACATCATGTTTGATGAACAGGGCGAGCCCATCCTCATTGATTTCGGAGCTGCCCTCAATCGTCCGGAACGCACGACGGATACGACGACGACTCAGGGCGCCTTTTCCCGCAGCTATGCCGCGCCGGAACAAATTACCGGCAAAGGTCATGTAGGACCATGGACTGACATCTATTCGCTTTCGGCCACGTGGTATGAGTTGCTCACCGGCAAACAACCGGAGGAAGCAGATGGACGATTGATGCGCGACGACTTGCAGCCGCTCGCTGAAAATAATGTGCGTTTCCCTTATCCCATAGAATTGCTGGCTGTTTTGCGGCAGAATATGGCGCTGCGTCCCGCGGAGAGATGCCAGAGCGTCGACCAATGGGTTCAGTGTTGGGAAGATGGGACGCTGCCGAAACTTACCACGATTTCTAAAAAAACAAGCAGGAATGCATGGCTCGTCGGGGGTGCATTGGTTGCGCTCGGTGTCGGTGTGGCGCTGCTTGCATGGAAGAATCTGAAAACGGAAGATTCTCCGCTCCGGGAGGGGGTCCAACCGGCGGTCAACGAGGCTACCTCTCATCTGGTGAATAGGGTGAGGACGGCGGCGCGTATCGATGAGTTGGAACGTACATGCAATGAATATCTCCGAAAAAATGAGGAGCTCGTCGCGGAACAGCAAAAACGGATGGAGGAGCTTTTAGCACGCTTTCGAAATGAAGCGGATAAGGTTGCAACGCATGAAGACGCCGATCGCCTCAGCACACGGTTCGAAGATGAACGAAGCGCCCTCTCCCGGGCTTTCCTGCAGGAGAGGAAAGCCTTGGCTGACCGGTTTACGAAGGCTCACAACCAATTTCCGACCTCATCCGCGGTCATCAGGAAATCTGTTCGAGTTGAATCCGTCAATGAGGAGGTCTTGCTGCCGGCTCTCTGTCAGGAAATCGCCGACGAGGGTGCCATGCGCGTGGCGAACGTTTACTCCGATTTTGCCCTGAGGGGTGGGAAATGCGACGAGACCGCACTACGCGCCTATAGCAAAATCCTGAAAGAGATGAGCGAAAAGGCACTTTAGTCGCCGGGGCTATCCTCACGCCTATCTGTCCCGAGCAAAAGGCGATCCTAACTGACTCCTATCGGCACGTAATGAGTCATAACACGTTTATGATTTACGATTTCAGGAATATTGAATCGTCAATGGTTGAGCGTCATGCTGACCGTGCATCCTTCATCTGAAGGAAGCGCAGGGGAAACGGGTTAAATGCGCCCGAAGAAATTTTTTAGGGGACGTGTGGGCCTGGCGTATAAAAAAGTGATGACGTGTCACCTTGGGCTCGACATTTGAGCTAAAATATGCTTTATTCACTGCGTACAATATGAAGTCTTACGTCATTTTTGAAAAGATGGATGAGGAGACTGTACGGGTCTTCTTGGAGTGGATGCGCGAGCAGGAACGCAATGTCTACCGCGCAGCTGTCGCAGAGTTGGCAGCCCTCAAAAAGCTGCGTGCTGTGTATGTGCGCCAGAAGCCGGTTGCCGAGCAGTATGCGTGGCTGAAGAAAATGCTTAGTTGGAAACCGGCGGAGACCATTGCCGACCACTTGCTGCAGGTGTGGCTCGTGCGCAAGCATACCAATATGCTCGTCTCATTCCTGGACACTCTCGGTATCGCGCACAACGGGCAGGGGGTCGTGGACACGTTGCCGGACTCTCTCGACGAAGAAAAACTCAAAAAGGGAGTGGATGACCTCTTCGCGAAGTACCCGGCCGGCACGGTATCGCTCTATTTGCATATGTTCCAGAACCAGACCCCCAAGGGATGGGATTCGTTGCAGAAGGTGCTGGATGAGGATCCCCGCATCACCATCCGTTAAATGAAATCGTCTGTATCCTCGGTCGCGTTATACCAGCTATGACGGAGGATGAACAGTTTATGGTTCATGCCCTGCGCGAGGCAGAAAAAGCCCGCGCGGCGGGTGAAGTTCCCTGCGGCTGCGTTATCGTCAAGGAGGGACGAATTATTGCACGCGGCTGGAATCAGGTGGAGATGCTCAAGGATGCAACGGCGCACGCCGAGATGCTTGCCATCACCGCGGCGGAGGCGGCTATCGGCGACTGGCGGCTCGAGGGGTGCACGATCTATGTCACCAAGGAACCGTGTCCGATGTGCGCGGGGGCGATGGTCCACTGCCGTCCCGCGCGGGTGGTGTACGGTATGCCGGATCCGAGGGGGGGAGCCTGTGGAGGCTGGATTCATCTGCTGGACAGTAATCCTCCGCTCAATCATCAATGTCCGGTTCAGGGCGGTGTACTTGGCGCTGAATGTCTGGAGCAATTCCGAAGTTTTTTTCGCACTGCCCGCGATGCCGCTAAACGAGAGAAACAGCAGACGTCTCATCCGAATGCTCCCCAAGGTTGAAATCTATTTGCACGAACATCCGCGCTGGGTCACAGCGCGGTGGCTGGACAATGTCCGCCTGGTGATGCCCCGGCTTGTTCGAACTTTGCTCGCCGCTCCGCCCGGACCGCAGCACGTCCTCAGCACCCTCGAGTGCGTCGAGATCTCCGTGGTGGATGATGCCTCCATTGCACGCGTCCACGGCGATTTCCTCCATGATCCCACACCGACGGATGTCATCACGTTCCCTTATGGCGAGATTCTCGTGAGCTCTGACACGGCAGCACGCTACGCCGCCGCTCACTCCATCCCTCCCACCGAGGAACTCTTTCGTTACATCGTGCATGGTCTCACTCATCTTCATGGCTATCTCGACGATTGCCCCGAGCGCCGCGATGCGCTTTTCGCCGTCCAGGAGCCAATTGTCGCTGCCTTTTGCCCGTCGGCGGCTTTGCCTCCTCGCGCCTTTGGCGCGCGAATTCCCCGAAATCGTAAATCCTAAATAACCAACGACTTATTCTGCATGATGCGCCGTTAATACTTATTGAAGGTGTTTCTTCTTGGGAGGGATGTGCGAGGGGAGCGTTCGAAAAAACGCTTGCTAAATGGCGACGCACCTGCTACCATCTGCGCGACTTGCTCCGGTAGCTCAGTTGGATAGAGCACGAGCCTTCTAAGCTTGGGGTCCCGCGTTCGAATCGCGGCCGGAGTGTGGGGCAGGGAGGGGCCCTGCTCAACGAGATTCATCAAGGTTATCAGGGAGCCATGCAACAACGCGACTACAATGTGCGATGGGGTGCTTTCTGGAGTCTGGTCATCATTCAGTCGATGAACTCACTGAATGAGAAGGGGGTGCAATTCTTGCTCATTGCGTTGGGTATATGGTTGGGCGCTGCCATGCAGTACCCCCTTTCTATCTTGATTGTACTGCCTTTCGTGTTGTTTTCGCCATTGGGCGGATGGTGGGCGGATCGCTATTGTCGGACTCGTTTGTTGCAGCAGATGGTGCTGCTTCAGGTGGTGGCTCTTGTCGGGATGACTCTCGGACTCTTTTTGCATCACTTACCTGTCGCCGTCGGGAGTTTCACCGTGTTCTGCGTGCAAGCCATGTTTTTTAGTCCCGCCAAAAAGGGACTTGTGAAGGATATGGTCGGCACACAACATATCGGCTTTGCGAGCGGAATCCTGGAGATCAGCTCAATGCTCATGCTTTTGGTGGGCCAGATTTCCGCGCTGGGCATCGTCTATGCTCTTTTGGCGCGCTGGGGCGAAAAGGCAGGCTGGGAAGCGGCAGCGTGGCCGTGCGCTGTGTGTACCGTGGCGGCAGTCGGTGTGTTTATCCTGAGTCTTACGCTCCCCAGGTACAAGCCGGAAGGGAAGAAGCCTTTTCACTGGAGTCTGCTCTGGGAGCATTTTTCGCAGCTGAGACTGCTCTGGAATGACCGAGTGCTTCGTTTCAGCGAGGTAGGTATCGGGTATTTCTGGCTTATCGCCGGAGCCATGATGCTGATTGCTCTCCAAATGGCGCAGGATGCTCAGGGCACACCGGAGCAGGGGGCTCATTTCATGCAGACGCTCGGTCAGCAGCGCGACTCCGCCATGCTCATCGCATGGATCAGCGGTGGCTCGGTGCTCGGTGGGGCGCTTGCCTCCGTCCTTTGCCGCAAGCGCATTGATACGCGACTCACCATGGTAGGCGGATACGGCATGGCCCTCTCTTGTTTCGCTCTCGTTTTCCTGCCGTACGGAACGTTCCTCTTCTATGCCGCTCTCATGGGCGCCGGTTTTTGTGCGGCCGGTTATCTTGTTCCCCTCAACGCCTTGCTTCAGGACCACGCCGACGACGACAAACGCGGTGATGTGATAGCTGCGGGAAATCTCGTGGATTGCGCCTTGGGTATGGGGGCTGTCATCATGCAGGGCTGCATGCGCGCGGCCGGACTAACTCCTCAGTGGCAATGCGCTGTTTTGGCACTGACCTCTGCGCTCGTAACACTTTACCTACGGCGCGCCATTCGCCGGGGTTGAGGCGTGGGCAAGGTCGTCCCGGCAGTCTCTCCTTCCTTAACTGTGCGTGATGCGCACTTTTTGGACAGCTCCCTCGCCGAGGGTCTGGTTAAGGGAGTTGATGAGACGTCCTCGTTGTCTCTGCAGTTCAAATCGCACGGCCGGGTGAGAAGTGCGGATGAGAGCGGTCCCCCGGGAGAGGGCGACAAGTTGCGCCTGCGTTGCTAAAAAGTCCCCTACAGCATCGGTCCACGCTTTTTGCAGCAGTTCCTGCGTAAAGTCCTCTTCTTCTACCCCCAAATCGACCTCCGCTAAGAGGGACTGTATGCTGCGCACTCCGTTGCCGGTGGACGGGAGAGGAAGATCGCCGTAGAAGTCGGCAATGGTTTGACGGTGTTCCCCCTCGGTACGCGTCCGCCGCGGTACGGGGCGAAGCGACCCATCCGGGTAGAGCTGCATACTGAATGATTTTCCAACGGATGGAGGAGTCTGCCTCTGCAGCTGGACGGAGCGCCTTCCTGATGCAGTGACTTTTTTTGTGCTTCGTAGGCCCGACTTTTTTGGTTCGCGCTTCACCTTATGCGTATCGTTTTATGCAAAAAAAGAACTGTGATTTCCGCGTCGCTTCCATCACAGCTCCCTTTATGTACCGGCGCATGTAGCGCCATCACTCGCCGTCGTCTCCGATGGCTTGCACGGGGCAGCCCTCCATGGCCTCGGTGCACTTGGCGACCTCGTCATCCGTGGTCGGCTGCTTACAGACATAGGACACGCCTTCGTCATCATCGCGCACAAAGAAATCGGGGGCGGTTTCCCGGCAAAGGTCGCAATCGATGCAATTGCTGTCGACATAGAACTTACCGGGTACGTTTTTCTTGTTTTTATCGTCGATATCTGCCATAATGTGTAGAGGTTTTTTGTAACCCGGCGTCTATTGTTCCCGATTTTTTTGATGAATGCAATCCTTTTTTTGTTGCATGATAGGAAAAAACAGGGGAAAATGGGGCATGCCCAGCACCACCCAAACGGCGCCGTTAAGCTCTGCAAGCCGGCAAACACAGACCTCATCTCGGCGAACCTGGTGGATGGAAACGGTTGGAGCCTTGGGCAGTGGCGTTCTGATGGCTTTTGCTTTTCCACCGTATGATTGGGGGAATCTGGTATGGGTGGCGCTGCTGCCGTTGCTCACGATATTGTGGCGCGGCGAGAAGAGTCGTAAGCGGCTTTTTGCGCTGGGGTGGCTCTATGGGATGGGGTGGTACGGTGTGAGTTTTTGGTGGATTCATGAGGTGGGATATGTCTTTCAGATCCCTCAGCCCTTGTTTCTCGCCATTGCTTTTTTCCCGCTCATGGCGCTCTATTCCTGCCTACCCGGTCTATGGGCGTTGGGTGCCGGCTGGTTTCTCCGACCGCGATTGGAAAACGCCCCCCGGCTCCAAACAGACGCTCCTCGAGATGCAGTGAAACGCGAGTGGGATTCCTGGGCGACGCGCGACCTTCTCTCAACTGTCCGCAGCGCTGTCGGGTGTGGCGCTCTTTGGGTCTGCATCGAGTGGCTGCGCGCCCAGGGCACGTTGGGCTTCAGCTGGAATAGTCTCGGTATGGCCCTCTTCGATGGTCTTTCTTTCGTGCAATGGGCTGAGTTCGTCGGCACGTCGGCTCTCTCGTTCATTCCGGTCTTCATGTCCGTGATTCTCTGGGGGGCTTTTCGACGCACGGTAATGTATTTCAGGGGAGCGGGCTCGGGATGCCGTCCGTGGGACTTTTACGGGGCGGTGGTCATCCTCTTCGGTCTCTTTGTGGGGGGACTGGTTCTCTCCAAGGAGAATTCAGCCTCCGTCATGTTGCGACGTGAGAACGTGATGCCCCTGCCGGTCCTCGCGGTGCAAATCAATAAGGATCAGTCTGAACACATTGAGGAGATGCGATCCCCGTACAGACATGAGGCGGCTGTCGCCCAATACCACGCTTATCTCAACGCCACGGTCCAGGCCTACACTGAGATTGCTCGCAACACGATGCTGCACGCGCAGGAAAACGAAGACTTCGGTCTCACGTTGCAGCTGCCGGTCTGGGTCGTGTGGCCTGAGAGCGCACTACCGTATCCCTTCGTGCGCTCAGAAACAACGGGGCAGTTGTTGCCGCAATACATGGGACCGGCGACCGCTCCTTTGTTGGGTGAGGAAGGGCTGCCGTTGGCACGCAAGCGAGTGGGCGAATTAGGTGCGCCCGGTCTTGTGCTTCTCACCGGCGGAGATGAATTGCTGCTGCGACAAGAAGGGAATCAAGCTCTCATCGCAGGAATGCTTAACTCTCTCATTTGCGTACCCGATGGAATGCAAAGCATCGTTTCTGCATCGAAACAGCACCTCATGCCCTTTGGTGAGTACATACCCCTTGCTCAAGATATTGAATGGATCGGTAAGTTGTATTCTCAGATTACCGGGACCCAGGTCGGCGACGGTATCCGACCCGGCAAAGGAGGAGAACCTATCCTTATTCCCGTGCCCGGCACCGATCTCAGCGTGGGGGTCATCCCCGCCATCTGCTATGAAGACACTGTCGGCAACCTCCTCCGCCGCTTTGTTCGACGAGGACCACAGATCATCGTCAATGTGACGAACGATGCATGGTTTCGCGATTCATCCTGCGGAATCCAGCAAGCGCGAGCTGCCGCTTTCCGATGCATTGAGCTACGTCGTCCTATGGTACGCGCTGCCAACAAGGGGGTCTGTTGTGCTATCGCACCAAATGGCGCTGCAGTGCACGCCCTGACGAAGGCTGATGGCTCTCCCCATCTCTCCGGATTCTCCTACGCTGTTCTTCCCCTTGATACCCACGCCGGCATGACGCTTTACGCACTCATGGGCGATTGGGCCGTCGCCCTCTCTCTCCTCATTTGTGCGCTCCTTAGCCGTTTCCGTCGTTCCACGACATAGTTTCTTCCCTCTATTTCGGTTTCCGAACCTGTTCGATCCGCCGCTTCACCGATAGAAGTTACAAACGGGTGAAAGCCACGGAGGTGGAAATGAAATACGCACGAGAGGACTCGAACCTCCACGGGGATAACCCACCAGACCCTAAAACTGGCGCGTCTACCAATTTCGCCACGTGCGCAAGTTAACGAGGGGCATTGAACCATAAAAGAGGCATAAGTGCAAGCTCAAAGAGAAAATTCCATGAGTACGGCGGTCCTCCAGCAATCGAGGAGGTTCAAGGAGAAAAGGAGACGCCTCGAAATACTCTGAATATCAAATCATATCCTTCGAAAGGTTGGAAAAGACTGGAAAATGCGACTCTTTTATGGTAGAATAACGGCGCTATGTTATCGGATCGAACGAAAGCCGGATTGGAGCGCGCGCCGCACAGAAGTTTGATGAGGGCTACAGGAATGACGGATGAGGATATTAAGAAGCCTTTTATTGCTATATGCAATTCATTTAATGAAGTCATACCGGGACACGTCCACCTCAACAAGGTCGCGGAACTGATCAAGGAGGAGGTGCGAAAAGCGGGAGGAACACCGATTGAGTTCAACCTGATCGGCGTATGCGATGGCATCGCTATGGCCCATCAGGGGATGAAATTTTCATTAGCCAGTCGTGAACTGATTGCCGACAGCGTGGAGACCATGCTCTCCGCTCATGCGTTTGATGCATGCATCTGCATCCCGAACTGCGACAAAATCGTTCCCGGTATGCTTATGGGCGCCATTCGCTGCAACATACCGACCATCTTCTGCTCCGGCGGTCCGATGGCTGTGGGGAAGGGGAGACATGGCGAAGATTTGGATCTCAACAGCGTTTTTGAAGCCGTCGCGGCCTGCGCCGCGGGTAAGATCTCGGAAGATGAGCTGCACGATGTGGAATGTCATGCATGTCCCGGTGCAGGTTCCTGCTCCGGCATGTTCACGGCGAACTCTATGAACTGCCTCTGCGAGGTGCTGGGCATTGCGCTGCCGGGAAACGGCACCATCGGCGCCACCTCGGAAGAACGCAAGGAGCTCTGGAGAGCAGCCGCCCGGCGTGCCGTTGAGATGGCCAAACAGGGCGGCCCCTTGCCACGTGACCTCGTCACCCAGGACAGCATTGACAACGTCTTCGCCTGCGACATGGCAATGGGGGGGTCAACCAACACCGTGCTGCACACCCTCGCCTTCGCCAACGAGGCGGGTCTCAACTACGATTTGCAACGTATCGACCAGATTTCCAGACGTACGCCGAATATTTGCAAGGTGGCGCCGAGCTCTCGCTATCATATGCACGACGTGCTGCGCGCCGGCGGCGTCATGACTATCCTTGCCGAACTCAACCACATCCCCGGAGCGTTGCACACCGACACTCCAACCGTGTCCGGCAAAACCCTCGGCGAGCAGATGAGCGGTCTCTCCACCAAAGATCCCGCTGTCATCCGCACCGTGGACAACGCCTACTCGAAGGACGGTGGGCTGGCCGTGCTCTTCGGCAATTTGGCGGAGCAGGGGGGCATCGTGAAAAAGGCAGGGGTGCTGCCCGAGATGATGGTACACCGGGGTCCGGCCGTTATCTTCGAGAGTCAGGAAGAGGCCTGCGCCGGCATTTTGGCGGACAAGGTGAAACCCGGCGATGTCGTCGTCATCCGCAACGAGGGTCCCAAGGGCGGTCCCGGCATGCAGGAAATGCTCGCTCCGACCAGCTACATCATGGGCAAAGGTCTCGGTAATTCTGTCGCCCTCATCACAGATGGTCGCTTTTCCGGCGCCACCCACGGTGCCTGCATCGGTCACGTCTCTCCGGAAGCGGCGGAGGGTGGTCTCATCGGCCTGCTCAAGGATGGCGACATCATCTCCATCGACATCCCGGCGCGTACGCTATCGGCAGAGCTCAGCGACGAGGAAATTGCTGAACGCCGTAAAAATTGGAAACCCACCATGCAGGAGATTCCGAGCCGCTGGTTGAAGAGATACCGCAAGCTGGCAATGAACGCGAGCAAGGGAGCTGTTCTGGAAGCCTGACCATCATCTAACCATGAGCGAAACGACAGAGACAACGACGGCGAGCCGCAACCCACTGGTGCGCTATTTTTCCGAGTTCGGGGTGCTGAAGGAGTGCGGCGTCAATTTCTGGCTGACGAATTTCATCCAATTCTTTGACGGACTGGCGTATTTCACGATCATCATTGTGTTTGCCCTGTTCCTGAAGGACTACTGCGGATTCCGAGATGCGGATGCGCCGTACTGGGTGGGGATGTACACATTGTTTCTCTCCTTGTTTGTCTTTGCGGTAGGGACGATATGCGACATCATTGGCTTGAAGCGCACCTACCTGGTAGGTTTCAGCATGCTCATCTCCGGCAGGCTTGTCCTGGGACTAGGTTCCGACTTCGGCATGCGTATCCTGGATCTGTCGCAGGATCATTCTCGCTACATCGTCATAGCCGGCATCGCCATCATGAGTTTCGGCTCCGCTTTCATGAGCCCGTGCATCTCGACGTCTATCCGACGTTTCACCACCCTGCGCGCGCGCCCGACCGGTTTTAACTTCTACTACCTTTTCATGAATATCGGCGCTCTTCTGGCGGGCGTTGCTATCGTGGACCCGATACGCAGGTGGCTTCCCGGACCGGAAGGTTTGCAAATGGTGGTGAATTTTGGCACGTGTTGCGAGATTATCGCTTTCACGTTCACACGCTTCATCAACGAGAATTTTTATGCCGTCCCGGAGGAGAAGGTTACCACCTCGAAGGCCTCTTCGCGCCGTCCGCTTCAACTGATCGGTGAAGTGATTCGTGAGCGGCCCTTCCAGAAATTGCTCGTCTTCCTTGTTCTCACGCTGGGAGTTCGTCTCGTCTTCACGCTCCAGTTCATGATCATGCCGCAGTACTACACACGTACCATCGGGGATGACTTCCAGCTCGGGTTCATGAACTCACTCAATCCCTTCATCATCATTACCGGACTCATCGTCATCATCCCCGTGCTCAAGTACTTCTCCACAGTCAAGCTCATGATCTGGGGTATGTCCATCTCGGCTCTCTCACTCATTCTTATGGCGATTCCTCCGGAGTGCTATTTCATTTTCCCGGGTATCGACACGGTGAGCCAGGCGTACTTTGTCGCTATCTTCTTACAGATCGTCATCTTCGCGTTCGGCGAGCTCCTTTTCAGCCCTCGCTTCACCGAATACGTCGCGCGCGTGGCTCCCAAGGACAAGGTGGCTTCTTACATGTCGCTGGCCGGTCTCCCCATGTTCATCGCCAAACCGGTGAACGGCGTGGTGGGCGGACTCTTGGTGTCCTATATGTGCTATGATGGCATTGCCGCCAAGATCGACACCGGGCACGTGAGCTTCTGGTGCTCGCCGGAGTTCATGTGGACCATTTATCTCATCATGGCGGTTATTTCTCCGCTGGCCATCATCCTGACCAAGGGTATGTTCGTCTCCGATCATCCGGAGGAGGACGCCCCCACGGAGGAAAGCGACAACTCTGAACCACTCCCGCAGGAAGCATAAGCAACAGCAGTTTTTATGGATACGCATACGAAAGAAGGAAACGAGGAAAAGGCTGTCCACACCGACTCTTCCGCATACGTTGAGCCGGGGGAGCATAGGCAAGACGAGAGCGAAAAGAGGGTCATCCACTGGGGACCGATCATCACGGATATGCTCATCCTGATGGGAGTGATGGGAGTGCTCGGTTTCCTGAGCAACCTCGTTATGGTTGCCTTTGAGACCACAACTCCCACGGATTCTCTCGTTTCACTTATCCGCAAGGAGGATGTCAAGAACGGACAGGACGCGCCCTACGCGCGCGAACTTGAGAACGTGTTGAAGCAGAATCCCGATTTCATCAACACGCGCGACAATACAGGACGCACCCCGCTCATGTGGACCGTGTATGTGAACTATAACGATCCTGCCGAAACGCAAAAAAAAGACGGCAAACGTCTCTTTTACCTGAACTCCCTATTGAGCACTCCCGGCATACAAGTGAATGAACGGGACAATGATGGTTTCACGGCTCTCCATTGGGCTGCCTGGAGCGGAATGCCTGCCTGTGTGGAGCGTCTTGTACAAGCTGGCGTGGACATCGATGCCACGGAAAACTCCGGCTACACACCGCTCATGCTCGCAGCTATGCGCGGTAATGCTGAAACGGTACAGACTCTCCTGCGTCTCGGAGCTGACCCCGCGCGCATGCGCCACAATGGCGACACAGCGACGAGCCTCGCCAAAACTCATGCGGAAGCTTACCACAAACGTTCTTCTTTCGTCTACACCCTCCTTTATTCGGAGCATCGCGACAACGCCTACAAAAAGGTCTGCAAGGTGCTTGACGGAGCAGGGGCAGGGGTGGTAAAGTGAAGTTTTTCCCTGCCTTCTTTGGGGATAATTCCTCAGCGTAGCCAGGCAAGGAATTCTTTGTTGCCCTCCATGCCGGTGATCGGAGAAGGAACGACTCCCATCCACGTCCTGTGAAGTTCTTCGGTGACAAAGGAGCGAATTTTCTCGACGGCTCGCTCATGGAGGGAGGGGTCGCGTACAATGCCTCCGGCGCCGATATCCTCCGGTTGCAGTTCAAACTGCGGCTTCACCAGCACGAGTATATCGCCGTCATTCTCCAGACAACCGTATGCAGCGGGGAGAATTTTCGTGAGGGAGATAAACGAGACATCGCTCACAATGAGCTGCACTTTCTCGCCCAGATCCTCCGGCTTGAGATAGCGGGCATTGAATTGCTCACGAACGATGACCCTCGGGTCGTTGCGCAATTTCCACACGAGCTGGTTGGTGCCTACGTCGATGGCATGGACTCGCAAAGCTCCGCGCTGCAACAAACAATCAGTGAAGCCTCCCGTCGACGAACCTATGTCCAGACACACCTTGCCTGCGGGCGATACGGGAAAAGCTTCCAGCGCCCCTTCCAGTTTAAGACCGCCGCGACTCACATATTTGGGCGGTGTTTTAACAGCAAGGGGCAGGGAGACATCTACCTTGGTGCCGGGCTTTGTGACGACCTGGCCTCCCACAGAAACTTCTCCGGCAAGAATGAGCCTCTGGGCCTGTTCCCTTGAGACAGCCATGCCGGCATCATGCACCAAGACGTCCAAGCGTTGCTTCGGTGTCACGCGCGTCAAAGCTTCGGCATTGGGTTCATAAGAACGAGAGACGACGCATGGTCATCAACGGGTCGGAGCAAGCAGCTGAGCCGGCACCGGCGGTAAGTTGGTCGTGTCGTTGACAGGAGCAATCGGCAAGCGGCGGCGCGGACGTTTTGAGGTAGGTTGCGGCGCAACAGCGGGTTGGCCCACCGGCGTAGCAACACGCGGAGCGGGGGCGGCTTGGCGAGCTACGCGACGCGGTGTCGGGGTAGCCACCGGAGCAGCAACGGGTTGGACCACCGGCGTAGCAACGCGTGGAGCAGGGGCGGCTTGGCGAGCTACGGGGCGAGGTGTCGGGGTAGCCACCGGCGCAGCAGCACGCGGAGCGGGGGCGGCTTGGCGAGCTACGCGACGCGGTGTCGGGGTAGCCACCGGCGCAGCAACGGGTTGAGCTACCGGCGCTATATCACGCGGAGCCGGAGCGACCTGGCGAGCCACCGGCACAGGAGGCTTGGGAGCCGGGACGGCTTGTCCCTGGCGAGGAGCAGTAATGACTACAGGACGCGCGGGACGCTGGCTGTATACGGGAGCCGGTGCTTTTTGCACGGCCGGAGCTGGCTGCGGCTGGACGGCGACAACGTTCCCCGGTTGCGGAGGGGTAGGCATGACCGGTTTCTCCGCAATGGGCAAGGCAGCGCGATGAATCGTGGGAGTACTACGACCGGCAACGGTCTCCGGGCGAATTCCCTTCGCAGTCTCATTGGACTTTAACACGGGGAAAGTTTTCCCGACTGTGGGCTCAGCCTGTGGCGGCGGCGGTGCGATGACAAGAGGGCGGAGACGAAACACTCGTGCTGTAGAGCGTTTCCTCGGCGTGTAATCTGCCACCCGGACGTTGTATGTCGTCGGTCTGGATTGAACGATAGGGCGCTCCACAACACGCGGTGCTACCGGTTGTGCTACCGGTTGTTCTATTACAGGTTTCGGAGCGAGCGGCACCACACGCGGCGAACGAGAAGTTGGCTGTGCAGTCGGTGCCGGAGCAGGGGAGACCTCCTGAGTCACGGGAGCAGGCAATGCTTGCTGCTGCACGGGTACAATCGGCGCCGTCGTTCGCGGATGGGAGCTACGAGAAGGGGTAGCATTGGCATTGAGAAGGATGGGACGAGCAGGGGCCTGCGGACGCTGAACAGCGGCAGGCTGTACATAGGGCGGCGGAGCTACATCATAACGGGGAGTTAACGAGGGCGATCCGTCGGTGCGGTACACTCGAACCGAGGAAACGGCACTAGCCTCAAAAGCGAGAAGTGCGACCACGGGAATGAATGGAGTAATGGAGCGCATATGGAGTAAGTTATAGTGTAGTTAAAGTAGGATATGTTTGGAAAAAACTGCTGATCGAGTACAGGATGATCAGCGGCGTCATAAGGAGGAAAACGGGATCCCGATAAGGACGTACACCGACCTCATCAGGACGCACGCTCGCAATGCCGACGACGATGAAGCCAAGCCAACTCAATGCGTACAGATTGCCCCACATCGGATGGTCGGAGAAGATACGCGAGCCTGTCTGTTGCGCTATGTAGTAGATTGTGTAGGGCAGCACACATAGAATGGAAAATTCCGGACGCAGACCACGCTGCCGATAGAGCCGCAGCCACACCACTCCCCACGTGATAACAACGAGGGCAGCAGCCACCACGATCAAACCTCCGCCGACCACCGTACGCAGTAACTCCCCGCAGCTCAACAAAACAAGCAACGGTATAGCAACGTAAATGTACGACAGCCGATTCATCCTTCGTTCGTCCAATGCCAAGTGATAGGTACGTCTATGTCAGGATTCAAGCTCTGCATCGCCGGACTCTCCATCGCACACTTCGCCAGCGCCTCGCGATGCGGCGTATTCGCTTGCAACGGCACGTAAATGTCGATCTTTATCCTCGCTATCCGACGCGGTGCGGTGGCCATTTCTTTCTCCACCTCTAATTTCATTCCCCGCAGATCCAATCCGTGCTCCTGAGCATAAATACCCATGATCGTTGTCATGCATGCCGCAGTCGCCACGCACATCAAGTCCGTCGGCGAAAAAGATTCTCCTTTGCCGTGATTATCGACCGGCGCATCCGTACTCACCACGGCGCCGGATGGCCCGTGCTCAAGTCGACAGTGAAGTCCGCCTTCGTATTCAAGCGTACATTTAACCATATCCTTCTGCCATGCTACCTCTCTCTTGCGCCCGCGTCAAGTTCTAAGTTCCTTTTCCTTCCTGTTTTCACAGATTTTTTTCACTCGTACTTCCGCGTGTCCGTTTCTATCTCCACCTGTCGGATTCAATTTGTCCGCAGAACTCGCTTTCCGCGATTCATACAGGGGAGGCGGCCCATTTCTCCTCCCAGATAAAAAGATTTTTGACTTCGCATAATATATGTAATGCAAAATAAAATGGCGTAGAAAAGAGATTCATTGGGAAGGAAAAATGAGATGACGGCGGTATGAGCTTTCCTTCGTATGTTGTGTGTGGAGGCAATTTTAAGCGAGGAGAAACGATACGAGCGAGAGATTCAACTTGATAAGAAGCGAAGGTATGGTAGAATACGGTAGCGCGTATGAGCATGGTGAGATCAGAACACTTGTACAAGTTATTCGGTAGATTCATGGCGGTGAGGGATGTGAATTTTAGTGTGGAGCGCGGAGAGATCGTGGGTTTTTTGGGACCGAACGGAGCCGGGAAAACGACGACGATGAAGATGTTGACCGGATATTTGCCACCGACAGCGGGTACGGCGAGCATTGCCGGTCATGATATTCTGGAAGAGCCGCTGGAAGCGCGTCGGCACATGGGATATATGCCGGAGAACGTGCCTCTGTATGATGAGATGCGCGTGTACGAATACCTGTCGTATCGGGCGAAAATCAAGGGATTGTATGGCAAATCGGTGAGGCAGCAGGTCGGGTACGTGATTGACCGTTGTGGATTGGAGCTGAAAAGGAAAAATATGATTCGGACGCTATCGAAGGGATACAGGCAGCGTGTGGGATTGGCGGACGCTCTTCTTGGAGATCCGGAACTTTTGATACTGGATGAACCGACTAATGGATTGGACCCGAACCAGATACGTCAGATACGCGAACTGATTCGCTCCCTTGCGGCGGAACACACCGTCATTCTTTCCACTCATATCCTCAGCGAGGTGGAAATGATCTGCAACAAGGTCATCATTATTGATAACGGAGCCATCAAGGCGGCAGATACACCGGAGCACTTGACTAGAGGGCTACGCGCAGCGGGACGAGTTTCCATAGAATACAAGGGGGAGCTGGACATCGTGATGCGCGAGCTCGGCAACATCCCTTCCGTCAAGAAGATCATTTACGAGGGTTTGTTGCCCGGCGGTTGGCAGCGCCTTGTTGTTCGTGCCGAGCCCGGTACGGACACCCGCGAAAAAGTTGCTGCCGTCATTACTCGTCTCGGTTATCCCGTGCGTCATCTCTACCGCCATATTCCCAGCCTTGAAGATGTCTTTGTTGAAATGACGCGTCACGACTAAACCTTTTTCTCCCCTGCTCTTCATGTCTACAGAAGCTACCCCATCGCCCACCATTCGCCGCCGCAACAGCTGGCTGGCTACTTTCAAAACTCTTTATTTCCGAGAGCTGCGCGTCTATTTGTGCACCCCATTCGGCTGGGTTATCTTAGCATGCACCATGGCATTGCTAGGCTTCTGCCTGCAAGCGGTCTTGCAAATCATGTCCAAAGCGACCGGCGAGAGCGTAACGTATTACTTGTTGAATAATATCAATTTCTGGTTTTACCTCATGTTCATTTTCCCGCTCATCACCATGCGCAGCTTTGCGGAGGAAGAGAGACAAGGCACTCTGGAAGGATTGCTTACTGCACCTGTTACGACAACTCAAGTCATCCTGGGGAAATACCTGGCAGCCTATACATTTTATCTGATTCTTTGGGTGCCCATGCTCCTTTACCCATGGATGAGCCATTTGGCAAATGTATACACCAACTGGCGCTATGACATTATCGCCGAAGGAGAAATCACCTATATGTTGGCCGATTGGATAGGTCCGTACAGTATTCTTGCATTGATGGGGGCTTTTTTTGTGGCAGTCGGGTTGCTATGTTCAGCGATGACACGTAGTCAGATTATTGCCGGCATACTCTGCACGAGCTTCATGATCTCCTACTATTTCCTGGGACGAGTGACGGAGCTTTGGGGGGAATTTCCGGCTGCTCCCATCTTTCACTACATGTCGTGTACGGAACAAGTAAGCTCTTTCTCGCGAGGTCTGATCGACACTCGTCCGGTCGTGCTCTACCTCAGCCTCGCCGTGTTGACATTAGCCCTCGTGAAGCGCGTCGTTGATTATCGTCGCTGGACGCGTTGAAGCCCCCTGCCCCACTTTCCATGTTCTCATTCTATCATGAGTAGCCTTCATCATACAGAAATCACCCCATCGGCAAAACGTCCCAAGGGCTCACCACTCGCTTGGTTGAATCTCTTCTTACTGAGTCTCATCGTACTGGCCTGCAACTACATCGGTTGCCACGAGTACGCACGTCGGGATCTCACTGAAGAAGAGCGTTACACCATCTCTGAGCGCACCATCAATGTCCTCACCAGCGACCGTATCCGTAACCGTGAGACGCCGATCAAGATCATTTTTGCCTTCAAGCGGTCCACCACGAATTATCCGCGTATGCGCAGCCTCCTGGAAGAATATGTCCGCTACGGCAAAGGAAAAATCGAGCTGGAGTGTTTTGATCCCATTCGTCAGCCCAACCGCGCACGCGAGATATCTCAAATCTACGGTATTGATTTTAAACAGGACCTCTGCGTCATTGACGCCCGTAAGGATCCTACCCTTTCCCTCAAGACCTTTGAGGAGGAGAAAAGCGACCGTAAACACGTGCGCATTCGTCCGGGCACGTCTTTCGTGAAGTATGAGACCATGCCGGATGAATCCCGTCGCGCTGTCGCCCTCATGATGGATGAGGTCGTCTGCTCCGCGATCACGGAAGCCGTCGAAGGAGATATGCGTCATATGTACGTTGTGGAAGGCAAGGGAGGAGTGTCGCGCGACGACCAAACTCTGCTGGAGAACATAGGGCGCATCGTTTCATCCCTGAATATCCAGCTTTCTTGGATTACCCTCTCCGGCATTGAAACTCTTCCGGAAAACGCGGAGGGTCTCATCATTGTCTCTCCGCAGGTCGATTTTACCGACGACGAACTACGCGTCGTGCGCGAATACTGGGATAGAGAAATCGGACGGCGAACACTCTTTGTTGCCTTGGATCCGACCAATACGAATCTTCCCCGCCTTTTCCGTTTTCTGCGCGAGCAGGGCGTGCGTCCGAACTCGGACCGTGTGCTGCTGCGCGACCGGAAACGGGCGTATTATGACATATCTGCCGTCTTCCCCAAAGGACTCTCCTGCACGAAGAAATTCTGGAACAGTACGACACACATCGAGGGACAATCCATGTCCTTCAACCTTGAACACGGTGATGAGAATGAGGCCTCCCTTCGGCGTCTCTCTTCTTATCCTGTGCTTATGACGACAGCGGATTATTATGGCGAAACTCGAACCGAGCTTGAACCCTCCTTCGATCCACGTGAGGATAAAGCCGGTCCCCTTTGCCTCGCTGCAGCCGTCACAAAAGGCTCCATGCGTTCTGTGAATAACATGTCTACCCTTCTCGTTCTCGGCAATACGGATATTCTTCTGAAATCAAACGCCCGAACGGAACAACAGGATTACCTGCACACCCTCTGGGCATGGATGAGTAACCGCCCCGAGTATGGTGGCAAGAGCGCCAATCAGGACCTTACGATGAAGATTGACTTGAATCGTCATTCGCGTCATGCTCTGGAATACCTCACCCTGCTGCTCATGCCTCTCTTTGCTTTGCTCATCGCCTTGATGATATGGCAAACGCGGCGTCATTAACAAACTTTCATCTACCCCTTCACAAGATTCTCCATGCGAAAGCTGCTGCCAACCATATTCTTGTTTGTCGTCACGCTGATGGTGCTGGCGGCAGCGGCGCTGCTATTTGTGGAGGGAAGTTTAGCGCGACTCACCGGATGGTACCATTTCCGTCCGGGTATGTCTCTGTTTCCGGAAGAGAATCTCAATCGACTGTCAGAAGTCTCCTGGATACGCATTTCGGATCTGCATGATGTCATCGAGTGTGAACGAGCTCAGGATGGTTCATGGTGGATCATCAGCCCCTTTCGGGATCGTATGTCATCACAGGCCGTTCAATTGATTCTCAACTTTACGGCTAACGCTCGCCTCGTGGATTCCCTTCCCATGAACCACACTACTCGAGCCAGCATCCGTGAATACGGCGTTGATACCTCGCCTCACCAAATCACCCTTAAGATTCAGACGGGTAAGGACGATATGACTACCCTTGCCCGCTATACGCTCGGCAGTGCCTCTCCCTGGTTCGCCGATGCCGAGGACGGAGAACATCTTCTGCCCACTACTTACCTGCGTACCGACTTTTATGGTCGTGACAAACGTATCCACGTCGTAAGCGGTAACATCCTTTCCATCTTTAAAAATGGTCTTGAGGGTCTGCGTGAACCTCACCCTGTTACGATCAATGTCGATGACCTGTTGAGACTGCAAATTAAACGATCGGCCGATACGAAGACTGACGGCAAGGAGCAAATCATCGTCCTTTCACGCGACAGTGCGCAATCGCCTTGGACCATCCTATCGCCTACTCTCTGCGAGGCAAATCAGGATGCCGTTGATGAGCTTGTGGCGAACCTTGAGAGACTGAAGGCCATCCGCATAGCGGACGCCGCAGACGTGAAACTACCGGAGCGTCCTGCTGTGGAGCTCAGTTTCCTTATGCAGGACAAAACCACCCTGCGCATGAACATCTATGCCCCGTTCGTATCACCGACGGATGGACAGCTCCTCTGCTACGCCACGGTGAGCGACCGTTCCGTCGTCTTCACCCTGGCAATGGAACCAAAGGTTCAACGCAAGGGAGGATACGCCAACTTGGTGAATACCATACTCTCGCTTCCCATTCTTCCGAAAGATACTCTTGTGCGTATTCGCAATGCCATGGACACGGTATATCTGGCGGATTTACCGATGGATTTGGATACGCTGCGTTCGCGCCATTTCGCCAATCTGACGGACAAGGACATCGACAAGGCTGTTCTGCGTTCGCGCTACGCGCCCTACCCGCTCATGCTGCGCCGCATTCCGGGAGATAGTGAGGGTCAGGTGGATGATGTTTGGATGTACGCAACGGAGGGACAACGTTTTCGCGAGGCAGACACAAAAGTTGTCGAGGCTTTTCTGAACAGCCTCGGCTCTGTGCCCGTTGACTCCTTTCTGCGAGATTTTACCCCCCTGGAAGACACGCAGGCAGAAATCCGTAAGTACGGTTTGAATATGCCGGACTACCTCTTACTCGTTCAGCCGAGGGAATGCGCAGCGAGGGCTGTACTCTTCGGAGTGGATATGCCCATCGTGCGAGACAGAGCGCCGCGTACTTTTGCCATCAAACGCTACAATGACGGCAAAGAATCCTATTGGGTCGGCATGGAACAGAACACCCTTTCCATTTGCCGTTTGAATCCCAAACTCACGAAGCACTTTTCCCTTTCAAGTTTGAATTGGCGTAAACGCAACCTCGTGCAGTTCCCTGTTTCCTCCCTGCGTAAACTTACCCTCTGTTACCACAAAGCTCCGCTGGAACTGCACTACGACTACATTGGCGAAGAATGGTCCGGTACGCTTGGCGGCGAGGACGTAACGCCTCGCATCAATCCGCACCGCACAAATTATTATGTCCGCCACCTCCAAAATATACGGGTTAAGAACTGGATCAGCTCGACGGATGAGGACGCTGTAGCGGCATTGGCTCATCCCGTGTTTACCGTCATCCTTGAGTTGGAGCTCGCTGATTATTCGGACGTCGAAGAAATCGTGCTGGATGACCTTCGAGATAGCACGGAAGACCTATCGGCGCCGACAGATGAACAAGCTGTACGCGAGATGCTCACGGAAAAGAGCGAGACGGATGCCGCCTTCCGCCGCATTGCGCTAGATGAAAAGAAAACGGAAAAGCGAACCATTACCATTGATATTGCCCCGGCAAAAATGAATAGCGTTCACCCCTTATTCTATGGTCGGTTGCGCGAGGAGGGCAGCCTCTTTATCCTCTCATTTGAGGATGCCCAGGGTCTGGATGGACAATTATTGGATCGCTGAAACGAGGAGTCTATGTTGAGCAGCCGTGCAAGAGGTCGCTTGACCGTGATGGCCCTGGGTCTGCTGTTTCTGTTATCTATCGGCGCTGCAGGCATAGCATGGGAGCGTTGGAGGAATGAACCACCTGCCCCCTGCGGGGCCGTGCCGAGCGAACGTCAACTTGAGTGGCTGCGCATGGAATGGTATGCCTTTGTCCACTTCGGTATTAATACGTTTACAAATCGTGAGTGGGGATTCGGAGATGAGGCTTCCTCTCTCTTTTCACCTTCGACGATTGATGTCGATGGAACTGTCCGAGCCTTCCGAGAGGCGGGTATGAGCGGTCTCATCTACACGGCGAAGCATCACGATGGCTTTTGCCTCTGGCCTACGCGTAGCACACAACACAACGTTGCACATTCCCCGTGGAAGAATGGACAAGGAGACGTTGTCCGACTCTTTGCGGACAGCTGCGCGAAAGAAGGATTAAAGTTCGGG
Organism: uncultured Akkermansia sp.; assembly: GCA_947626635.1. Lineage (GTDB taxonomy): Bacteria > Verrucomicrobiota > Verrucomicrobiia > Verrucomicrobiales > Akkermansiaceae > Akkermansia. Next base: position 26,666 of record CANQSY010000005.1, read on the forward strand.
ATCTACGTTTCCCCATGGGATCGGCACCATGCCGAATACGGACGAGCCGGCTATCTTGTCGACTTTGAGCAGCAAGTCCGCGAGTTGCTTACCCATTACGGAGAGATTTTTGAGATTTGGTTCGACGGAGCCCAGGGGGGCGATGGCTATTACGGAGGGGCACGAGAAAATCGTTGTATCGAAAGCGACGCCTATTACAATTTTCCCCACATCATCAACCTTGTCCGTCAATTGCAGCCGAATTGCATTGTATGGGGCGCTGATAACCTGGGAGACGTCCGGTGGGGTGGTTCCGAAAAGGGGTGCGCGCCCTATCCCTGTGTCAATGTTGTGAATCCGGACACACCGGACGAGAAGTGGATTTCCTGGGAGGCCGACACGACCATTAACCGTGCCGGCTGGTTCTGGCACCCCGATCAACAAACCTCCGTCAAATCCCCCCAGGAACTCATGGATATCTATTTTGCCAGCGTGGGGCACGGAGCTAACCTCATTCTCAATGTCGCCCTTAATCGTGATGGGCAAGCTGATGGCGCCGATCTCGCCTCTCTCGCCGCATTCGGGGAGATGAGACGAAAGTTGTTGACGGAGGACTACGCTCTGGGAGCGAGAGCAACGGCTTCCAGCGTGCGAAGGCAATCACGACGCTATGCGGCCGGAAACGCAGTGGACGGCGATGAGGAAACGTACTGGTGCAGTGCGGAGGAGGATGCACTTCCTGTCTATCTGGAGTTGCGTCTGTCCAAGCCTGCCACATTTGACGTTGTGCGTTTGCGTGAGCAAATTCGTCTCGGACAAAGGGTGCAGGCCTTTCGACTGGAGGCATGGAGGGATGGTGCATGGAAGGAGATCGATGGCGGAGGTATGAGCATCGGATACCGAGTGATGCGTCGCCTTGCGCAACCTATCACGACGGATCGCGTGCGTCTCGTTGTCACCCGGTCGCGAGCCTGTCCTTGCATCAGCGAATTTTCTCTCCTACGCACTCCCGGTGCTGTGCAACATACGTCCCAAGCCTCCGGCAGTTGCGATCAGCCTCACGATGCCTACCTTTCGAGGAAGCGCTGGAGTTCGCCCGCCCCCGACGCCTGTGCAGCGTGGGACGGGAAGGAAGACACATGCTGGCAGAGTGACGCAGCCCCACTAATTATTGACCTCGGCGAAACACGCACATTCAACGGCTTTGCTTGCCTGCCATCTCAAAACGATTCCTCAGAGCGTTTAGCGGATCACTTTTGCTTGGAAGTGAGCACGGACGCGCAGAATTGGTCCATTGTTTCCGAGGGCGAATTTTCCAACGTGCGCGCCAATCCGATCCTCCAGCGTATTGTCTTTCCGTCGACAGTGGCAGCTCGATACGTGCGTTTGACCGGGCGGTCAACGCAGAAAAGTTTTATCACGACCGTCGCGGAGTTCTACCTCCTCCCCCCTCCAATGCCCTCCCGGTCCGGCGCAGCGGACAACGATGTAAAATAGTATCTTGACAGAACCCTTAATTGGGTGGAAACTACGGATATCCTGTGTACCTAACTCCATTCGACCATGGCTGAAGAAGAAAAGGCTAAAGAAAAAGGTTATCCCACGCGATTTCAACGAGCGGCATGCTGGTCGGCGCTGGCAGGGCTGGGCGTGGCGTTGATTGTCGTTTTAGTGGGAGCGCTTGTTTATGGATTGTGGGCCTCTTTTGTAGCGCTGGAACCTGTCCTGTTGCCTGTGATTATTGCGGGATGTCTGGCGTATTTACTCCATCCCTGTGTGGTGTGGGTGCAAAAGTGGGTAAAGAAACGCATCTTCGCGGTGCTGGTGGTCATGCTCGGTGCCGGTCTGTTCTTAGGGGCCCTCGGTACGGTCATTATTCCTCCACTGGTGGAACAGACTTCCCTGCTCATCTCTAAACGCTCACAAATTACCAGCGGAGCGGTCGATGCCGGACGCGATTTTCTGCGAAACAATAAATGGGCGCACTTTGCCGTGGATTCTCTTTATGAGACCACCCTCCACGAACAAGGAGATTCCACGGAGACTCCTGCCCCCGGCACTTCTTCGGATACGACGGTCCTGGCATCAGACGACTACATGGGAAAAGCGCAGGCGGTGCTTAATTATCACTCCAGCTCCCTTGCCAAGACCGGGATGAAGTGGTTGACGGCAGGTACACGCGCACTTTACGGAGCGCTCGGCTTCCTTATCGGCATCGTCATGATCCCGGTCTTTCTCTTTTACTTCCTGCTGCAGAGTGAGGCTATCACGCGCTACTGGCACACCATCCTTCCCTTGCGTAACTCTCACTTCCGAGATGAGCTCGTAGAAACTCTCCGGCAAATTAACGACAACATCATCTCGTTCGTCCGAGGCCAGATGCTCGTGAGTCTCTTTGATGGAGCGCTCCTCGCCGTCGCTCTCAAGGTTATGGGACTCCCGTATGCACTTACTATAGGCGCAGCTGCCGCCCTATTGGGCATCATCCCTTACATCGGCATGATTTCTACGAGTATCCCCGCCCTTCTTATTGCGTGGGTTACTTGGCATGACGCCGGACACGTCGTTGCGGTGCTCATTATTTTCCTTGCGGTGAGCCAGCTGGATGGATGGATTATTCAACCGCGTGTGCTCGGGAAGAGGATGCATATGCATGACCTTACGGTTATGTTCTCCGTACTCTTCTGGGGAAGCCTGCTGGGTGGCATCGTGGGAGCTCTGCTGGCTGTGCCTCTCACTGCTTCTATTAAGGTTATCTTCATGCGTTATGTTTGGTCGACCTTGGGCCATTCCTCTCCGGAAGCTGTGCCGCAGGACACTCCGTCATCCCTTCCAAACAGCCCTTCATGATGGTCGTTCTCCTTGTAAAGGAAATGAGAGACCTTGAAAACGCGGCCATCAGCAGCGCGTTGACGTCGTCTCGTGATCTCATGGAAGAAGCCATCCGGAACTCATTTGAGGCATTGCAGAACGACCCGGAATATGCTGTTATCCTCAAGAAATCGCTTCCTGTTGTCGTCTATACAGGCAAGGGCAACAACGCAGGAGATGCCCTCGGACTAGCTCGAAAAATGGATGCGTGCAGGGTAATTCTCCGCTGCGCGACGCCCGTCGAAGAAATGTCGACCGAGGCTCGAGACCAGCTTTCCCTCATACCACGGGATGTTCTTACCATTGCAAAGGAACCTCTCATGGAGATCCCCGGCGGCTGCCTGATTATTGATGGTTTGCTGGGGAGCGGAGCGCATGGCGCGCTTTCTCCCGTTTACGGAAAACTCGTCGAGGAAATCAATACCCTCCGTTCCCTGTCACCACGCAGTCGTACTCTCTCTATTGATGTACCGACCGGTTTGGATCCCAACTCCGGTGAACCCTCTTCCCCGACAGTACGCGCGGATGTGACACTTGCCATCGGCAGTGTAAAGCAAGGGCTGCTTGCGGATGGAGCGGATGACTTCGTGGGACGTTTACTATGTGTGGATCTTCCCTCGCTACCTATCGGGGGCTCCGACTCCAACCTTCAGGTCACGGATCGTCGCATCATGCGACTCATCCACGAACGACCTTACAGTTTCTACAAGAACCGTGCCGGAAGAGTGCAGATTATAGCCGGTTCGCCGGGTTTCGTCGGGGCGGCTCAGATGTGTGCAGAAGCGGCCCTTCATGCCGGTGCCGGTTTGGTGGAGTTGTACTGTCAACAAAATCTCTACGCGATATTGGCCGCACGAGTGGCTCCGGAGATAATGGTACACGCTGTGGATTCCTATAGGGATATTGACGTACAGAAGGCCGATGCACTGCTCGTGGGTCCCGGACTCGGTACGCCATCGACTCAGCAATTGCTTGCTCTTCGAGAAACGATCCATCGCGCTTCATGTCCCGTTCTTCTGGATGCCGATGCGTTGAACCTCGCTGCCGTCGGTAAGCTCGACATCCCGGAAGGAGCTGTTATCACGCCTCACCCCGGGGAAATGCGCCGTCTCATGCCCCAATCTGTTTCTTCACCGCGCCTCGCAGCGGCACTTGAATTTCTTCGGGATCACAACTGCACTCTTCTCCTCAAGGGGGCTCGCTCCATCATTGCAAGCCGACGTCTTGTGCGCTTTAATACCAGCGGCGGTCCCTACATGGCCACTGGGGGACAGGGTGATGTGCTTTCCGGCGTTATCTGCGCATTTCTCGCGCAGGGTGTGCCGACGGATGATGCAGCGGTCGCGGGAGCATATTTATGCGGACTTGCAGCCACTCGAGCGTATACGGCTCAAGACTTTCCTCGCAGTGTCAGCGCTTCCTCCCTCTTCCCTTACCTTGGATGTAAGGAGTGATTTATTGAATGAGATTCTCCGGCAGAGCGCGAAGGGCCGGGACCTGAGACTCGCTCGTTTTTTGCCGTCCCTGATAGGCAGGCAGGGTGGACACCCGAAATTTCCCCGCACTGGGAATGCGCTTCATCGGGATGGACACTTCGTCTTCCTTAATAATCCGTGCACGCGGATCGTTTTTTGTCCAGAGCAATGTAAGCCACCAATTGGTTGTTGTCGTCACTGTGTAGGCGCTGGATTCGTATCCCGGCATGGAAGCGACGATTCCTAAGTCTCGCTTTTGACTTACTTCCACCGTCATGGGGGTCACTCCTGTCTGAGGAACTCCGTTGATGGTGATATCTGCCCCCTGCGGCTGTGTGCGAATAGTAAGTTTTTTTGTTCCCACGCACGAGGTACATACCGCTACTCCCACCGCAAGCCAGATGGATAAACGCTTCATGACACCCAATCTACCGTATCCCCCTACCCTTGGCAATCAAATTCTACGCCACTCCGATTCTTTTATCATCCTTCCTCGTGATGACGGTGTCCACCTGTTTACGAAATGTATCTCCGCTCTTGTGCTGAATAAGCAGCACAACCATTTCCCGTCATAATACCCATCGTATGCCGAGAAGCCCAAAGACCCGATATCGTTCTCACTCGTTCGAAAACAAGGGAAAGAATCTTCTCACGTGAGTCAGACAAAATTAACCCAACCAAGGAGACGGAGAAGCCAAAAGAAGAGAGCAACGAGCGCAAGGAAAAACCAAAAGACGATCCAAAAGGCGGCAACCTGACGTCGCACTAAGTTTTTCGGACTGGTGCGAATGCGCTCGGATTGTTGATTAGCACGCACCTCCTCGTTTTTCCCCATTTCCTCCTTCATGGCTTTCAACAGGAGTTTAACACATGAGAAACGAGGAGGGCAACTGAAAAACACGGATTCACCCTAAATTCTCACACCCCAGCATACGGAAACGTCCAATCCTCCAATGTAACGGCCATTTTCTCCATCCTCTCTCCGCGCACAAAAAAACGGCACGCCTGCTATGAGACGTGCCGCTGTTTCTTACCTGATAACTACGTAAACGATTAGTTGCCGTGTACAACCGTCGTGTACTTAGAGATAATACCAAGAATGTTCTGACGCTGGACATCCACACTCGATACAGTGCTGATGCCACCATTTCTCTTAGCAGCGTCAATTGAGCTGTCGCCAATGGCTACAACGCCCAAGTAAGAGGTTGCAGTCGCTGTGCCGACTCTGCTACCTCCGTTGCCAGAAACGGACACAGGATCCGAAACATCCGCATAAACGGCTCCGACCGGGCGCGTGCTGTAAGCGGCGACGCAGCTGCTAAGCATGAACCCCGTTACACTCAATGCAACTAGTGCAATTGTTTTTTTCATGTTTTGTTTTGGTTAGTTTGTTAGTCCAAAGGACTGACGTAGTATATCGCTTTTTGAATCCCGTATGCAAGCAAAAAAACACATTTTATTATAAAAAGGTAATTGAGAGGGAAAGAGAGGATAAAAGTGACAGGTGAATCTCCTCAAAAAAGAAGGAGGAAACGAGCAAACACTGTCACGCAGTGAATGGCTTAGGAGAGGAGTTAGTGTATATAGGATTCAAAAAGAGATAGACACCTTTCTATCTCGTGAAGAGGATTGAACGATCCTAGTTGGGTCGGTACTCCTCTCCCTCACTCAACGCATGTGCCCTGCGCTGGTGGTCGCTGACAATCTCTATTGCCGGCATTTGGGGTTATGCACAGGAATAACACTGATAATCAAACGATTGCGAACTAATATTCACTACCATTTTCCCGTTCTTTCTCGACGTCAGATGGCTCTGAACGGAGAGGAGCAATGTGCACGACGGGACGTACAGGAAAATAAGACTGTCCTTGTTGCACATAATAGTGATTGATGGTGAGCTCAACGGTTTCTCCAGGCTGGAGACGTGAAATGATCTTTGCCACTTCATCCCCCTGCCCCGGCACATCTTTCTGCACGTCCACGAAGACGGTCTCCCCCAGCGTCATCTTGTTGTCGCCATACTCGCCCAGCTTCTTGTACTCCATGTTCATCACCACCTTAAAATGCGCCAGGTGCGTCGCATGATCGCAGTGATCCGGACACTCAGCTGTCATGTGTCGGCACGGATGGAAATGCGTCCCCTCATACTCGGCCAGCACCCGATTCACCGCCAGCAGTTCCGTCTTCTCCGGCAACGGACTCCCCACCGCCATTCCTACTCCCAGTATCGCCACCACGGTACGTATCACATTCATGCCTCGTTGGACCTCTCCCCTACCCGTTTTGTTCAAAATAAAGTTCTTACGGTATTTATACACACTGTGAATAAACTATTTTATTTTTTGATATTAAATGCTTTGTAAAATTATTATTTCGACTGTACAGGTATTCCAATTCTCTCTCCCCTCAAACAGGAGGAAGGACAAGACGGGGGACTGATTACTTTCCCCTGTCTTCAGGGAAGTTGCGATAGCCAATTTTGAGCGGTGAGAATTTATCAAGAACCGCCCGATCATAGCGTCGCGTAGGAGGAGCCATATGACCTAGTGTATGCTCGGTCTTAAAAAAGAATTGAAGGAAGTAGGTGCCGGAGTAACCGATATTCTGGGCTTCGCGTATCATACGGAGGATATCGGATTCATCCAAAAGTGCGGGGTGCACGGTGGTGCGCACCTCATGCGGCAGCTTGGACTGCACGAGGAGCTGGAGGGACTTGCGGAATTTGTCGTAGAGCATGGAGCCATCCGGCAGTTTCCATGTGCGGTCTGAGGGCATCTTGTGGTCGAGAGCGACGTAATCAATGAGGTGATTCTGGATAAGAGGGCGGAGAACCTGGGGATTACTGCCGTTCGTGTCGATCTTGATAAGATAGCCCATATCCTTAATTTGGGCACAAAGTTCGAAGATGTGCGGTACAAGGGTGGACTCACCGCCGGAGAGCACCACGGCATCTAAAAAGCTACGCCGCTCCTTGAGGAAAGCTATCTCGTCGACCACCCCGCGGTTGTGCGCGAGTGCCAGGTCCGGGTTGTAGCAGTAGGGACAGCGAAGGTTGCAGCCATTGTACCAAAAGATGCACGCGGCTTTCTGGGGATAATCCAGAAAGGTGAGCGGCGTGATATCGGTGGGATGAACCATGATGGCAGGCGTCGAAAGGTAGACTCTCAGGGGAAAACAAACCCCACGAGTCGGCCGGAGCGGCACGGGACGTGGGGGAGAGAAAACAAATCCCCGCCCTCGCTCCCTCCACACTGAGGGAGCGAGGGGGGATTCGGAGATCACTTCAGGATCGTGTCGCCGCAGCAGCCACAAGGCTCCACGAAGTGCTCGCGCTCCTCGAACTCGCCTTGTTTGCCGGCGTTGAAGGTTTCCACCGGACGATGGTAGCCCATCACTCGGGTGTAAACCGTGCACTTGGAGCGCTCGCTCTCGTGCTCCGCCAGGATCTGCTCGTCGGTCTTCACGACGGCTTTAATGTCTTGTTCACTCATAGTAATGATATTGGGTTAAGGAAGATTGATAGGGAGTTAGTGCTCGCCGAAAAGAGGCAGCTCCGGCTGCTCTTCGGCACGTGCCTTCGCGATGAGTTCTTCATCGCATATCGGACAGTAGTCGTGGCGTCCCTTCAGGTAGCCATGTTTGTCGCATACAGAGAAGAGCGGCGTCACCGTGATGTAGGGCATCTTGAAGTTCGTGAGCACCTTGCGCACGATGTCGCGACAAGCCTCCGGTGAGGAGATTGCCTCGTTCATGTACATGTGGAACACGGTTCCGCCCGTATAGCAGCATTGCAGCTTGTCCTGCATATGCAGGGCCTTGAAGAGATCCTGCGTGTAGTTCGCCGGCAGCTGTGAGCTGTTGGTGTAGTAGCGGTGTCCGGGAGAACCGGCTTGGATGATATCCGGGTAGCGTTTAGCATCTTCTCGGGCGAAGCGGTGGGTGGTGCCTTCCGCCGGTGTGGCCTCGAGGTTGTAGAGGTTGCCGGTTTCTTCCTGGTAGCCGCGGATGCGCTCACGCATGAAGTGCAACACTTCTTCCGCGAAAGCGATACCTTCCGGCGTGGCGGTGTTCATGGTATCGCCGGAGAAGTTACGCAACATCTCGTTGATACCGTTCAGACCGATTGTCGAGAAGTGATTGCGCAGGTGCGGCAGGTAGCGCTTGGTGTAGGGGTAGAGACCGCGCTCGTAGAGGGTATTGATGAAGACGCGCTTCTTTTCCAGCGTGCTCTTTGCCAGGTCCATCAACTCCGCCAGCTTGCTGTACAGCAGGTTCTTGTTCCCTTTGTACAGGTAACCCAAGCGCGCCATGTTGATGGTCACAACGCCGATGGACCCCGTCATCTCCGCCGAGCCAAACAGACCGCCACCGCGTTTGAGCAACTCACGCAGATCCAGTTGCAAGCGGCAGCACATGGAGCGCACGGCGTCCGGTTTGTAAGCCTCTTCGTCGATCACCTTGTTTCCGTTCTCATCGATCTTATACTGGGACCCCACGAAGTTTTGGAAGTAGGAGGAGCCGATCTTGGCGGCGTTGGCAAAGAGCAGCGGCACGTTTTCGCCGTCCCAGTCGAAGTCCTCGGTGATATTCACCGTCGGTATCGGGAAGGTGAAGGGTTGCCCTGTGCTGTCGCCTTCCGTCAGTACCTCGTAGAAGGCTTTCTGGATGACCGTCATCTCCGGTTGGAAATGTTTGTAGGTCATCGCGGTCAGACTCTCTGCTCCGCGCTCCTTCGCTAAGGCCTCCAGTTTCTCGTCGTGCAGGTTCTCATAGATGTGAGCTCCTCCGGAGAACGGTGGCTGCTCCCGCAAGTCGCGAGGCACGGTCCAGTCGATGGTAACGTTGGTGAACGGACTCTGTCCCCAGCGAGAGGGCACGTTCAGGTTGTACACAAAGCTACGCAGCGCTTTTTTCACCTCTCCGTACGGCAACTGGTCGCGGAAAAGGTAGGGCGACAAGTAAGTATCAAAGGAACTGAAAGCCTGCGCCCCTGCCCACTCACTCTGCAAAATGCCTAAGAAGTTGGCCATTTGTCCCAATGCCTCGCGGAAGTGTTTCGGCGGACGGCTATTCACGCGGCTACGCACACCGTTGAAGCCCTCGTTGAGTAGGTTGCGCAAGCTCCACCCCGCGCAGTATCCGGTCAAGCAGTCCAAATCGTGGATGTGGTAGTCTCCGTTGCGGTGCGCCGCTCCTTCGTCCGGTGAATAGACTTGGTCGAGCCAGTAGTTGGCGATGACCTTACCGGCGGTGTTGTTGACAAGTCCCGCGTTGGAGTAGGTGGTGTTGGAGTTAGCCTTAATGCGCCAGTCGATGTTGCCGATGTACTCTTCGATGGCCTGCTTGCAGTCCACCCACGTGTTCCCCTGGTACATCCCCGCGATCTGCTCGCGCTGCAGCTTGTGCAGGAAACGGTACTTGATGAAATTGCGCGCCGTTTCATACGATCCAGCTTTCATCAGCTCTCTCTCGATAAGATCCTGCACCTTCTCCACGGGCAGGTACTCTTCCTCCTTCACGGCGTCCAATACATTGGTGTACACGAGCGGGTTGTACTCCTCCTGTGAGGCGTGGTACGCCTTTTCAATGGCCTGCTGGATCTTGTAGGCCTCAAAGCGTTCCCGCTTCCCGTTGCGCTTGATAATTTGCTGCGGCATGTCTGTCCTTTCTTCTTAAGATTTTTTCTTCTGTTTTTTTCAGATGAGGCGACCACTCCCCGCCGCCACAGTGACGGATGCACCTCGGGTCCCTTCCTCTTGTCTTAATCGGTTCCCGACTGCACCCCGACTCACCTGTCGGTGGTTTGCTTGCTTCTTTCTCCCGACGGCGGCGTGCCCCATCTCTCAGACGATACGAAATCGCCCCGTCCCTCACTCCTCGCCACGAATTTCTCCGCAGCTCTTTCCACCCTTCGGGATGTGGCCGGAATTTAACACACCTTTACCATTTTTTGCAAGCGAAATTTTTACCACCACCCCTCTCTCTTCCTCAAAATATGTCACCACTTTTTTCATTTTGCTACTAAATGTTGTGGTCGGTTGTATTCGGTTCCCCCTTCCCCTCTGTGCCCCTTTCCTCCCTCCATTTCAACTTCTCTTGCCCTATCCCTCCCCCTTCCAACCCACTACCTGCTGGGTGGTCAAAAAAATTTAATTTTTCTTAAGAATCCACCTCATTTTGGTTGGGGAAATTGCTGATTTTCGTTCTTACTTTTTCCTTGCGTATCTTTCCAGACAATTCCCTCAATCCTCGCTGTCATTAACCGTGTCATCATGCAGCTTTGCATTGATAATTTTCTCCTCATCTTTGACACCCCACCGTATCAGAGGATCCAACCGAGATTCACTGGAAACGGCATAAGACAGCTGTTCACTTCCTCCCGAGTGCAAGCGTCCACCAAAACAAGAATAGAACACGCGCAGATTTAAACGTCACCGTAGTATGTATCATTCGTGCGTCGGCATTTCAACGTTCAATTTTTTCGCGAGCCGCTGCACATTCCAACGGGCATGCACGCAGAGGGGGTAGCGTAAAATCCTCCTGAGCCAAATACCCCACTTGAAACCGGGAAGCCTTTTCCCCTCAAGCAAGCCCGCCCGTCTCATGCAATCTTCATACCTTTTCCCATCAATGCGGTAATTGTACAACCAAGGCTTGTGTACCCCCATGTAGTGCATGATACCGGGTTCGAGAGCCGCTTGGATACTATCCGTCAATGGATACCCTTTCCAACACTCACGATCTGTGCGTACAAGCCCCAACCGCCGCAATTTACCGTCCGACCAGTTCCAACGAGGATGCAGCGACATGATGCTCTCGCAGAGAGCTCCATTGATCGCATCCTGATCCGGACAATGAAGGGCGGCTTTGTTCGACTGAGCATATTCCAGAATCCTCTCCTTCATCCTCTCAGTTCGAAATCGGTCAAGATCGACCAACATCACCCCGGAATTGAAATATCCGGGACACGTAAGGGGTATGTGCAGCCTTTCGTTGAAATGAGAGCCCTCATGCGACACGTGTTCGCGCACCATCGCAAGCGTCGCTCCATGCATATCCAGCTCGAAGAGAGGCGCCAGATCCACACAGCACAACACATCTATATCCATATACAATGCCCGGTGCACATCCGGAAAAAGGTCTCCCGCAAAAATACGCGCCCAGGCCGCCCGAGGCCAGCGACCTTCTACTTGGAGTTCCCTAAGTCCATCCGGTATGATTTCTTCCACCTCGTAAAAGGTCACGTCGTGCCGACTTGAACCTCTCTTCACCATTTCCTTGATCTTTACCTGCTCCTGTTTTGGAATCCCATCACTCAAAATCCGCACGTCGTATATCGTACTCTCTTTGGCTTGCTCAATAAGTGACCACAATGCCACGGATAAGGGTAAGACTCCCCGTCCATCACTCGCAAAATAACAAGTATATCTCCTTATTATCGTTTGACTGCTCTTTGAATTGATCATCTCTATTTCCCTCGTCTCAACCGCTCTCACGGAGGGGTATAGCGTATTTGAAATACGTACGCAAGAAAAAAAACTGAAAAGAAACAAATTTTTGCTAGAAATTCATTGAGAAGAAAGGGTAAACGCATTTTCTGATGCGTTTGCCTTTGACTCTTCCGTATGTGCAACGCCGGTGACGATGTTGCACATATTCCGTGTCGCACAACGTTATGAGAGGAAGTTTATTGATGCGGCGGTCGGGCACCGGTAATAGGATGCGGGGTGTAGAGCTCCTCAAGGAAGTCCAGCTCCTCGGTGGTCAGCTGGAGATCCAACGCCTTGAGGGCGTCGTCGAAGTGAGACGCATTGGTGGCTCCGACAATGGGAGCAGCCACTCCGCGTGCAAAGTGCCAAGCGAGGGCGACGGCGCTCATCGGCACCTCCCGGCGTTCAGCAATTTCCGCCACACGCGCCACAATACCCCTGTCCGCCTGCTGCATCGGGTCGTACTTCGCGTGCAGGACACGGTCCGTCTTGCTGCGGGCGGTGTCAACATCCCACTCGCGGCGGGAGAGGTGACCTCCGGCGAGCGGGCTGTATGGGATAAGCGATACCCCGTATTGTTGGCAAATGGGGATGAGTTCTCGTTCGTCCTCCCGGTAGAGAAGGTTGTAATGGTTCTGCATTGCTGAGAACAGAGTCCAACCGTTGCGTTCTGCGGCGAGCTGCATATTATGAAACTGGTAACCGTACATGGCGGATGCTCCCAAGGCGCGCACCTTTCCTGCTGTCACAAGACTATGCAGAGCCTCCATCGTCTCCTCAATGGGCGTGCTGTAATCAAAACGGTGGATGTAGTAGAGATCCAGGTAATCGGTGCCGAGCCGCCGCAAGGTGCCCTCAATCTCGCGAAGAATGGCTTGTCGAGAAAGCATCCCCTCGTTGAAGTAAACCTTTGAAGCGATGACCACTTTGTCGCGGCTCACTCCCAGCTCACGCAGTGTACGCCCGATATATTGCTCACTCGTGCCATGTGAGTAGCAATTGGCGGTGTCGATGAAGTTCACCCCCATGTCCAACGCGTGGGCGACCATCTCCGTCGTCGCCTCCTGCTCCAGGGTCCAGAGATGAAAATCCTCCGACGGCTCTCCGAACGACATCCCGCCCACGCATAGCCGCGATACTTTGATCCCCGTCTTTCCGATCTCAATGTATTTCATGCTCCCATTGTACCCCCTCATCCTACTGTACCTCAAGCATTATTTCTTCTCCTATGCTTTAATTACTTTCCGATCCCTCGGCAGCTTTGTAAATCGTCAATCCTTCCTCTTCCCTTTCCTACTACACCTCACGTTTGCTCAGAAAATTCCGCCATCCTATCGCTTTGCCTCCCCGCGCGCCGCGCGCTAGCACCCACAGCGTCAATCGTAAATAGGCAAAGCTCACGAGGGATCGGAGAGGGATGACCGCTTTTGCCCCAAAGGGGTGAGGAGTCGTGGAGCGACTCAGAAGCAAGGCTCGTGAGGCGAGCTTGAGGCAAAGGGTCGACGCTGAGTCAATGGGGTGCCTACGAGTCAGCGAAGGACGTCTCCGCCTATTGGGGATGGTTTTCTTGGGACACGTGTGCCCTGACTGATACCAAAAGTTATGACTCGACAGTCAGGCTCCTCTTCTTGCCGGACGTTAAGGTCACAATCTACCGGGTCGCTCCGGCGACAAGACACGTGTGGGTTCTGACACAATTTGTGGAAAAATTTACGGGATGAGACTTGCAAGCAGAAGCGGCAGGTGTTAATATGTGCGGGTGAGTCCGTGAGGGCTCTGTTTTTTTCATCAACCCAACTTTCAACTATGTCACTCGAATCATTTTTCCGCCCGAAGAGCATCGCGGTTGTAGGAGTATCGGACAACCCCTCCAAACTCGGCGCTGTGGTCTTTAACAATATCTTGGCTGCCAAATACGAGGGCGAGCTTTATGGAGTGAACCCCAAGTTGGATGGCAAGGAAGTGTACGGCAAGCCGTGCTACGCCTCGGTGGATAAGCTGCCCAAGCCCATGGACCTCGTGGTCATTCTCGTGCCGGCCCGCTTTACCGAACCTGTCATCGACGCGTGCGTCGTCAACAAGACGAAAAACATCTCCATTATCACCGCCGGCTTCGCAGAGGTAGGCGAGAAAGAACTGGAAAAGCGCATCGCCCAAAAATGTCTGGACAACGGCATCAACCTGCTCGGTCCGAACTGCCTCGGGCACATCTCCACCTTCGACCACATCAACGCCTCCTTCGCCGATGGCTTCCCCGCCCGCGGCAATGTAGCCTTCATCTCCCAATCCGGCGCCTACTGCTCCGCCATCATGGATTGGGCCGCCGGCAAGGGCATCGGCTTCTCGCACTTCATCTCCATCGGCAACAAAGCCGTCATGGGTGAAGACGCACTGCTGGACGCTCTCAAGGACGACCCGAATACCTCCGCCTTTGTCTTCTACCTTGAATCCCTCAAGAACGGCAAGGAATTCCTCAAGGTGCTCAAGAAGGTGTCGGACACAAAACCCTGCGTCATCATGGAGCCCGGCAAGAGCTCCAAGGCTCAGGCGGCCTCCCTTTCGCACACGGGCTCGCTGGCGCCTAACTACCGCGTGTTGGAAATTGCCCTGCAGGGAGCCGGCGCCATCCAGGCGTACAACGACCGCGAGCTCTTCGGTTTGCTCGAGATTCTGCAATACTGCAACCACACCGAATTTGACGACAAGCTCGCCGTGCTTACCAATGCCGGCGGCGTCGGCGTGCTCACCTCCGATCTCTGCGAAGACGCCGGTCTGGACCTCGCGCGTCCGAGCGAAAAGACCATCGAGGCTCTCAAGGCCGTCCTCACGCCGGAGGCTGCTCTCGGCAACCCGATCGATGTGGTGGGCGATGCCAAAGCTGACCGCTACGAAAACGCGCTGAAGGTCCTCTGTGAGTCGGGCGAGTACAAAAACATCCTCGTGCTCCTCACCCCGCAGCGTGTCACGGATCCCACCGGCACAGCCGAAGCCATCATCCGCACGGCGCCCCTCTACAAGAACGTCAACATCTTCTGCTCGTTTGTGGGCGGAGCGCATGTGGACGCGGGACGCAAGTTGCTGGAGGCGGCGCATATCCTCACCTACGAGTATCCGGCGGATGTGGTGCGCCTGCTCGGCATGCTGAAGGCGCAGATGAGCTACCGCGGCAGGAAGCTCCCCACGGTTACAACCCACGAGCTGCCTGCCGACCTCAAGGCAGAAATCACCGCTGCCAAGGAAGCCGGTCTTGCCTCTCTGCCCCAGGCCGTCGTCAACAAGCTGATGGATCACTATGGCATTGATTACCCGAAGAGTGGCAACTTCACCGACAAGGCAGCCGCGCTGGACTTCTGTCATAAGCTCTTCCCCCACCCGGTCGTGCTCAAACTCTCCGCCCCCGATGCGCTGCACAAGACGGAAATGAAGGGCATCTACCTGAACATCCACGACGATGCCTCGTTCGAGGAAGCGTGGAGCGGCCTCTGGTCCTCAATTGAAAAATTCTCGCTCAAGGGCGCTTCCGTCCTCATCCAAGAGATGATCACCAAGGCCACAGAAACCATTATCGGCGTGAACAGCGACAAGAATTTCGGTCGCGTTATGGTCTTCGGCACCGGCGGCATTTACACCGAGGTCATGCGCGACACAGCCATGCGCATCCTGCCCGCCGATGATTTTGATGCCATGATCAAGGAAACAAAGGTCGGCGTCATCCTCAACGGCGTCCGCGGCGAAACGCCCAAAGCCGTCGGTCCTCTCGCAGATACCCTCAAAAAGGTGCAGCAACTCGTCCTCGAGGTTCCTGAAATCACCGCCATCGACGGCAACCCGGTGCTCGTCACCGCCGATCGAGCCGTCGTCGTGGACTTCAAGATGCTCCTTAAATAAAGTCTGCCTATATTCCGGCTCCATCATTGACCCGCCTCGGCATCTGCATGCCGGGGCGTTTTTTTTCGGACGCGAGATCTTCCCCTCCTTCCGCCCTCCTGCACACGTTGACCTGAAATCGTCAATCGGCAAAACGCCCGACGGCCCCGTGTAGGGCGCACGCGAAGCGGGCGGTAAGGCGATTGGACAACGCGTATGCGTTGCCCGTAGGGCTCGGAGGCAGTGCGGTGCTGACGAATCACCGATAGGCGCCCCGGACCGTCGGGCGCTTTGTGTAATTCGTAAATAGGTGGAGGAACGCCGCCTAAAGTCATCAAAAGGGAAGAGCGTACTCCTCTGTTTCCGTCTCCTCGGCAACCAATTCTGAAGGAAGCTCCCTGTAGGAACAATCCTTGATTCTCTCATACATCGATTGACGAACAGAACGATCGTTGATTTCCTCTCGCCTCTGGCTGCTTATTTTTAGATACGTTTCATTGATATCCAAGCCAAGGAATTGACGTTCGAGAAGATTTGCAGCAATACCCGTTGTTCCACTGCCACAGAAAGGGTCCAGTATCCATGCTCCCGGTCGAGTTGACGCTAAAATGCAACGTACGACCAAAGAAAGAGGTTTTTGAGTAGGATGCTTCCCAAAAATCTTCTCCCAACGCGCAATAGCAGGCAGCCGCCACACATCTGTCATCTGCTTGTCATCGTTGATTTTTTTCATCAATTCGTAATTGAAGTAATGCGGTCGCTTAGAACTCTTGCGCGCCCATATAATGAATTCGGTGGAATAGGTAAAATAGCGGCAGGAGACGTTGGGCGGAGGATTCGTTTTTGACGTTCAAAATTTTAAAACCAAGGCTCTCCAACACACGGTGTACACTATAGATGTTGTGGTAGGTTCCGGAAATCCAAATCGTCCCCTGCTCCTTCAGTTTTTCTCTGCACACAGAAAGCCATTTCATGTTGAAACTGTCAACAGATTCCTGCCCCCCAAGTTTGTCCCAATCTCCCTTGTCGACGCATACGACTCTACCGGACTGGTAGCTGATTCCCCCGTTGCTGAGGAAATACGGCGGGTCAGCAAAAATCATGTCAAATTGAAAACGGAATTGAGGTAGCAACTCCGTGCAATCGCCATGCAGCAAGGTGAAATCTCTGGCTGCTGATTTATAATACGAAGTCAACATATCTCGTCTTGGAGATCATGTATAAAATCCTTCAAAGTTAATATGTTATAAATGGAAGGAATAGTACAAAAAGCCTCCTGCAATTTATTACGGGCTGAAAACCATCCTTTTCCGTCAGTAATCCACACAAACTCGTAGTCCGGGAGCTGATTGATTTTTCGCCCGATTTCTGTGTAAGCCCTCGCAACTTCGTTCAATTTGGATCCCCCGCTCGAATAGAAGTTGACTTCTATCAAATATGTTTTCAGGGACGTCTTAACCGCGAAATCAAATTTTTTCTCATCTGTTCCCAATGCGGAAGCTACCTCGGGATAATTCCGACTGCGCACTTGCTCCGAGTAAGTAATTCCGGCATCCTTGAAAGCCTCCCCGATAAGATGCTCCATGAGCTTACCGCTCCGATTCTTTCGCGCATTGGAGTCCAACCCTGTCTCTACGCCGAACACGTAATCCACCAAATTAGTAATCTCCTGATTTTTCAAAACGGCTGCCAAACCTGTTTCCGTGAGAAAAGTCATTACTCCATCCACTGAATCAAATAATGTACAGAGCCTCTCATCATTACCTCCCCTATCGAGGACTTCCGTATCCTGAGAAGAACGTAAAGCAATGAGTATGCTCATTACCTGAAACACGGAGCTGTCGCGATTCCATAACTCCTTCACTGCTCTTTTCAGATTCCTCTTTCCGATGAGATAATTGAGGGTGCAAAGGCTAATTTCCATCGACTTGATCCGTCTTCTTATCTTGGGAAAATCAACGAAGAAATCCAGCGTGGCGTTTGTTGATTTAAGCTGCCCCATAAATGTATTAAAATCTCTCATTGGTTACACCTCCTTTAAATCAAGTCTGTAATTATAAGAAGTCGTATGATAGTTGCGGATCAGAATTTCTGAAAGTTTCCCTCGTTTAGATGCCTGTGAATTGACACGACGAGTAGCCCATACCCGATCGATGAAGTACTGCGAGTAGAGTTCCTCAAAAAAACTATCCGTCCCATCCTTGGAAAGGCAATCCGAATTGCTGAGCATAAAATCAGCGCCGAGGGTCGTAATCCTGTCACAAAACCTTTTTAACCTCTCCTGATCCAAGTCATTAAACCCCTCCCGAGCATAATCATTAAAACTTGAGGTGTTGCTGAGGGGTCGATAGGGAGGGTCGAAGTAAAAGAAGGTGTTTTCCCCCACCTTACGAAGAGTTTGTTCAAAGTCTCCCGTCAATATATCGACCTTTTGGAGAAGCTTGCTATCCGACAATATGGTGAATTTGTCACATATTGTCGGATGAGCATGACGTCCGAAGGGCACATTGAAGAGGCCCTCTTTATTCACACGGTACAAGCCATTAAAGCAGGTTCTGTTCAAAAAGATAAAGAGGGCGGAATTCTCAATGGGTTCTAACCCTCGTAAGTTGTACCTGGTCCGTTTCTCCAGATAAAACTCTTTTCGCTTTTCATCCTTCCCAAGAGAAAAATACTCCTCCTGTAATTGCTCCAACTCTGTAATTAAATCCTGAGGTCGGTCCCGCACCATTCTGTAGCACGTCGTTAGGTCAGGATTGATATCGTTGATGACTGCAGAACTAATGTTGGGATACGTCTGCAGCATGTAAAAAAGCATTGCTCCACCCCCTACAAAAGGTTCAATATATGTCACATCTTCTCTCTCTGAAAAATCGTCGGGAAGAAGTTCCTCCAGTTGTTGAATAAGTTGTCCTTTTCCACCAACCCACTTGATAAAAGGTTTCGAGTCCATAATCCGACAACTTTTCGCTTTTCGTGTAATAACTAGCATTCAACTTTTAACAGCCCTGAGCACAAGTTGATTGATCATTTTTATACCCAGCGGACACCTAGTGCCCTTATATCATGAGCTATTCTCGGTTGTCAACTTATTTTTTAGGGAGCAGTCTACCTTCGCCTGCCCCCACCAAAACGCGCGTAACGCGCGAGTTACCTGAAATCGTAAATCGGCAAACGCATTCCCCATGTGTTTGCCCCACACGTGTCCCAATAAAACGATGAAAGCACGGTTAACATGACAGCAAACCGTTGACGCGTCGGCACCACATTGCCTCAAG
This sequence comes from uncultured Akkermansia sp., assembly GCA_947626635.1. Classification (GTDB taxonomy): domain Bacteria; phylum Verrucomicrobiota; class Verrucomicrobiia; order Verrucomicrobiales; family Akkermansiaceae; genus Akkermansia. The sequence goes on from CANQSY010000005.1 coordinate 45,626, forward strand.
CTCGCCTCACGAGCTTTCGCCCTAATTAAAAGATCTGTTAAAATGGGCGTGAGGTGATAGAATCACCTTGCCGGAGCGGGAGTTCGCCCAAGA
>CANQSY010000006.1 GCA_947626635.1 uncultured Akkermansia sp.
CGTAAATCGTAAATCGTAAATCGTAAATCGTAAATCGTAAATCGTAAATCGTAAATCGTAAATCGTAAATAGGCGCCTCCGGCGCCCAGGTCCCTCGTGGGCTTTGTAATTCGTAAATCGTAAATAGGCGGTGGAACACCGCCCTGTCCGAACGCTACGCATTCGCACCGCCGGAACGCGTGCAGCGCGAGAATTCCCTGAAATCGTAATTCGTAATTCGTCCGTTGATCCCGGAAATTCAGCTTTCGCGTAAGCTTGACACATTGCTTCTCGCCCGTATAATGCAGGGCGACTATGCTGCGTATCATCAGAAAATGGGGCTTGCTCATTTCTTTTGTCGTGGGGGGATTGCTGCCTCATTTGCAGGCGTATTCGTGGCTGATTCCCTACTTCGTGGGGATCATGCTCACCATCACGCTCACCGGCATGGAAACGACTCGTTTGCGCCCGCGTCGCGAACATTTCTTTCTCCTCGTCGCCAACCTCTGTATAGGGATTGTGCCATGGAGCATTCTGCACCTGGCGGGTTATGAAAATCTGGCGGAAGCTGCTTTCCTTGCGAGCATCACCGGTGCGGCGGCCAGCAGCCCCGTTGTCGTCCACCTGTTGGGCGGGAAGTCTGAATTCGCCGCCGTCGCTCTGCTGTTCAACAGCGTGATGGCCGCCATCGCCATTCCCCTGCTCGCCCCATTCACCATCACTCCCCGCATCGGTCTCACCTTATCGCGGCTTCAGATTTTTCACGTCGTGCTGGACCAAGTTCTCGTGATGCTGATTCTCCCGTGCGTCGTCGCCGTGCTGCTGCGTTGGCTCCTGCCGGCAAGTAAAACCATCAGCCGTAAGTTGAGTGATCTCTCCTTCTGCCTTTGGATGCTCAGCATGGTACTCGTGGCTGCCACCGGCGTGACCCGCATCGTTCAAACCGGCGCTGACACAGCCCAACTCCTGCCCTACTTCATCCTGGCAGCCGTCCTCTGTACTCTCGGCTTTACCATCGGACGCCTGATCGGCGGTAAAAATTACGCCTGCGAAGTCGGTCAATGTCTCGGACAGAAGAACACGATCGTCGGCATCTACATCGGACTCTGCTACTGCTCCCCGCTCGTCTTTCTGGGCCCCACCCTGCACCTCCTTTGCCAACACATCTTCAACACGTGGCAATTCATCCGCGCATCGTCCCGCAAGACAGCGTAGCTCCCATCACTCCCGCTACCCCTCACCCACGCAACGATCCCGGAAATTCCGCTGCGCATTCGCACCGGTGGAACGCGCGCAGCGCGCGAATTCCCCGAAATCGTAATTCGTAAATGCTTTAGAATCAGCTTCGATTAGAAGCTGATTCTAAAGCCCGTTGTGGCGTCGAAACTGGTCCAGCCTTGGCGGAACTCCACGCTGCCGTCCATGAAGAAGGAGCCACCGGAGAGCCCCCCGCCGAGCGGGATGGTGATGCCGGCGCCTATCTCCACGCCCACAACGCCGACCTCTGCACCGACCATGTTGGTGACGTAGGAGCCATTGATGAAGCGCGTAGCGGCTTCGCCGCGGCGGTCGCCGGCATCGACCTTAACGAGGAGACGCGACTCGAAGAGGGCGCTGCGGTTATAGACATTCTCACCGATCAGCGACTGGAAGCGAGCGCCGGCGCCGAAGGTGAGAGTTGTGCTGTCCATATCCTCCACGCTGAGGCCGGCGTCGCTGCCGCTCTCCATGAAGCCGTCGATCTTGTTGTAGCGGACTTCCGCGTTGATGACGTACTGCATCACACTGCGCGCATCCTTCTGCAGCAGGGTGGTATAGCCTAATTCGTAGAGGGCGCCCAGAGCGTAGCCATTTGTATCGGCATCCGCCGTGTAGTTGCCGCTGCCGGTCATCACCGTGCGGTGCGTCTTGAAGTCGGCCGTACCTTCGCTGAGCACGAGAGTGTGCATCCAGCGACCGCTCATGTAACGCACAAACGCCGTGGCGTACATGGTATCCATATCGCCGCTGATGCTGTCCGCCCCGGTGCATTTGAGGTCGTTGTACATGGCCGTGAGAGCGAGACCGACCGTCGTGTTGCGCGAGATATCGGCATCCACGCCGAGTGTGCCGCCCCAGCCATTGAGGCGGTAGCCGGGCGCAAGACCATCTGCATCCAGCTCGCGGAAGGAGCTCTCTGCGTTGACCCATGCGTGCCAGTAGGGCATATCGTCATCCGTGGCAGCCTGTGCCGCTTCATCGCCCATGGAGGTCGTGCGATTGCGGATTACGGTAAGCTGGCGGTGCATATCCTCGCCGAGGGCAGCGCTGTAGCCGGTGTAGGCTGCGCCGGACGCCGCAGCGAGCATCTTGGCAAGGTCGGCATTGTTGCCGGAGCTCAAGAGCCTCTGAGCCTCGTTCCGCAGCTTGTTGGTATCGGAATTCGGGTTGTTGATAGCTTCTGCCGCTTTGGGATTAAAGCCGGTAAGCTCCCAGAGAGCCTTCGCTCCCTCAACGGCGTTCTGATGGGTACCCTGCACAGCCTCGGCAAGGGAGTTCGTGTCAGACTCCGTCAAATCCAGATAAATCTCACCACCTTCCGCCTTAAGAGTCGCTTCCTTCACGTGCAACCAAGCGCCGCCCACGAGCTGACTCCGATCCAGCTTGCGGCTGGTTGCAGAGTCAAGTTCGGAGGCTGCCACTCGCGTCTCCAATTCCGAGTCTCCCGCGACCTCATCGACTTCCACAGCATTCAGGTTAACACTGCCGTCGGCATATGTTCCTATCACGAACTTCTTAGAAGTGGGCGCCGAGCCGCTATCGACACGGAACGTGATATCAGCATTCTTCGCCAGGTTGAAATCCTGGAACTTCATGCCTGCATTGGCAGTATTGAACGTGAAGACAAAGGTCGTATGCGAACCGTCTTCCATGTTCACGTCACCCATCTGCCAACCCTCATTCATGCCGCTCTCGTTCACCACGTCGAAGAGCACCTGCGCTCCGCTCTCCATGGTCACGTTCCAGTTCTCACCTCCTTTCATGCGCGTGAACACCTGACAGAATATTCCGATACCCTTAAACGTCATCGTGCCATTGTACCCGCTGAGATCTCCTCCGTTGGTAGAGAAGCTGCCTCCGTACAACAGGAACTCGTAATCTCCGGTACCTGTGATCGTACCGTCATTCATAATGAGACCGCAGAGGGTGCCGTTCGTCGGCCCAGCCTCCCCGCCTCCATCCGCAGTAGGAACTGCATCACCTTCGACCGCAAGGCTGTGCGCAGTTACAGACTCAGCGCCGACCTCCAACACCGTACCTTCTCCATCCAGCATGAGCAAGACGTTGTTCAGCTTACTCCCTTTTTCCATCTTGACATTTCCCTTCACTTCTACAACACCGTTCACGTCGGAGAGGAAGGGCATATCCGCGCCAATCGCCACACCAGCGCCGACTGTCGTAGCTTCTTCTTTCGTATCCCCGCCCACGAGTTGCAGCACGCCAAGATCATTAAGTTTCACGTTGTTGGACGCACCGTCGCTATCCCCCACCGCATCACCTTCTACTGAGATGTCTCCGGAGACCGTAGCGGACCCTCCGTTCACCACGAGCTGAGTGTTGCCGGCATCGCCGGTGAAGGTCACGTCGGTGAGCAGGTTCTCCTCATTTTGCAGCTCAAGAGTGCCTTGATCCATGTAGAGACCCTGTCCCTCTCTGAGGTCGAGTTTCCCGCCCATCACCGTCTTCGATCCAGCATCCTCGTGGTTGATGTGCAACTCAGCTTCTTTCACGGTGATCCCGCCGGAATACGTCATTTCTTTTTCCTTGCCGGTATTCTTGAGGGTCACCATATCGTTATCTCCACCACCGGTAATGGTCAATGTGGCATTCGCGTTGTTACCGCTCAGATTGTGCACCGTCAAGCCGTCAGCTTCCCAGTCTCCCACTGCCCTATCCTTGTCTCCTTCCGAGAAGTCGATGTTCGTGTTGCTGTCCACGATGACCTGTCCATAGTCGCCCACGCTGTCGTAGATGTTCTTATCGCCGCTCTCCCATTTCGTGGGTTCGTCCCTATCGTTATCCTTGGAACTGACGTATGTATCACCCTCCGGAGACGGTGTATCGGATTTAGTCCATGTCAGGCAGCCGCTTTCATCGACCGTCAGGTCGCCGTAGGAATCGCCCGGATCCTTGCCATCGACGGTGAACTTAAAGTTGTTCCAACCATCGCTGAAGCCCTCCACATCAGCAAACAACTGACCGCCGTTCTTGAATTTCTCCAGGAACTCGCTGCTGAAGTCGAGGGTGAGATCTCCACTGTTGCCGTCCATGCTGTCGAAGTCCAGCGTGCCGGTAAAGTCGCTCCCGAGGCTCAGCGTGCTGTCCGCACCCCATTTGAAGGAGCCTGCTGCCAAGCCATTTCCGCCCTGCACGGTCAAGCTGCCGTCCTCCGTGATCTCGAGCTCGGTGAGCGTACCGCTCACCGACCCCAGCGTACTCTTCTTTCCGCCCACCGTCAGATTCCCGCCTTCCACGCTCAGCGCGCCCTTCACCTCGGTGTCCTTCATGCTCAGGTTGCCGCCGGAACCTAGTTGCGCGCTGCCCCACGTGCCGCCGCCGTTCGCCGTCAGCGTACCGCTGCCCACGTTCACATCCCCCGTCACATTCAACTTACCGTCCGTCGTCACGCTGCTTCCGCTGCCCAAGGTCAGGTTGCCGCCGACATTCAGCTGCTTGTCGCCGAAGTCAACGGTCGTCTTCTTGTCCTTCCCCACCGTGAGGCCTCCTTTTGTCTCGAGCGTACTGCCATCGCCTTGGAAGGTGTAATCACCTCCGTCGAACTCCACGCTGTTCGCCGTCACATCTTCCGTCATCTGCACCGTGTAATCCGACTCTGGCGTTCCCGCTACGTGGACGTCCACCCCGGCGGCATCTTCCGGCCAAACCACACTCGGATCCTCACCCGATGATGTACTCCATTTCATGTTTTCGCCACCCCAAGTCAACGTGCCGCCGCCCTCCTCACCTGTCCAGTAAAGGTCGGGGTTCTCCGGCGCCTCCCACGTGAGTTTTCCTTCATTATTCAGTCCGAAGTTACCGTACCTGTCTTCATTCACCGTTTGCCCATTGATAGTGAACGTGAAATAATCCTTCCAATTCGTGACATCCCCCCAGCCACTGAAGAGCTGCCAGTTGCCACTGCGGAGTTTATCCAGCATCTCCGAGGAGAGGTCGATCGTGAGCAGGTTACCATCTGTGGGCTTCGTCAGCGTCGCATCCGTGAGGTTGATCGTGAGCTGTGAATCGATGTCCAGCGTAGCTCCCTCACCCCAAGTGAGTCCGCTCGTGATACCTAACGACTGCTCTCCCTCGCCGCCGATATGCACCGTCGAACCGGCGCCCAGCGTGAGCTTCGTGAGAGAGCCGGTGACTCCTTCATCGAAGTTCACCGTAGCGTTGTCCCCGATTTCTATCGCCTTGCTGAGCGTCGCCGCTCCTTTGAACGTCATCGTCCCGGCCGCCACCTTGAAGTCCTTATCCATGGTCGCGTCGTCACTGATCGTCAGATCACCCGCAATGCCATAGCCGGTGTTAGCATTGAAGGTCACTCCCGCATATTTGCCCGTGTATGTAGCCCAGTCCAGCGAACTATCCTGACCCGTGCTGTCCCACAGCAGGTACACCGTCTCCGGCGCGCCGGAGACGTCCGCGCGGTTCAGGGTGAGCGTGCCCTTGCTGATTTGAGTAAGGGAATTGAACGTAAGATCCCCGCCAAGGTTCAGTGTGGGACTAGCACTTGAGGTCATAGTTATTTGCAGCGTCTTAATGCTGCCAACACTTCCGTTCGCACCGGTGATGGTGAGGTTCGTCCCACCTGCGAGATCCAGCGTTCCGGCTCCGGAAAGAGAACCATCAATCGTAGAATTTGTGGCTCCGGTGAAACGGAGGGCTCCTTCCTCGACCTCTACATCGCCATGGATTGTAACCGTTCCTGCGCCGATAACCTGCACTTTACTGCCGGCCTTCTTGAGGTTGATCCTCGCGTTTTTCTCGCCGAGGGTGAATTCACTCGTCCATGCAAACTTGTTCGCGGTCGGAGTCAGGGTCAGCGTAAGAGCATCTTTGGTCTCCTCACCACCCGAGGTCTGCTTGATGGTGATCTTCTCCGCAGGTGTAACTCCATCTCGAGGCCAATCGCCTGCCCCAAAATCACCGAAGCTCAAGTCTCCACCCATTTCAACGGTGCCGGAATCACCGACACCAACGGTCAGTTGTTTCACCGTCCCGCCCGCGGCGAGTTGCAACGTGCCGCCGGAGAGAGTAACGCTCGAGAGAGTAACAGAGTTGCTGAAGCCCTGCGTGCCGCTCTGGACAGTGAGCGCCAGCGAATCGGCTACCGTTCCCTCAAACGTGCCGCCGGTTCCGCTCACCGTGATAGAGCCTCCGACCGTACCGCTGCCGGTCAACCCACCCACCGTGAGAGTGTCGCCCGTGAGCGTTCCGCCCACGTCCACCACGCCCGCGGTCGAACCGGAGAGAGTTTGGTCGCCCTTGCCGAGGGTGAGTGTCGCCTCGGCGTTCCCTGAGTTGTCAAGTTCGGCCGTGATGGAGCCGTTTAGCGTGCCGCCGTTCTCGCCGAGCGTGAGTTTCTTGTCGGTGCCCAGTGTGTTATCCCCCGTCAGGTTGAGCGTACCGCCATCCAGCGTGATGCCGCCGGTGAAGGACGTTCCATCGAGAGCCTTGTCGAGCGTCATGTCCCCCTTCACGGTCAGATCCGCCGAACCTTCCAGCGCACCCTTCACCTCCGTCGTCACTTCAAACGTGGTGGCGTCATTGAGCGTCAACGTGCCGTACACGACAAGTGTTTGCCCGTTGCCCTTGAAGGTGTACGTCGTTGAGTCGTCGTCTACCTTCCCAACCGTCAGGGAGTTAACACTAACTTTATTATCGGTATCGCCGGAAACGGTGACATCAACTGTACCCGTATCGCTCTCCCCTTGCAAGACGACGTCCTTGCTCGCGTTCACATCGCCGGAGTCTGTATCCCAACCAAGAGCTTTCCCACCGCTGATGCTGTCGCCCAACGTCACGCTCCCTGTCTCCCCTCTCCATGTGTAGGTATCCAACGTGGGTTCTTCAGTCTCTCCCCATGTCAGTGTCCCGTCAGAGGTCAGCGTGAGGTTGCTGTACGTGCCGTCGTCATTCGCGACCGTTACGTTAAAGTTGCCCGAGAAGTCATAGCCTTCTCCCCAAGTGAAGAACTTGTAACTGTTGTCCTCTGCGTTGAGCCCGTCCAAGAAGGCTTTGTCCAGGGTGATGGTGAGTTTACCACTGAGGCTCGTCACGCCTGAAAGGTCAATTCCCAAACCTTCTCCCGCCGTACTGCTCACGTCAATCGAGGCGCCTTCCGTCCAGCTGAACGAGGAACCGAGGGTGATCTGCTGGCTGCCGGAGAGCTTCAGCTTGCTGCCATCCAACACAAATCCGCCGAAGCTGTACGCAGTAGTGCTGCCTTGCAATTCCAACGTCCCGCCGCCCGTCACCTTGAACGCCTGCGTGACTGCCCCGCCTTCCGTGAAGGTCTTCGTATCGCTGCTGGCTACCTTCACACCGATACCGACATTGCTCCCGATAGTCACTCCACTGCTCATTTTGTACTGAGCGTAGAAATTGTCCAGAGTGGCCGAGCCAGTATCACCCACCTTGGACATCAAAACGTACACGATGCTGTTTTCCGGAGACGCATTTGCATTTTCGATTGTTCCTGAGCCTGAACCGGGATCTGCCGCAGTTGCATTGCTATACAGGCAGAAACCAATCTCCCCAACCACGATGTCGTTCTTCAACTTCAGAGTGTTCGTCTTCCCATCATTAGAGAAACGAATACTGGCAATGTCGCTACCTTCTCCGTTAATGGTCAAGGTTGTATCAAGAAGGTAAAGGTTGCCATCTCCATACACCTTGCCGTCAATTTGAGCATTGTTTGACAAGGTGAGACGCAGCACACCGGCTTGAATGTTGACATCGCCCGAAATCGAGATATCCCCTTGAGCAATGCTTTGGTGATAGTTTCCTTTCTTTACCAAATTGATGCGATGAGAGCTATCACCCAGTTTCAAACCTCCCCAGAGCAGCGTCTCTCCTCTGCGTTCAACCCCTTCCGTTCCAACCATCCCCTCGCAGATCGTGAAGTCAATCGTCTCAGAAGCTTCAGACAGTATGGTGTAATTGGAGCCAGTCTTGCTTCCGTTCCACTCACCGCCGGAGATACCCTTCTTGGCAGTGAACGCACCTCCAAGAGTCAATGTTGCGTCAGGATTGAATTTCACTTCACCATCAATGCTACTTGCCCCCTTCACCTTCAAGGTCGTGGACTCTGCAAGTTCGACGTTTACGGTGAGCCCTTCCGTCTCCGCCTTTTGCGTCAAACTCCCAAGCGTGCCGGTGTTGGCAAACTTGAGCGTCACGTTGCCGGTGCCGTCCACCGTGAGGGCGCCGCTCTCACCGGTCACGCTCTCGAACGTCGTCGTGGAACCGGAAGCGAGCTTCAGGGTGCCTCCATTCTCCGTCACGTCCAATTTCTTCACCGTCGCGGCAGCATCCTTTAATTCGACAGTTCCTCCGTCCAAGCCCAAGGTTCCTTGGCCTGCATAGCCTTGAATGGAAACCGTGACGTTCTGACCCACGACGAAGGAGCTTTCCGCAGAGGAACCGAAGGAATTCGTGATGCTGAGCGTGGCGTCATCGTCCTTTCCGGTGACGTTGTAGGTGGCCGCTCCCTCGATAGTAAGCGAAAGAGCCTCTACAACGCCGCCTACCTTCACGCTATGATCCCCGTCTGCTGCCGCAAACTTCACAGAAGCTTTGTTCTCGAATGTCTTATCGTCCTTCCACCCGGTGCCGGTACTCGTACTCGTGTCCCAGATCAGCTCGTTTGTGTCTTCGTAGACGTACTCTCCGGCGAGCGAAGAGAGGGTCAGCGTGCCATCGGCATTCAGCTCCAGTTTGAACGCTTCCTGATCGTACCCGGTAAAGACGAGCCTGCCGGACTGCACCAGAGAGGTGAAGTTTTTATTGCCTCCGGTAAACAGCTCGTAGGTGGTACTTCCTGACCAATCCAACCCCGTTAGGTCAATGGTCAGTGTATGACCATCGCTCACCACAATGCTCCCGATGTCCAATTTCACGGTGCCCGACACGCCCAATGTGGCATCGCAGTTGGTGTTCAAGGTAAGCGTCGTAATAGACAAGGGATTCGCGCCGCCAAGCTTCAGCAATGAACCATTGTTCAGAGTGAGGGAAGTGAGCTTGTTGTACGTAGTTTCTTCTTCCGATGCCTTGACACTGCCCCAAGTCATTTGCGTGTTCTCGCCCAGCGTGAGCGAAGCGCCATCGTTCACCGTCGTCTCGCCGGAAATGGTGACCGAACTTCCACTGAAGGTGACGACTCCCTTGAGTTCCAGCGCACCGGCCGTAACGGTACCGGCTTTGAGCTCCACACCATCGACGAGAAGTGTGCTGGCATTGGTAGTCGTAAGCGTGATATTGCCTGTAAACGATCGGAAGTTTTCCCCGGAGAATTCCAACACATTGCCTCCGCTTCCTGCCGTGATCAGGAAATTCCCTTTCCACCCGCTCATGTCTCCTGTGAATTTCCAATGCTGACCATGAATCGTCCCCTCGACCATCTTGAAGTCGCTACTTTCAGCGTCCTCAGCCGTCGAGAATTTGCCGTTGAATACGTAGGGATTTGTTCGGTCGGAGAACCCATTGTTGATCGACAGATCTGTCATCAACACCACGTCAGCCTCAACGGTTACATCAGCCCCCTCTACATTGGGATCGGGGAAATAGAGCACCTCGGTCTGTTGAATGATGACAGTTTTGCCTTTCGCGTTGTCAGACGACTTCAAAAAGCTGTCCCACTCACTTGTATTATGCACTATCGGCTCGACAGCCGTCCAGCTCAGTTGACCGGTCTCGCTCAATTTGAGGCCTCTGAGATTTTTCCCATTTACATAGATATTGAAGAAATCATCCCACTCCTTCCCCTGAGTGTCGAGAGCATCCCACAGCGTTCTAAAGTGATCTGAATTAAAGAGCTGGTACGTCGTCTTGCTTCCATCCTGATCCCAAACGTCGTATCCCGTCAGCGTAATGCTGAGTTTGCCGTCCGCATCCAACACTAAGCTCGTGAAGTCCAGATTCCCACCGTCTTGCGTCATGGTGAGCGTCAGCATACCACCGTTCGCCGCATGCAGCGTCGTACCCTTCAACGTTCCACTGTTTACCTCCAAGTTTGCATTCGCCCCCAACGTGAGTTCTGTCAGCTCGCCTGTGAACTCGTCGAGTTTCAACTTCCCTCCCGTCACCTTCAGGGTTCCTGCCGCAGCCGTCAACCCACCCGTTATCGTGCTTGTTTCAGTTGAAGAAACCTCCAACACGCCGCCGTTCAATGTGACACTCCCGGAGATAGAACTATCGCCATAGAGCTCCATTTGTCCCGCGCTTACCGTCAACGCTCCTGCCATTGTGAGACCGTTGATGCGCTGCGTACCCTTGCCGGACTTGACAAGGTTAACCCCGTCCAGTATATTCAGCGAGAATTTGAAATCTTTTGTGGCCGACTCTGCTACATCGACGGTGAGGTTAACAGCATCTTGAGTATCAGCGGATTTTTTGATAGTACGCCCCCGATCATAGGCCGTATTATCGCCGTCCGTTGTCAATCCGCCGAATTTTGCGTTCGCCCCCAAGGCTACCTTTGCCCCATAAAGACTCATCGTCAACTCCCCCCTCATATCAGCCCCTCCTTTCAGGTTAACCCAATGAGAACCGTCTTCATCACTTTCCGCATCAGCGGTTGTCGCAGCATTGACAACAAGCAGCGAACCGTCTCCCACGATTTGCTTTTCAAAGGTAAAGTTGAGACCTTGATGAGTAGAATCTCCGTCAAGCTTCACTGTTCCCCCCGCTATTTTAAAGCTTTCCGCAATGGTTGTCTCCTCGGTAAATGTAAGAGTCCCGTTGCCCGTTATGCCGTAACCCACGTTTTCCCCATATTCGGCGCCCGTTTTAAAATTTTGCATAAAATCGCTCCCTTCTACCGCCTCCTGTCCCGCATCAATCTTCCTCAGGATGTACACGGTCGACGCACTTGCATCCTCGGATCGGCTGAAGGTGCGTCCGCTCCCCCCACCATTCTCCATATCGTCCACGATGAGGTCAGCGCCAAGCGCGATGTTTGCTCCCCAGCCGGAACGCAACACGCCTGCCAATGTTCCTCCTTTTTTCAGAGTGAGCGTACCGTACACCCCGAGCTTCCCACTACCGCTGAATTCACCCTCCACTGTGAGCGAGGCGCTACCGTCCAAGTTGAGCCCCTTCGTGTTGTTATAATTTTCATCAAGTTCTCCGCCCACGAATTTGAAATTACCACCCACTGTCAGACTCTTGCCTGTTCCTTTGACTTCCAGCAGAGCATCTTGCTCTACTGTCACATCTCCATTGATGGCGAGATTGGCGGCATTACCCAAAGACGCTTTACCCCCACTCACCTTCAAACCTCCCTCCCATGGCGTCTCTGTGTTGTCACCGGTCAAAGTCAGCTCCCCGGTTCCTGTCTTACCCAGCCCTGTGCCCGCGCCAAACGTCACCTTGGTTGCGTCCAGATCTGTTCCCTCGGATTTCACCCAATACGTAGTTTCTTCCTCAGACCCCTTCGCCGAGAAGCTCAGCGTCCCGGTCATCGACCCAACGGTCAAGTCCCCGCCGAGCGTGACAGTCAGCCCCGTGTCAGTGCCGTTCATCGCCCCGGTCACCGTGCCGCCATTCCCGAGCGTCAGGTTACCAACACCCGTCACAGAGCCGAAACTCACCGTGCCGGTGCTGAACTCCGCAGCGGTTCCGCTTCCTGCCAGCGTTAACGCACCGCTCACCGTCACGTTCGTAGTGAATGTCGCCGTTGCTCCATCCGACACCATGAGGTCTCCACCCACCGTGAGAGTCTCAGTGCCTGTGGGTACAAAATTCCAAGTCGCCACACCGCCACCGATCGACATATCCTTGGTCTGAATGTTCGCCCCAAGCGTCACCGTATGTGGTTCCCCGCCGTCACTATCCACAAAATGCACATTTTGACCATTCGACCAGTCCTTCGACTCACCGCCCTCCTCAGTCGTGCCGAACTGGACTCCCTCGTCTCCACCCCACGTCAGATTCCCTGTCTCTCCGTCTCCTCCGCCCCAATACAAATCATCACTGAGCGGCGTGGGCGCTTTTTCCCATATCAGTTTGCCATTCTCATCGAGCTGAACCTGATCTTTCAGGTCATTCGCCCCATCAGCTCCACCCCAGAAGGTAATCCTGTCCTTGATAGACGAAAGCCAAGCACTATAACCACCGGTGAAGAGTGTCAATCCATCGGCATGCTGCGACACCCACTCATCACTCCAGTCCGTCAGAACGATCTTCAGCTCGCCGGTGCCGTCAATCGTCAGAGCCGTGATGTCGAGGAAGCCGCCATCGAAGTTGTTCCCGACAGTAAGTTTAATCGTCCCTGTGCTGGTACCGAGAGCGAGTGTGCCTGCCTTCATCTTTGCCCCGGAACCCAAAGCGATGGACGTATTGTTACCCATCGTGATCGTGCCTTGGAATCCGGTTGCATCCGTTCCACCCGTCAGGATGAGTCCGGCGCCCTCGAGCAACTCGAGGCTGGCAGAAGACGCTCCACTCAGTTTGTCCACAACGGTGAATTCACTGTCGTCAATCTTCAACGCTCCGGCTGTCACCTTCAGGTTCTGGATCTTCCAGTGGGTGCCGACAGAGCTTTCCTCATACTCTTTGAGTGTAAGGTTATTGGAACCTTTCTTTTCCAAGCCAACGTTGTCAAACTGCAACGAACCTTTGCCATTGCCCAAGTCGTGGCGATGCCAAGAAATTTCTTTGTCGCTGGTAAAATCCAACACGAGGTTCACCGGACCTCCTGTACTAACGTTTGCGATTTTGAGGAATTTGTTCTCATTATCATCTCGATTGAAAAGCCAATCGTGAAGAATCAAATCCGCTCCGAGGTTCAGGGTTACGCCCCATCCCAAATCCATGCTCTTTAACTCGCCGCCCTTGTTCAAGGTGATAATACAGGTCGCAACATCACCCCCTCTACCAATCGCCTTCAGCTCCCCTGTAGTCCCACCGCTGATCTCTTCCGTAAAGGTATATTGGTGTTGGTCGAGCGTCAGTTTCCCTGCCAGCGTTGTCTTGCCGACCACAGTCATATTCATATCTACCTTCACCTCTGCGCCGGTGCCAATATCCAGCGTCCCGGTCGCGGTAATACTCGTTCCGCCCTGGAAGGTATATTTCGCACCATCCGATACCGTGATGTTCTGCGCACTCACCGCCCCAGACACCGTGATATCCACGTTTGATGTGGCTCCTGTGGCGGAGAAGGTAATGTCGTGGCTCGCACTCTCCTGCTCTTTCCCATCGAAACTCGCTGAACTCCACGTCCCTGCGCCCATATCCCAGGTCCAATCCTGATCTATCTCTCCCCAAACAAGGTTACCCCCATCGACATGAAGGTTCTTGTACGTGCCGACACTATCATCCGCTACGGAGAACGTGAAGAATTTGTCCCAATCCTCGTTCCAATGGGTGAAGAGCTTGATAGTGTTGGATGCCCCATCACCCATGAAGTCCGAGGTCAACACAATAGAAAGCACTTTACCTTCGATGCCCTGCAACGCAGTTTCGGTGAGCGTAATCTGCTGCCCATTCGCATTGAGCTTGATCTTGCTCCCTGTTTCAAAACTTAACGCCCCCGTGAGCTCCAGGTTGCCGGACTTCACATCAAGGGTGGACTTCACATCAAGGGTGGAAGTGGCTCCAAGGGTAAGATCCTTGAACTTTCCGCTCAGCGTCGCCACCTCCAGCGTGCCGGAGGAGACCTTCAATCCCGCGTTCCCATCACCATTCAAGGTCCCGGAGATTGTGCCGCCTTCTCCCAATTCCAAAGTTTCACCCGTCGTCAGCGACAGGACAAGACCTGTAGCCACCGTGATGCTCTTAGCTTTGCCGCCTTTCGTAATAGTGAACGTACGCGTTCCATCCTTCAATTGGCTTCCTGAAGTGTCCCCTGTGACGGACAGGGAGTAATTTTCTGCCTTCAAACTCCCGATCGAGAAGGAACCAACCGCTGTTCCATCCTGCAGGAAAGAAATTCCCGAATCCTCCATGAGAGTGAGGTTCCCTGTCGTCGTCACGCTTTTATTGAAAGACAGAGCGGTCATTGAGAGACCTGTAAAGTGTTTTTGGTTATACCTGTGCACTCCGCTTGCTCCTATGACGAAGTCACTCTCGAGATTATCTACATTGTTTTCATTGTCATTCCACGGTCCGAAGTTCAACTGAGCTCCCTTTATGTAAATTGTCTTTGGCCCCTTGTTACCGAAGCTTCCTCTTTCTTGGAATTCAGCGTTGCCCGTGAGGTAAAGAGAAAGTAGCCCTTCCAGCAGACCCGAGCTGCCGAGTTTCACTTCTGTTGCGTTAGCTGACTCCGAACCATTCGAGCCCGTGCCATTGAGGCGTAGGTTGACGCTTTCTGGGGTGGAAATTGTGATTGCCGCCAAAGCGCTGTTTATGTCGATGTTTGTATTGCCCTCCACGCTCGCTCCACCAGTGTTCGTGGCTACCTTGTCATAGACGATATTGGTAAAGTCATCCGGTTGGTTATCGGATTTAATACTAAGCCAGCCGTTTTTGCCCCCCTCATCAGTGATAAGTGACGCTGTGAACCCGTCGCTCACTCCCGTAAACGTCAGGCTCTCGCTCCAATCTTCTTTGTGAGAGGAAAGCCACGTACTAAATTGAGTATCGCCGAATATATCAAACTCACCGGTGGAGAACCCACTCAGGTTAATCGTCAGCTTGCCTCCCGTAATTTCGGAAAAGTCCAGCTTTGCAGAATTCCCATAGACTATTTCAATAACGGACGAATCGCCGGAACTCACCGTAATCGCTCCTGCTGTCAGCGTCCCGCCCGTTAGGATGAACTGAGATTCCGCTTCCAGCGTCAGTCCGTTACTCAGCGTAAGTGAACCATTCTGTAATTCAACTTTGGCATCTTCTGCCACGATCAATTTCGTTAAGCTGCTAGTGTGGTCTGTGCCGCTCGTTTCCCCGAACACAACGCGTCCGGAAGCAGTTGATCCGGATATCGTTGACACCGTGAGCGTATAAGCCCCAGTTACACCCCCTTTGAACTGGAAACCGCAGTTAGCGCCAAACGTTGTCACTCTGGCATCCTCTTGCAAGGTTAACTTTCCGCTAGTTTTTACCCAAAGGTTGCCACCATCGTCTCCCACCTTCAGGACAGCATTTTGCGCGGCGTTGGGGTGAGCTCTACCGTCATCGTCAAAAATTTTGGAACAGGTTCCAGTACCGATGATGAAGTCCGTCTCCAAAGCATCGTAACCCGAACTGTTACCATTCCATATCCCAAAGTTCAACTGAACACCGTTAACATACAACTCCTTCGGTCCCTTCGTTCCAAAAGCTCCCGTATCCTGCACAATGCCCTGTCCTGTCAACCACAGCGACTTTAGGCCGTCAAATTTCGTGTTTGATGCTCCACTACCCCCACCAAGCTTGATCTCTGTTGTATCTGCAATGCCGCTAAAGTTTATCTTCAGATTCAACTGATCCAAGTCCAACTCCTCCCCTGATTTCGGCAGTTTGTTGGTCCAATAACTATCCTGTACCCCTTCAGCGGTCGTACAATCTACTTCAACACTGCTATTGGCATCAAACTGTTGTTCCGATGCTTTTGTGTACTCCTGCACATCACTTGGTCCCGAGAATTCCGCACTCGCCCTCTGGCTCGCGATGAGGAACACCGCGGCGATGCCTGAGGCGGAGGCGATGGTGGTGGGGATGGAGGCAGCGGGCAGAGCTACCGCGGCAAGGCAAGCCAGGAGAGCCTTGCGAAGACCCGAAGGAAGATGCAGTTTCATTGCTTGATAGGATAAAGAAATGAAGTGACCGTCGAATTCGAAGCTCTGCCTACATGACAGAGTACAACTTCTTCTACGATTCCAACAGTATACCTCTTTCCCAATGAGAAGTGCAAGCAAAAATTTCACATTTCTTTGAGAATGGACTTTTTATAACAAAAGCAGATAGCAAAAGAACGATATGCCGAATTGGGTTATTTCCAATCATCGACGGGTCAAATAATTATCGACTAAACAATTACGAATTACCTCCGGATATTCTCATTGGGAAAGAGATGAGCAACTCATGGTGGGAAAAAGTAACGATTTCGCGATAAAAAATTGGGGCTACGACATTCCGAGCGAAGACGCGGCGCTTTTCTTTTCGTTCCGCGTAGCGGCATGGAAAAGGTTTGACATTTGCGGGAATCCAACTAATATCAGCTCATGGCACAGCAGAATGCAATAACGCCCACGCGCGCGCAGGATTTTCCGGAGTGGTACCAGCAGGTTATCAAGGCGGCGGATATGGCGGAAAACTCGGAGGTACGCGGTTGTATGGTGATTAAGCCGTGGGGCTACGCAATTTGGGAGCTGATCCAGCAGCAGCTGGACGCAGAATTCAAGCGCACGGGACACAAAAACGCCTACTTCCCCTTGCTCATTCCCATCAGCTACCTCGAGAAGGAAGCAGAACACGCCGAGGGTTTCGCCACGGAGTGCGCCGTGGTCACCCACCACCGGCTCGAGGCTAAAAAGGACGCCGAAACCGGGAAAACGCGCATGATCCCCTCCGGCGAGCTGACGGACAAATATGTCATCCGCCCGACGTCGGAGACTGTGATTGGCGCGGCATTCTCGCGCTGGCTGGAATCTTACCGCGACCTGCCCTTCAAGGTGAACCAATGGTGCAACGTGATGCGCTGGGAGATGCGTCCGCGCATTTTTCTGCGCACGACGGAGTTCCTCTGGCAGGAGGGACACACCGCCCACGAAACGCGCGAGGAGGCCGAACAGGAAACGGCGACCATGCACAAAGTTTACGAGGACTTCCAGCGCGACGTCCTCGCCATCGCTTCCATCCCGGGAGAAAAGACCGAGCACGAGCGCTTCCCGGGGGCAGTGCGCACCTACACGGTGGAAGCCATGGTGCAGGACCGCAAGGCGATTCAGGCCGGCACCTCCCACTTCCTCGGTCAGAATTTTGCCAAGGCTCAGAACATTGTCTTTGCCGGACGCGACAACGAGAGGCAGTTCGCCTGGACCACTTCCTGGGGCGTCTCCACCCGCATGATCGGCACGCTCATCATGGCGCACGCGGATGATGATGGTCTCGTGTGTCCGCCGCGCGTGGCGCCGCTGCAGGTGGTCATCATCCCGGTGACGCCGAAGCCGGAGAGTCGGGAGAGCATTCTGGCGCACTGCCGGGAGCTGGCGCAGAAGCTCGCCGCACAGCAATTTCACGGTATGCCGCTGCGCGTTGAGGTGGACGAGAGGGACCTGAACGGAGGCACAAAGAAATGGGAGTGGATCAAGAAGGGCGTGCCTGTGCGCCTCGAAATCGGTCCGAAGGATCTCGAAAAGGGAAGCGTGTGTCTCGCGCGGCGGGATCACCCCGGCACGGATAAGATCTTCATCCCGGAGGCAGATTTCCTGACCGGCGCCGTGCAGCTGCTGGAGGAAATTCAGGACGCGCTGCTGGAGCGCCAGCGCTCCTTCCGCGATGCGCACATCCGCCCGTGCAGCGACCTGGAAGAGTTCAAGAAGAACTTCGGCGGCGAGGGGGACGCCGACTGGCTGCTCTGTCCCTGGGACGGCACGCCGGAGCAGGAGGAAGAGCTGGGCAAGAGCCTGCGCATCTCCATCCGCTGCATTCCTCTGGGCGAGATGGGAGAGGGTCCGTCCGCTCCCTGCATCCTTACGGGTCGACCCACCACGCGCCGCGTCCTCTGGGCACGCAGCTACTAACTCCACCCACCGCTTCCATGGCTTCCCTCGGTTACTACAGACTCGCCGCCGTCATCCCGCACATCCGCGTGGCGGACGTCCCGGGCAACACGAAACTCCTCATCGACGGCGCGCACGATGCCGCCGCCCAAGGCGCGCACGCCGTGCTCTTCCCGGAGCTCAGCCTCACCGGCTACACCTGCGGCGACCTCTTCTTCCGTCCCTCCCTGCAGAAGGCGGCGCTCGCGGGTCTGCGCGAACTTGCTGCAGCGACAGCGGAGCTCTCCTGTGTGCTTATCACCACCATCCCTCTCGTCGTCCGCGAGGGTCTGTACAATGTAGCCGCTGTGTTGCAGGGCGGAAAACTCCTCGGTCTCGTTCCTAAGAGCGTCCTGCCCAACTACCGCGAATTTTACGAACGCCGCCAATTCCGTCCCGCCGCCGAGCTTTCCGCTTCCTCGGTGCAGATGGAAGGCTTCGGCGAGGTTCCCCTCGGCACCGACCTCCTTTTCGAGGATGGCGAGGGTTTCACTTTCGGCGTAGAGATCTGCGAGGATCTCTGGGCTGTGCTGCCGCCCAGCTCGCGACTCGCCCTGCTCGGCGCGCGCGTCATCTTCAACCCCTGCGCCAGCACGGAAATGGCAGGCAAGGCCCACTACCGCCGCCAACTCGTCGCTCAGCAAAGCGGGACCTGTCTCTGCGCCTACGTCCTCGCCTCCGCCGGTGTCGGCGAAAGCTCCCAGGATGTCGTTTACAGCGGTCACGCCCTCATTGCCGACAATGGTCATATCGTCGCCGAAAGCGCGCGTTTCTCACGCAGCATGACCCTCACCTGCGCCGATGTGGACGTGGAGCGCCTCGGCGCGGCGCGCATGTCCGAAAGCTCGTACAACGAGAACCGGCTGCCGCAGGAATGGCGCGGGGTGCGGCGAGTGCGGCTTGAGCCGCTGCCCGCAGAGTGCGACCTGCGCTTCGCCCGCCTGCCCAAGCACCCCTTCCTTCCGCCGCCCGCGCAGGTTGCCGAGCGTTGTGAGGATATCCTCAACATCCAGGCGGCGGGTCTCGCCAAGCGCATGGAACACTCCGGCGCCCGATGCCTCGTGCTCGGCGTTTCCGGCGGGTTGGACAGCTCGCTCGCGCTGCTCGTCTGCTCCCGCGCCTGCGAGATGTTGGGGCTTTCTCCTTCCTGCATTCGCGCTGTCACGATGCCGGGCTTCGGCACCACGGGACGCACGCACGACAACGCCGTGCGCATGGCGCAGCTGCTCGGCGTCTCTTTCTCCGAGGTTGACATCCGCGAGGTCTGCAAGCTTGAGTTCTCCATGCTCGGTTTCGATCCCTCCCAGCGCACGACGACCTACGAAAATGTGCAGGCGCGCGCGCGCACCCAGCTGCTCATGAATCTTGCCAACATGCACGGCGGTCTCGTCGTGGGCACCGGCGACCTCTCGGAAATCGCCCTCGGCTGGTCCACCTACAACGGCGACCACATGAGCATGTACGCCGTGAACTGCTCCATTCCCAAGACGCTCATCCGCTGCCTCATTGCCCACGTGGCTCGCAACTCCTCGCCGGAACTCGCCGACGTGCTGCTGGACATCATCGATACGCCGGTCAGCCCGGAGCTCCTCCCGCCGGCGGATGACGGAACCATGGAGCAAAAGACCGAGGAGGTGCTGGGTCCTTACGATCTGCACGACTTCTTCCTCTACCACTTCATCAAGTACGGAGCCTCGCCGCAGAAGTTGCTCGCCCTCGCGCGCCATGCCTGGGGCAATGACTACGACCCCGCCGTCATTGAGTCCACCCTGCGCACGTTCCTCTCCCGCTTCTACGCCCAGCAGTTCAAACGCAGCTGCATCCCCGACGGTCCCAAGGTGGGCACCATCTCCCTCTCGCCCCGCGGCGATTGGCGCATGCCCAGCGATGCTTCGCCCACAAGCGAACAATGATAGTTGGCAGACTTCGCGTGACCCCCTGCGCGGCACAAGAGGTTCTATCTTCCCTTCCGCTGCGCGTGCGCACCGCCGGAACGCGCGCAGCGCGCGAATTCCCTGAAATCGTAATTCGTAAATAGGCAGCCGCATTTTCTAATGCGGTGCCCGTAGATTGAACTTGACTTTCCCGGGTTGTTAGCGTAGAAATCAACTACGCTTATGACGAAAACGCTAACGAACTTGATTCTGCCGGCGCTGGTGGCCGTAGTCGCCTTTCATGCGCAGGGCGAAGAAACCGCTAACCAGCAACAGACCAATACGCCCCTGCTGCAAATTTCCATCGGTAAGCAAGGCGATGCCTGCATCAATGTAATGAGCATAACCTCCATCACCAAACACAGCTACAAACTCAACGGAGGAATCAAGGTCTCGGAAGTCACGATTGATACAATAGGCAATAATACTTTGCGATTCTATTACGTGGACACCTCCCTCCCCTCCCCCGCGCCCACAGGGGCTTCAAAAGGGGTGGACATGGAGAATGTGCGGTCCAAGGTACTCAACGGAAAAGACGCAGATTTACCGTCGGTCAAATTCCCGGAAGGCACGTACGCTCATTCCGTGGAGTACCAGCTGCCCAGCGAAGCAGCCGTCAATCGACTCTACACCACCGCCGTCACCGTGTGGGACGCCGGTGCACCTAAAAATGTCACATTCAAACTCTGACATCACCACACCAACCAAATAACAAGCATGAAAAAAAGCATCACCGCGATACTCGGATTAAGTCTCTGCGCGACGGCTCCGCTCTTTGCGCAGGATCAATCGACGCCGGCTCCTGAACCGGCAGCCACAGAAGCCCCGGCACCGGAACAGGCTACCGCCCCCGCCCCCTCTCCGGAGGTCGTCACCAAAGTTATATCTTACTACCTGGGCTATAACACGGGGCAGCAATTAGGCTCTTTTGACGATGGTCCGTTGCACATTGACGATATTGACGGCGCCGTTTTCATGAAGGCTCTTGAGGATGGATTGAAGGGCAAGGTGGACCCGGAAATCACCAAAATGGACCTTCATGCCTGCATGAACGCCTTTGTGGAAAAATTGGCGGCACGCAACAAGGAACTCTCCGCCCAAAACCTCGCCAAGTCCGATGCCTTCTTTGCTGAGAACGGCAAGAAGGAGGGCGTGGAGACGACGCAGAGCGGCCTGCAGTATAAGGTTCTTACCCCGGCCGAAGGAGAAAAATACGACGAGGCCAAGCACGGCAAGAACGTCCAAATGTACATCACCTACGAAGGGAGACTGCTGGACGGCACGGTGTTCGACAAAGCCGAGACCCCGACGCCCTTCCCCATCGTGGGCGTCATCCCCGGCGTAGCCGAGGCCCTGCAGATGATTCCTGTCGGCTCCGAGTGGGAAATATACATCCCCTCTAAACTCGCATACGGCGAGCACGGCCCCGGTCCTCTCGGCGCGAATGCAGCGCTCATTTTCAAAATCAAGCTGCACGAGATCAAGCCCATGGGCACAACGGATAACCCCATCGAGCTCACCCCCGAGATGCTCCAGCAGATGAAGGACGCCGGCATGGTTCCGGTCGAGCAGTAATCACCCTGCCTTCTATCTTGACCGCCCGGACGGAGTTCTTTCTCCGCCCGGGTTCTTTTTGCCCACCACGTTCGAGTCAATTTGCCGGCACGAAGGACCTTTCCCCTTCTCTCTCTGCCTGCCCCCACGCCAATAACCAACAAATAGAGAAGCACGAGCAAATACGGCTTGCCTTTCAGGGATGGGGTTGGTATAATGCGCGCGTCTCCACGCGATACCATCTTCTCCTATGTCAGGCAATCTCACTTACAAGCAGTCCGGAGTTGACACTATTGAAGCTCAATCTTTTGTAAAAAACATCAGCGCCCATGTCAAACGCACGCAGAAGACGCGGCAACTTTGCAATGCTTTCGGACTCTTCGCGGCTGCCTATGACCTCTCTTCCTACAAGGAACCGGTCATTGTAACGGGGACGGACGGCGTCGGTACAAAGACCGAATTGCTCTTTGAGCAGGATATGCTCGAGACGGCGGGCAAGGACCTCGTGGCGATGAATGTGAACGACATCCTCACCACCGGCGGCGATCCCCTGCTTTTCCTCGACTACCTGGGCATCTCCAACCTCAAGTCCGAGACGCCGCGCATCACGCGCCTCGTCGCAGGTATGGCGGATTACTTGGAAAGCTGCAACTGCATTCTGGCGGGAGGTGAGACGGCGGAAATGCCGGGCGTCGTTCCCGAGGATCTTGTGGAACTGGCGGGCTTCTGCATCGGCTGTGTCGAGAAAAGAGCCATGATTGATCCCTCCCGCGTGGCAGTGGGCGACGTGCTGATCGGTTATGCCAGCGACGGCTTCCACGCCAATGGCTGGAGTCTCGTACGCCGTATCCTTCAGCAAAATCCGGACCTCCTCTCTCAGGACGAATTGCGCGCCGCCCTCGCCCCTACCCGCCTCTACCACGACGTCGTTCACGACATGCGCGCCATGGGTATCGTGCCCAAGGCGTACGCCCACATCACGGGCGGCGGGCTGCCGGAAAATCTGGAGCGCTTCCTCGGCGACCGGGGAGCCGACCTCACCGTCCCGCACTGGGACAACGACCCCGTCCAAAAAGTCCTCCGCTTCGTGGATGCCGAGGACCGATTCCACACCTTCAACATGGGCATCGGCTGGGTCACGATCGTACCGCCGGAGCAGGCGGAACAGGCCATGAAAGCCGGACCGGGCGGCTGCATCATCGGTACGATACGGGATGGACGCGGCATTCATGTGCGCGTTGCCGATTAACCCCTTACCCTGCGCAATGCCATGTCCGACCCCCTGCATCATGAGTGTGGCGTAGCCGCCATCCGCTTGCTCAAGCCGCTCTCGTACTTTGCCGACAAGTACGGTTCGCCGGATTGGGCGTTCAACAAGCTTTTCCTGCTGATGGAAAAACAGCACAACCGAGGACAGGACGGCGCGGGCATCGGCTGCGTCAAGCTCGATGTGCCGCTGGGCGACCCCTACGTCTTCCGCGCGCGCAACGCGACTCCCTCCGCTCTCACGGATATCTTCAACGCGCAGCAGAGAAACCTTCGCACGCTTAGAGAAACAGAGGGGCTCGACTTGCAGGACGCCGCTCAGTTCAAGAAGCACTTTAACTTCGGCGGAGAAATCCTCATGGGGCACCTGCGCTACGGCACGAGCGGACAGTTCGACGAGGGCAGCTGCCACCCCTTCCTGCGCCGCACCAATTGGGCCACTCGTACCCTCATGCTGCTCGGCAACTTCAACATGACGAATGCCGATGAGCTGAACCGCAAACTCATTGAGCGCGGACAACACCCCATCTTCGACACGGACACGCAGGCCGTGCTGGAGGAAATCGGCTACTACCTGGACGAAGCCCACACGGATATCTACCGCGAGCTGCGCGATAACATGCCCGGTCGCGAAATACCCAGCGTCATTTCACGCCGACTCGACCTCTACGATATCATCGGAAAAGCCTCCCAGAGTTGGGACGGCGGGTACTGCGTCATGGGCGCCGTCGGTAACGGCGACTTCTTCTGCCTGCGGGATCCGCACGGCATCCGTCCCTGCCACTACGTGCTCACCGACGAGTATCTGGCGATGGCGAGCGAGCGTGTGCCGCTCATGAGTGTCATGGAGGTCGAGAGCGAAGATGTCCATGAGCTCCCGCGCGCCAACATGATCGTCGTCAAGAGCGACGGCGCTATCAGCATCCGCGAGTACACGAAGCCGCTGGAGCCGACCCCCTGCTCCTTCGAAGCCATCTACTTCTCGCGCGGCAACGACCCCATCATCTACCGCGAGCGCAAGGCGCTCGGCGAAAATCTCGCGGCGAAGGTTGTGGAGTGTCTCGGTGATGACTTCTCACGCGCCGCCATCACCTACATCCCCAACACGGCCGAAGTCTCCTACTACGGTCTGCTGGAAGGATTGCGCACCTACCGCCGCGACCGCGCCACTGCCGCCATGATCGACGCCTTCCATCGAGGCACCCTCACGGACGACCTCATCCGCGAGCTCATTCAGCGCCGCTGGCCACGAGCCGAAAAGATCGCCCACAAGGATATCAAGCTGCGCACCTTCATCTCCGAAGAAAGCAGCAGAAAACAACTCGCCGCTCAGGTGTACGACCTCACCTACGGCGCCGTCGGAACGGACGAAGTCCTCATCGCGATTGACGACTCCATCGTGCGCGGAACGACGCTTAAATCATCGCTCCTGCGTCTCCTGGCTCGCTCGAAGGCCCGCAAGATCATCATCCTCTCCTCGGCGCCGCAAATACGCTACCCGGACTGCTACGGGATCGATATGAGCGAGCTGGGGAAGTTCATCGCGTTCCAGGCGGCCATCTCCCTGCTCAAGAAGCGCGGGGATTACGGGTACATCGCGAAGGTGTACGAGGAGTGTCGGCATCAGCTCACCCTCCCTGCGGCGGAACGCTCCAATCCCGTCAAAAAGATCTACTCTCCCTTCACGGTGGAGGAGATCACCAATGAAATTTCTCTCCTCGTCACGCCGGACAATTCCCCCTGCGAAGTGCAAATCATCTACCAGACTCTCGAAGGGCTGCACACAGCCATTGAGGGTCCATGCGGCGATTGGTACTTCAGCGGAAACTATCCGACTCCCGGCGGGTTCACCACCGCCAACGTCGCCTTCATCAACTGGTTTGAGGGACGCGACGGACGTTCCTACTCACTGCCTGTGTAAACCTCTCCAGAGAAACAGCGAGGTCCCCTCCGACCGTCCGCCACCACGTATGCACGGCTGCGCGCGAACCTCATCGACCGCCTGCAACCGCCACCCTCCTCCAAGGAACTCAGTACAGACATGTCCGCCACCGAGCCAGAAGAGAATTGGAAAGAACTCCCGGATGAGGAGCTCATCCGCATTACGCTCACCGGCGAGACCCGCGCATTCGATGAATTGATCCGCCGCCACAGCCGTCGGCTGCACGCAATGCTGCTCCAGATGCTCGGCTCGGAGGCGGATGCCTACGACGTGGCACAGGAAGCCTTTCTGCGCGCCTTTCGTTCCCTGCGGTACTTTAATCAGAAGAGCGCCTTCTACACGTGGCTCTACACCATTGCCGCCAACCAGGCCCGCAACTTCATCCGCAAACGCAAACGCGACCGCGCCATCAGCATCAACGACGATGAGAATGGCGACCCCCTCGAAAAAGATTCCGAGCTCGCCGACCAGGCGGTGGATGCCGACCCCGTGCGCAACGCTCACATAGCCGACATCAAAAAGCGCCTGCGCAAAGCCATGGAGCAGCTCTCACCCTCCCACCGTGAGGTCGTCACTCTCTGCGACGTCATGGGGCTCTCCTACCAGGAAATTTCCAAGATTCTGCACGTGTCCGAGGGAACGCTCCGCTCGCGCATCTTTTACGCCCACAAGCAGCTTCAAAGCCTGCTCGGCGACCTGGATCGTCATTGAAGTATGCGCCCGTTCAGAGCCGGACGCGCAAGGTTTGGGAACGGTCGGGACCGACGCCGACGGAGCCGACGGGGCAACCGATGATCTCACCGAAGCGCTTGACGAAGTCACGGCAACGCGGCGGCAACTCCTCCCACGAGGTGCATTGGGTCGTGTCCTGCATCCAGCCGGGAAGCGTTTCAAAAATGGGAGTGCACTTTTCCCACTCGCTGATGAGGGCGGGCGGTACATCCAGTGTCTGATCCCCTAGTTTGTAACCCGTGCAAATCTTGATCTCCTGACACGCATCCAGCCCATCCAGATTGGTCATCGCCATCTCGTCGAACCCATTAAACATGGCCGAAAAGCGCAACACAACCCCATCCGCCCAGCCGCAACGGCGCGGACGTCCCGTGGTGGCTCCGAACTCGCGTCCCAGCCCGTGCAAATAGTCGGCCAGCCGGGCATCCTCGGACACAAACGGTCCGGCGCCCACGCGGGTGGTGTACGCCTTGCAGACGCCGATAATTTTATCGATGCCGGTGGGGGGAACGCCGGACCCGGTGCAGCAACCGCCCGCGCTGGTGTTGGACGATGTAACGTAGGGGTAGGTTCCGAAATCGATGTCGAGCATGGCCCCCTGCGCGCCCTCGAAGAGGATGTTCTTGCCGGCTTTCAGCGCCTGATTGAGCACGGGGATGGTGTTCGTGATATGTGGACGAAGCTGCTCCGCGGCAGCCATCACGGCGGAGAGGGTCTCCTGCGGGTCGACGGCGGCATGTCCCAGGCGCACGAGTTCTTCATTGGCCGTCGTGATGCGTGCCTGGAGGACAGCTTCAAGATGGGTCGCGTCCATCAAATCCGCCATGCGGATACCGATGCGGCGCACCTTGTCGGCATAGGTGGGACCAATCCCCTGCTTGGTGGTGCCGATTTTGTGGTCGCCGAGGGCTTCCTCCTGCGCGGCGTCGATTTCCTTGTGGAGAGGTAAAACGACGTGGGCGCGATCGGAGAGGAGAAGGTTCTGCGGCGTTATTTCTACCCCGAGGTCACGCAGGTAGGCCATTTCCTCCACGAGCGAGGTGGGGTTGATCACGACTCCATTGCCGATGATGTTGAGCTTCCCGGTCCACAGGATGCCGGAGGGCACCAGGTGCAGCACGTACTTCTTGCCGTGCGCTATCACCGTGTGACCCGCATTGCTGCCGCCCTGGCTTCGCACCACGATGTCCGCGTCCTCCGTGAGGAAGTCGATCACCTTGCCTTTGCCTTCATCTCCCCACTGGGAGCCGATTACGAGTGTATTCATAGAGAGTTAAGCTTGATATTTGCCGGCCTTGAAGTCCTCGATCAGACCGATGAATTCACCGAAGAAGTAGGTAGCGTCCTTGGGTCCGGGCGCCGCCTCCGGGTGGTACTGGACACAGAAAATGGGCAGCGTCTTGTGCCGTAAGCCCTCCACGGTGCCGTCGTTGAGGTTGATGTGCGTCACCTCCACGTCGTCCGGGAGTGAATCCGGATCCACCGCGAAGCCGTGGTTTTGCGAGGTAATGGCGACCTTTCCCGAGCGCAGGTCCTTGACAGGTTGATTGCCGCCGCGGTGACCGAATTTCAACTTGAAGGTTTTACCGCCGAAGGCGAGTCCGAGAAGCTGGTGTCCCAGGCAGATGCCGAAGATCGGCAACTTGCCGAGCAATTTCTGCAACTCCGCGTAGATTCCCGGCAGGGCGGACGGATCCCCCGGCCCGTTGGAAAGGAAGATGCCATCCGGCTTGAGCGCCAGCACGTCCTCCGCCTTCGTGTGCGCCGGTACCACCGTCACATCAAACCCCTCGCGCCGCAGGCAGCGCAGGATGTTGCGCTTGATGCCAAAATCAAAGGCGACGATGCGGTAGCGCACCGGAGGAAGCTCGACGTAGTTGGTGAGATCCCCCGTCGTCTTGTTGGGCAGCTTCCAGTCGCGCGATTCCTCCTCCCAGTGGTAAACGTGGTCCGTGGTCACCTCGGTGACGAAATCACTGCCGGTCATGGGTGGAGCGGCTTGAGCGGCGGCGACCGCCTGCTCGGCAGAAAGCTCGGTCGTGAGGCAGGCCCGCTGCGCGCCTTGAGTACGCAACAGTTTCGTCAATTTCCGGGTATCGATCCCCTCAATACCGGGGATGCCGTGCCGGGCTAACCAGTCGGGCAGCGACTCCTGCGCCCGCCAGTTGGAATGCAGGCGCGCCACCTCCGCCACGGCAAAGCCGCGTACCTGCGGCGCCGCGCTCTCGATATCCTCCGCACACACTCCGTAGTTACCGATGAGCGGGTAGGTCATTGTGACAATTTGGCCTCGGTAGGAGGGATCCGTGAGCACCTCCTGATAACCGGTCATCGAGGTGTTAAAACAGACCTCACCGGTAACAGTCCCGGTAGCTCCGAAAGAGGTCCCCTCGAATATCGTTCCATCTTCTAGCGCCAGTATTGCTTTCATTCTGATATGTGCAGCCGAAGCACTTTAGCAAAGTGACACATAGAAATCAAGTCAAATCAGCGTGAATGTCTAACTTCTGAATGCGGCGGCACCATCGCGCGGCGGCCTGAATTTCCACATTCTGCTTGACATAAGGGACTTTTGCTTCTAAAAGGGAGGGGATGCGTATCGTCATGATGGCCACAGGGGAGATCGCGATACCCTGCTTCCGGGCACTCCGAGAGCGAGGGGGTCTCGCCGCGCTCATCACCCAGCCGGACCGTCCGGCCGGGCGACGCCGAAAACTCACGCCTCCCCTCATCAAGGAAATAGCCCAACAGGCCGGGGTCCCGGTGCTGCAGCCGGAAAACGTACGCAGCGAGGACAGCCTCCTCAAGTTACGTGAGCTCGCCCCGGACATCGTCGTTGTGATGGCATACGGTCAGCTTCTCTCGCAGGAGGTCATTGACGTGCCGAAGCTGGCCTGCATCAATGTGCATGCTTCGCTGCTGCCCCGCCACCGAGGCGCCGCGTGCATCCAAGCCGCTATCGAGGCAGGCGACGACAAGACGGGCGTAACCATCATGCACGTCGTCAAGAAACTGGATGCGGGTGATATCATCCGCAAGGCGAGCATCCCCCTGCGCGGCACGGAGACAGCCGAGGACCTGCACGACGCTCTAGCGCGACTGGCGCCGAAGGAGCTGTTGACGGCATTGCAGGCGCTGGAGGAAGGGACGGCTGAACGCGAGGAACAGGACGAAAACCTCATGACCTACGCCGGCAAACTCAGCCGAGCCGACGGCAAAATTGACTGGTCCCAGCCGGCGCTGCAGGTCGCCCGCAAAATCCGCGCCTACCACCCCTGGCCCGGTACCTATACCTCCTACCCCTCCGTCAAGAGCGGGTCGGACAAGACACTGAAGATTTTCCCACCCATTGACGTGTTCACGGGAATCGAGAAACCCATCGACGCATGTCCCGGGATGGTGCTGGAAGCAACATCCGAAGGGTTGATTATTTCCTGCGGCGGGGTGCACGGCGGGGCGATCCGTATCTCAACCCTTCAGCCGCCCGGCGCCCGCAAAATGAACGTCGAAAGTTTCTTTGCCGGTCACAAGATGATCCCCGGCATGATTCTCGGTCTGCCGGACTCGATGAACTAATGGTTCCCCTTCCCGGCAACGCAGCAGGTTGTTTCTACGGAGATGTCGGCAAAGTTCCGTCTAATTCCATTCGTTGAAATTATCGGGGATCTCATCGAGATAGCTGGGCGCAGATGTGGGCGCGGCAGGAGGAGCCGGCATGGATGTCGGTCCTGAAGATGCCGGAGGCGTGGGCTGAGAGGCCGGCGGAGCTGTCACCTCAATTCCACCCTCTGCCGTCGGTTCAGAGTTGGAGTCGTCGGCAGGAAGGAACGAGCCTCCCGGCGGACGGAGTCCTCCCTGCGCAGCGGGCAGAGGCGCCGACTCCGGCTGTTTGACGAGCGACTCCGGCAGGGCTTCCTTCGGCTTCGGCGGCAGGACATCGCGGTAGAGAAACACGCGATCCCCACTCGCCACACTCCCGGAACGGATGTCCGCCACAATCATCCCATTGCGCGGCGTGCTGTTCCCGGATATCTCGAGGTTCCCTATGCGCGTCGTCGTTCCATCGGCTGGATGAGTAATCACGGTCGTGCCGGGCTGAGGCACGGGTCCGATGATACGCAGCAAGGCAAACTTTTGCGCGGGGTAAACCTGATGCACCGCGCCAAGATGCAAGGGCGGCGGAGCTTTGGGCTGCTCCTTCTCCTTCCCGCTCTCCTCGGTCCTGTCCATCCACGAGCACCCAACCGCCGCCAGAACCCACAGCATACCCGCTGCTATCTGTGAGACTTTTCTCATGCTCCCAGACTACACCACCCCGCCGCTCGCGTCAAGTCACTATGTTGGGCGATGGTTTTCCTTGATGCTTCCCTGCAAGGCCGGAGGAACGATGAGAGTGCAGACGATGAACCATCTACAATCGACCGAACTTTTCATCATCGCAATGTATTGTCCTTAAGGTGTTCAAAACGACAAGACTTTGTTTGCCCTTGCGCGGGCGCGCGAAAGATGGTAGAATGGTCCACGGCATGAAAGTAATCATTATTTACGGGAGCAAGAGCGATTGGGACTTCATGGGGCCGGCACGCGAGTACTTTGCTGAGCATGAGATAGAGAGTGAGGAAGTCGTGTATTCGGCGCACCGGGATTTGCCGGGGTTGCTCGACTACCTGCGCGGTCTCGAAGCCAAGGGGGAGCAAGCCGTTCTTCTCTGCGTTGCGGGACTATCCGCCGCTCTTCCGGGTGTTGTGGTCATGAATACGCAGCTGCCTGTCATCGGGGTGCCGGTACCATGCGGTCCTCTCAACGGAATGGATGCCCTGCTGGCGATCTCTCAGCTGCCGGGCGGCGTACCGGCGACGACGGTGGGTCTCCACAAAAAGGCGCCTTTGAATGCCGCCATGGCCGCGCACCGCATCCTCCAACTCGCCTCCCATTAACAACCCCCACATCGACCTGCCCGCCATGCCCGTACTGAACGAAAAGGACATCCAAGAGGCCTTGGAGAAATGGACCGACCACATTCTCGCTGCCGCCGCGCAGGCGTCCTCGCTGGGTCTCGTCGGTCTCATCAGCCACGGCGACGTCCTGGCTCAACGCCTCATCCGCGCCCTGGAGTTGAAGGGGATGCACGCACAGTACGGCGCCATCGATATCACGCTCTACCGGGACGATCTCGACTTGCGCGCGGCACGTCCGGCCCTGCGTTCGTCGTACCTTCCCTTCTCCACGGACGGGATGCACCTCATTCTTGTCGACGACGTGATTCAAAGTGGTCGAACAGCCCGCGCGGCGATGGAGACGATTTTCGAGTATGGGAGACCGCAACGGGTGGAGCTGCACTGCCTGGTGGACCGGGGACACCGCGAGCTGCCGATCCAACCGGACTATGTGGCTTTCCGCCTGGAGAATGCGACCGGCGACGTGAACGTCCGACTCAAGGAACTTGACCGCCAAGACGCCGTGCATTATTAACCACCCCACTTACCTTTTGAGCACCATGAAACCAAGAAAAGACCTGCTGACGATCGAATCCCTCAGCGACGAGGAAATTCACACGATTCTCGAGTCCGCTGTTGCGATGAAGGAGATCTTCACGAAGAGCGTGAAGAAAGTGCCGGCCCTGAAGGGAAAATCCGTGCTGACTCTTTTCTACGAGCCGAGTACACGCACGCGCTCCTCCTTCGAGGTCGCCGCCCACCGACTCTCCGCCGACGTCACAACCTTTACGCTCTCCACTTCCTCCGTCGTCAAGGGCGAAAGCGTTCACGACACCATCGATACGCTCATGAGCATGAAGATGGACTACATCGTCGTGCGCCACAAAAACAGCGGCATACCTGCCGTCATCGCCCGCCACTGCAATGCCTCCGTCATCAACGCAGGCGATGGCGCGCACGCTCACCCCAGCCAGGCTTTCCTGGATGCTTTCACCATCCGCGAAAAATACGGTGAGGTGGACGGCAAGCGCGTGGTCATCATCGGCGACATCCTGCACAGCCGTGTAGCGCGCTCGACAAGTGTCATCCTGCGCCGTCTCGGCGCTCAGGTCGCCTACATGGGACCCGGCTCGCTTGTGCCCCCCATGGCCCACACCGGGATTCCTCAGCTCAAGGACTGGGATGAAATCTTCACGTGGAAACCGGACGTCATCTACCTGCTGCGCGTGCAGAACGAACGCATTGAAAGCCCCTTCTTTCCCGTCGCAGATTACCACCAGGCGTACGGCGTGACCGAAGAGCGGCTGCGCCGCATCGATGCACAGGATATTTCCATCATGCACCCGGGTCCCGTGAACCGAGGCGTCGAGCTCTGCGACGCCGCCATGGATTACAGGAATTGCCTCGTCTGCAACCAAGTCGAAAACGGCATCGCCGCCCGCATGAGTATTCTTTACCATCTTACCCCTGCAACTTTGTCATGACCAATTCTTTCATCACCAACGCAGTCTGGGCCCCCTCCGGCAAAAAGGTCCACCTCCGTCTCGGAAAGGCAGGCAACTCCGTCCGTCTCGATCCCGCGGCGGCGACCGCCGTTCCTGACACGGAGGATGTAAAGGGTATCACGTCCACCGACGTCGAGCTCCCGGACGGAGCACACTGCACGGATGCCTCCGGCAAACTTCTTCTCCCCGCGCTCTTCGATTTGCACACGCACATCGAGATACCCGGTCGCAGCAAGCGCGAGTGCATCATGCGAGCCGGCGAGGCGGCTATCCACGGCGGCGTCTGGGGCATGCTCGTGCTGCCCTCCCCGGCATTTTGCTTTGACAACGGCGCTGCGCTGGACAGCTTCCGCGAGGCGGTGGAGGAGCGGTCCGTCGCAGAAATGGTGCCCTGCGGCTGCATCACCCTCGGCATGCTCGGCGAACAGCAGGCTCCGTACAACACACTGGCCACCACACGCGATATCACCATCCTGTGCGACGGCGATCGGGCGCCGCAAAATCTTCTCTTGCTTTACCGCGCCATGCAGTACGCGGTGGACCTGGACCTCACGTTTGCAGCTCGAGCGGACGTACCGGCGCTCACAGCTCATACGTACGTGCACCCGGGTTCCACCGCTTACAAGCTGGGACTCCATCCCTGCCCCCCCTGCGCGGAGGAAATCGGCACGGAAACTCTGCTGCGTATGGCGGAGGCTACCGGTGCGAAATTGCACCTCCAGCTCGTAAGCACCGCCGAAAGTGTACGAATCATCCGTCGCGCCAAGGAACGCGGCGTCAAGGTTACCGCCGAGGTCGCCCTGCATCACCTGCTCTACACGCACGAAGACATCGGCGATTATAACACCGTCTTCAAAACAACGCCGCCCCTGCGTGACAAAGAGGACGGGGAGGCCCTGCTGGAAGGCGTGAAGGACGGCACCATCGACTGCATCGTCAGCGCCCACACGCCGTGCACCCCCTTCGCGAAGAAGCAGGATTTCATCAGCGCACCGGAAGGTATGGTGGCGCTCGACACGCTCCTGCCGACACTCTACACGAAGCTGGTGAAACCGGGACGGCTCAGCTGGGCGGAGCTTATCCAAGCCTGTTGCGTCAAGCCGGCGCTCATCGCACGACCGTGGGACCACGAGGAAGGCGCAAGCAGCGAAGTTCCTCTCCTTCTTTTCGATCCCTCCGCAGAATGCGTCGTGGACGAATCAACCCTCGCCTGCGGCACCCTGAACACCCCCCTGCTGGGTGAGACCCTTTGCGGCAGGGTGACCCTTCCCCTGTAATGTTTGCCTATGGTCATCTACATCATCAGCGACTGTAAAAAAGGACACCTCTCCCAAACGCGGGGACTGGCCCAGGCTCTGGTAAGTTGCGCCCGGGAGCAAAAGCCGGACGAGGTCCACGAGGTGCACGAGATCGACGTGAGCCACATGGGCTTTCTGGACAAGCTCACCTACAGCGGAGCGGAATTGCAGCTGCCCAAGCCGAATCTCATCCTTTGCGCTGGGCACGGTACCCATCTCGCGGCGCTTCGATTGGCGCACGTGATGCGTTGTTTGTGTATGACCTGCATGAAGCCGAGCATCCCGACGAATTGCTTCGACCTCTGCATCATTCCCCGTCATGACTACCCCGAGGGAAAGAGCTTACCGAGTCATATTCTTCTCACCCATGGCGCCCTCAACAGCATCCACCCGCAGCCTGACGTCGAGAAAAAAGAAACGCTCATCCTCATCGGCGGTCCCAGCAAGGAATTCGGGTGGGATGAGGACCACCTGCTCACCCAGCTCGCCACCATTGCCCGCTACAACGTGGGACAAATGGTACTCACGACCTCTCGCCGCACACCGGAGGATTTTCTCCACCTGCTCACCCCCGCCTGCCCCAGCATACGCATCGAACCGGTAGAATCCACCCCTCCGACCTGGGTCGCCGAACACCTTGCCTGCGCCAGGGAGGTATGGGTCACTCAGGACAGCGTCTCCATGGTCTATGAAGCGCTTTCCAGCGGAGCCCCCGTGGGGATCATTGAAATGCCCCCCCACCCCAAACGCGCGGGCAAAGCTCCCAGCCGGGTCAACCGCGGTCTCTCCACGCTGGTGCAGGAAGGCTATGTGACCACTTTCACCCAGTGGCTCAGCTCCCACACCCTTAAGGCCGGTCCTCCCCTGCAAGAAGCCGATCGCGTGGCGCGGCACATCCTCACTCATTTTCCCGCCCTCCTCTCATGAAAATCCTGTATCTCCTACCGGCGCTCTCCTCCGGGGGGGTGGAACAAGTTGTTCTGGAGCTCTGTGAGGGCCTTACTCCTCGAGGTGTGGAATGCGTCGTCGCCTCCGCGGGCGGACGCATGGTTCCCCTCATCGAACAGACAGGAGCCAAACACTTCACCTGCCGACTGGAGAAAAAAAGCTTGCGCCTCATCCCGGAGGTTTTTCGACTGGCGCGGTTGATCCGCGAACAAAAGCCGGATATCGTGCACATTCACTCCCGAATCCCCGGCTGGGTTGCTCACTTTGCTTTCAAGTTGCTGCCGAAACAGCAGCGTCCCATCCTCGTCTCCACCTTTCACGGCTTCTACTCGGTCAATGCCTATTCGGCGATTATGACCAAAGCTCAGCGCATTATTGCCGTTTCTCATTGCATCCACGACCATATCCTGCAAAAGTACCCCCATGTCCCGGCCGAACGGGTGTGCACGATCCCCAATACGATCGACATCAGCGAACACAACCCCTCTTTCCGTCCCACGGAAGAATGGCTCGCCACCTGGCGTCATGAGCACCCTGAACTCGACGGTAAGTTCGTCCTTTGCTTGCCGGGACGCATCACGCGCGGCAAGGGGGTGCATCACCTCATTCCCATCCTGTCCCGTCTCAGGAAGATGGGGGTACCGGCTCACGTGCTCCTGGCGGGCGAGACCAAAAAAGGAAAAGAAGCTTTGCGCACTGAGCTCATGCGGGGATTTGAACATGAGGGATTGAGCCGGGATGTGACGTGGCTCGGTCTGCGGCGTGACGTCCGCGAAATTTTCTTTGTAAGTGATGTCATCCTGTCGCTCAGCATACAGCCTGAGGCAGGTCCCAAAGTCACTTTAGAAGCCCTGGCTCTCGGTCGCCCCGTTGCCGGCTATGCCCACGGAGGCGTCGGTGAAGAACTTGAAATCTTTCTACCGGAGGGGATGGTACCGGTGGGGGATACCGAGGCCATGGCGGAAAAGCTGGCAGACTGGTACCGACATCCACCCGAATTGAAACACCCCGTGGGCGCTCCCTACACGAGAGAGGATATGATCGATGCTCACCTGAACCTCTACCGCTCTCTATGATGAAGGTACTGCATTACGCTCCCTCCCTCGAGTCCGGCAGTCCCGACGAACTGGCGGTCGATCTGGCATTCGCTCTGCAAACGCGCGAGGTGAACAGCATTGTCGCCACCCCCTTAAAAAAATTCGTCACCCCCATTCTCAGCGAGAAGGTTCGTTACGCTCGTTGTGCAAGCAGGTCACTGACCGGACTCTGGGGGTACGCCCGTAACTTGCGCGAGCTCATCCGACGCTACTCACCCGACATTGTCCAGGCCTATGGCTACGACGCCATTGCCGTGGCCACCCGGGCGTGCGGCGGTCGGGGAAAGAAGAGACGCCACCCCCATCTCGTCGGTGTCCTGAGCACCTACCCTTCCTCCGCCGATTTTGCCGAACACACGCGTCTCATGGAGTGCGATGCCATCACCATCACGCGCACCGAGTTGCGCAACTACCTCAAAACCTTCCATCCCTCCATCATCAAATCGTGGATCATCCCCTACGGTGTGAATGAGCTGCATTTCCACCCGACCTACAAACCGTCGGCGGACTGGCTCGACCGGTGGAACGCCGAACACCCCGAGCTGAAGGAGCGTTTCACCATCTGCCTTCCGGCGTCCCTGCATGAACAGAATTGCGCGCTGCACATCGTCCCCATCCTGAGCCTGCTCCACAGCCAGGATATTCCCGCTCATGCCTTGTTCACCGGCAGCCTACGGAACGCCGACCCCGACTACCTCAAAAAACTGCGGCACGACCTCCGAGCCGCCGGACTGACGGACAACGTCACCTTCCTCGATGAGCCGAAAAATCTGCGGGATGTTCTCTGCGCCAGCGACGCTGTGCTCTGCCTCACGCAACGACCTGTCGTGTACCACCGCGAGGCTCTTCAAGCCTTGGCGCTGGGGAGACCGACGGCAGGGTACGGTCATGGCGCCGTGAAGGAGTATCTGGAAGCGATGCAGCCAATGGGCGTGCTGCCCGTGGGCGACTGCGATGCGGCGGCTGATATTCTTTCCCAGTGGTACGGCTCGCCCCCCGATCCCATCACCGAAATCCCCTTCCCCTACAAACTCAGCGACACCGCTAAAAAATACCACGAATTATACACGCAACTCACCCACACCTGACGACGATGAAAATACACTTCTGCGGTGCAGCAGGCACCACCACCGGCTCCCAACACCTCCTCGAAATCAACGGCAAAAAAATCTTGTTGGATTGTGGTCTCTACCAGGGTCACCGCGCGGACGAGTTGCGTATCAACCGCGACTTTCCTCTCTTCAATCCTGAAGAAATCGACCACGTCATCCTCTCCCACGCCCACATCGACCACTCCGGCAATATCCCCAACCTCGTGAAGCGCGGTTTTAAGGGCTTCATCTATTGCACGCACGCCACCCGCTCTCTCTGCGCCATTATGCTCGTGGACGCTGCCCGCATCCAGGAGCACGACTGCGCCTTCCTCACCAAAATGCACAAGCGCGCCGGCGGCGAAGGCACCGTCGCCGAAGTTATTTATACCGAAGAGGACGCCCGTAAGAGTCTGGATTCCTTCATCGCCCTCAGCTACGAACGCCGCATGTACATCGACGATGGCATTGCCCTCACCTTCTACGACGCCGGTCACATCCTGGGCTCTGCCCAGGTCGTGCTGGACATCGACGACCACGAGGACGGCAAGCACAAGCGCCTGCTCTTTTCCGGCGACGTAGGTCGCGGCAACAACGAGCTGCTGCGGGATCCCGTGCCGGTGGAGGGTGTGGACATCATGCTCATGGAAACAACGTACGGCGGGAGGCACCACGAAGCGCCCAGCAGGGACGACGAAAGTTTCTTCCGCGAAGTCAAGGAAGCTCTGGACCGCGGAGGGAAAATTTACATCCCGGCCTTTGCCGTGGAACGCACCCAACAGCTCCTCTTCCTGCTCAATCACGCTTTTGAGGAAGGAATGCTGGGGAAAACGCAGGTGTACGTGGACAGTCCCATGGCCATCAGCGCCACCGAGCTCTTCCGCACTCATTCCGAGTGCCTCAACCCGGAGGTCTATGCCTCGCTTTTTGTCAGCAAGGACCCCTTCTCTTTCGCCAACCTCCATATGTGCCGCACGGTCACCGAGTCCCAGTATCTCAATGACCTCAAGAAATCCGCCATCATCATCTCCGCCTCCGGCATGTGCGAGGCCGGTCGCATCCTGCACCACCTCAAACTCGGCATCGGCAACGCCAAAAACACAGTTCTCTTCGTCGGCTTCTGCGCCGCCAATACTCTCGGTCGCCGCATCATGGACGGCGCCAAGGAAGTGCCCATCCTCGGCGGTCACTACCCCGTACGCGCTCACATCCGCACCCTGGATTCTTTCTCGGGCCACGCGGATCACAACGAGCTCCTGCGCTACTTCCGCAACACGAAAGGTCGCAAATCTCACGTCTTCCTCGTGCATGGCGAACCGGACTGCGCGCGAGCCATGCAGGATGCCCTGCGCACCGAAGGGGTAGAAAGCATCCACATCGCGGCGAAGGATGAGATTGTGACCTGCTGACGCAACAATGAAACGCCTCTTCGCCAGTCTCCTCTGCCTCGTCCTCCTCGGCATCCCCGCATACGCGCAGATGCCGACCGACTGCACTCAAGCCGTGATCGGCATCGCTGACGGGTGGGACAGTTCCACCGTGAACCTCTCGCTCATGCAAAAGCAGACGGACGGTCGCTGGACGCGTGTGCTGGGTCCCATCCCCGGCAGACTCGGTCGCGCCGGCTTGGTCTGGGGGCTCGGTGTGCACGCCAACCCGCGCGGAGTCACGATAAAACGGGAGGGCGACGGACGTTCCCCCGCCGGCATCTTCCGCATCGGAGGGCTCTGGACCACCAACAAAACTCCCGTGAAGCACCACCGACGCATCCCGGAAGTAAAGGTTTGCCCGCGGGATATCTGGGTCTCCGACCCCACGCAGCCTCGTCTTTACAACCGCCACATCCGACTGGACCATCCTGCGTCCACACCGTGGGAACTCAAGGAG
The DNA here is from genome assembly GCA_947626635.1 of uncultured Akkermansia sp. GTDB lineage: Bacteria > Verrucomicrobiota > Verrucomicrobiia > Verrucomicrobiales > Akkermansiaceae > Akkermansia. The sequence goes on from CANQSY010000006.1 coordinate 38,128, forward strand.
CAGATGCGACAAACGGACTATGCACACAGCATCAAGTTGCTCATCTGCCACAACACGTGGGAAACGCCCGGACGTCCCATTCCGGGAGCCGGCTCCTCCATCTTTTTCCACATCTGGCGACGGGACGGCGCGGCTCCGACCGCCGGCTGCACCGCCATGGCCGAAGCAAACCTGCGCGCTATCATCGCCTGTCTGGATCCCTCCCGCAATCCGGTCTATATCCTGCTCCCCCGCGCAGAATATGCCCGTCTGCGATCGTCCTGGAAACTACCCTAACATCTTTTTCTCTGCGCCGTGCTTCTCTACCAACAGATCAACCTGATTCTGCTCCTGCTCGGTTGTTTGCTGAGCCTCGTGATCATCGTATCCCACGCTTTACGGGCACAGAAACTCCCTGCCGCTGCCCCGGCAGAAAAGGAGTTGTTCCCCACGAAAAGCGACACGGTATGCTGCGTTCTTTTCTTCCTCCTTCTCGTGTTTTTTAATCTCCCGAGTATGATCACTCCCGAGTCGGACGACGAGAAGATCAGCGGACTCTCTTCCCTCTACTCCCTCGTACTGACCTCCGTCTTCTACCTGCCTATCTTGATCCGCATGTTCTCCGTGTCGCGCTGCAACTTGGCGCCCGGGATGGGTTTCTCGAGAATATCGCCTATCGAGTTGCTGCGCAAGCACCTGCTGTGGGTGATCCTTCTCCCCATCGTGACCGGTACGGTGCTGGAAATCTGCGGCTTTTCCTCCTTCCTCCACGAATGGACCTCCACGCCCATCACGCAACACATTATTTCCTCGGCGATTGAAACAGACAGCACGCTCGCTCGCATCTGCATCGTCGTGCTGTCCGTTGTTATTGCACCCGTAGCCGAGGAGTGTTTCTTCCGCGGTTTCCTCTACAACATCCTCAAAGGCATTTCCGGCAAAATGGTGGGGGCCCTTGTATCGTCGCTGTTTTTTGCCGCGCTCCATGGCTCACTGGTGCAATTCATTCCTCTTTTTGTGTTCGCCTTGTTGCAGTGCGGGTTCTACGAGAGAACGCGCACGCTCGTTGCGCCCATTGTCGCGCACGTGCTCTTCAATCTTCCCGCCACCATCGTGATCCTGCTCTCCCCTGCTTACGCTATCACCCCGTGATGAAGAAACAGCCTCTCAGTCAACTCGGGGAGAATGCACTCCTTTCCCGTTTGCTTGCTTGCTTTCCTCCTCCCGAGAATTCCCCGCAGCTCCTGCAGGGACCCGGAGACGACTGTGCCGTCGTCCGACGCGATGAGCAATGGGACACGCTGCTCAAGACCGATGCCGTGGTGGAAGGCGTGCATTTCGTCGCCGGAACGGAACCGAGCCTGATCGGTCGCAAAGCCCTCGCCCGCGCCGTCTCGGACATCGCGGCTATGGGCGGTATCCCCGAGCACGCTCTCGTCACTCTCTTCACTTCCCCGCAGCGCGACGTCCAACTGCTGGAGGGTCTCTACTCCGGCATGGCCCAACTCGCCTCCCGGTTAGACATCTCTCTTGCCGGCGGAGAGACCTCCTCCCTGCCGAACGATGGGCTCATGCTCAGCATCGCTCTCTTCGGACGCGTCGAGCACGGACGTGCCCTGCTGCGCAGTGGAGGAAAGCCTCGGGATGTGCTTTGCGTCTCGGGTCCGCTGGGCGGTTCTTTCGCCAGTGGACGACACCTCACCTTTGAGCCCCGCGTCTCTCTCGCCCGGGAGCTCCTCCTCTCCTCCTCTCCCCCTCATGCCGCCATGGACCTGTCCGACGGCTTGTCGGCCGACCTTCCGAGGCTTGCGGCGGCAAGTCAATGCGGGTTCAGCATTGATGTGAATCTTCTCCCGCTGCAACCGGACTGCAGTATCCAGCAAGCCCTCACGGACGGCGAGGACTACGAGTTGCTCCTCGCCCTCGCCCCGGAATCCGCGCCGCAGATGTGCGAGCAATACGGTCTCGTACCCATCGGACGCCTCACGGAAGAAACCACCGACACCCTCTCCGGAGGCTGGCAGCATTTCACCTCCACCCCGAGTTCACAAGCATGAACGCCTCCCCTATTCGCGATGTCCTGGAGAAGTACGGCATCACTCCTTCCAAGACGCTGGGTCAGAATTTCCTGGTGGATAAGTCGACGGCACGCGCCATTGTTGACCTGCTGGAAACGGATCCGCAGGACTGCATCATCGAGGTAGGTCCCGGCGCCGGCGCCCTCACGGAATTCGTCGCTCCTCTTTGCCGCAAGCTCATCCTCGTCGAGTTCGACAAACGTCTCGCCGACTACCAGCGCACCCGCTGGGCGGATGATCCTCACGTCGTCGTGTACCAGGCAGACGCCGCAACCTGGGACCCGCGTCCTCTCTTCGCGGAACAACCCGTGAAGTTCCTCGGCAACTTGCCGTACTCTGCCGGGGGCGCCATTCTCGAAAATTTTCTGCAGGGGGAAAGTCCGTGCAGTCGAGCCGTCATTATGCTGCAAAAGGAGCTTGTGGAGCGTATTTTGGCAAAGCCGGGCGATGAGGCGTACGGCCTGCTCTCCCTGCGCATGCAAATGAACTGGGAAGGTCGGCTGGCGCGCATCGTTCCTCCCTCGGTCTTTCGTCCCCAGCCCAAAGTGGACTCTGCCGTGATGGTGCTCACTCCGAGGGACACCCGCGAGGAGCCGGTCTATGACCGTCGGTTGATGGATGAGCTGATGCGCCGCTGCTTTTCCTGTCGCCGCAAGCAGATGCGCAAGCAAATGCCCGCCCGTCCTCCCTGGGAACAGGTCTGTGCCCAACTCGCCATTTCCCCCACAGCGCGCCCTGAGGAGGTCAGCCTCTCGCAGTGGATGGCCCTCACCCGCGCGTATGACCCCAACCCGCTGGCAGCTATTCCTCAAAGAGACGACGAAATTTTTGATGTCGTGGACGAAGCGGACTGCCCCGTACGCACCGCCACGCGCCGAGAGGTACACGAGCAGGGTCTCATCCACCGGGCGGTCCATATCCTGGTTTTCAACAAACGCGGGGACTGCCTCCTGCAAAAGCGCTCGCTCCTCAAGGACCACATGCCGGGCGTGTGGGACTCCTCGGCGGCCGGACATTTGAATGTCGGGGAAGATTACCTGTCAGCGGCTGTTCGCGAGCTTCGTGAGGAGCTGGGCATCCGCTCCCCCGCCGAGCTCCGCCTCATCGGTCAACTTCCTCCTTCTCCCGATACAGGAATGGAGCACGTCCACCTTTTCGCCACCCGCTACGATGGCAAGGTGCACTTCCCCGCCGCCGAAATTTCAGCCGTGCTCCCCTTTCCGTCGGAGCTCATTGATTCCTGGCTCGCGCGTCGTCCGCAGGATTTTGCGACCTCGTTTGCAGTCTGCTGGCGTCTCGCGCGCAACGTCGTCCCAAGCATTTAACTTGCCGGTTGCGTCGGTTGCTCAGCTTTCTCCTGGGTCTTCGTCTCCGCCTCGCGACTCTTCTCAACGCCGGTCTTCACTCGCTCAAGCATGGCGCGCAACTCCGGAACAGCCGGCGAATCGGGCGCAGCCTCTATCGCTTTCTCGATGTACGGCGCAGCCTCCGCCATGTGGTTCTCCCGCAGGTACGTTACGGCGATAAGGTGATGCAGGGTCTGACGCACCACCGGCACGAGATCGTCGCGCTGCAGTTGTTTGAGCGTCTCTTCCCTCAGACGAGGCAGCGCCGTTTCAGGCGGCACATCCTTCATACCCAGTCCAATAGCCTCGTCGATTTCCCGCATCTGCTGATCGACGACTTTCATCTCATTTTCCGTGCGCACCATACCTGTCTTATCCTCCGGGTCGAGTCGGCGGATCTCCTCCATGGTGTGGCTGTAGTAAAGGGGACGCAACCGAGGCGCGACCAACTGCAGGGCCCTCCACAGACTCTGCGCGCGCTCCGTTCCTTCCTGCTTGCGGGCCTTGGTCATCTCTCCCTCAAAGCGAGCAATTTTTTCCACCCCCTCCCGGAAATCCTTCAGGTAAGCCTCCGGGTCGGATATCGTACCGACTTTGATGACAAAGGGACAACCGGCATCATTCACAAGAATCATCGTCGGAAGACTGGCAATCCCATACTGCTCCAACGTTTCATGAAGCTCTTTCGCTCCGGGAGCATCCTCCTTGAGCTTGGCCGGACATACAATCTTCACCGCTACAAGCTTGTTGTCCGACATGAATTCCTCGAATTTCTCGCTCGCCAGCACTTTTTCGTCCAGTATCTTACACTGCGGACACCACCCCTCCCCCGTGAAATACAACATAGCCGGCGTTCCCTTCTCCTGCGCCGCTTGCAACCCGAGCTTGTAGCCGTTCTCCCACTTCACTTCGTCCCTCCCGCATCCGCACATCAGGACCATGACTCCGAACAACGCCACAATTTGATACAATCTTTTCATGCCCCCATCATATCCATATCCGGCTGTCTTGTCAATCCACACATACCCTAACTGCACACGTGTCCCAATAAAATCTTCTCCTCGATCAATGAACCCATATCCCATGCGTTTCTAAGGATGAACGAAGTATGCCGGCAAAGCCGCTCCATAAGCGTAGCATTGTCCTTATGGAAGAGGCCCAATAAAAATGAGAATTATAATTGACTTGCCCGCCGGAATACTTCTCTCCTCCCCACGCAAAGCGTGCTAGCTTCCCAAATCGTAAATCGTAATTCGTAAATCGTAAATAGGCGCCGATAGGCGCCCAGGGCCCTCGGGCGCTTTGACTCCTCGCGCTTTGCGCGCTAGCATCCCAAATCGTAAATCGTAAATCGTAAATAACCAACAACTTATGCTACATGATACACCATTAACCACTTATTGAGGGTGTTTTTCTTGGGACACGTGTGCGTTTGCCCTGTTTTGTCTCGTAATTGACTTGACAAATGGCATGAGATGGTGCATAACGTGCGGGCGCACGTGGTGCGCGGAGAGGTAGAGAACGATGAAACGTATTTTCCCATTAACCGCAGTCATGCTCCTGGTGTCCTGCACGGCGCAAAATGAGATCACGTCGGCGCTCGGCGGCGGGTATTTGTTCAAACCGGACACTCTCTTCAGCTCTGCGAAGGATGCTGTATCGGATGGTTACTGGGACAAGCCGTCCGGTCTCTCCGGCTCCCACCTCATCATTGTTGATACTCAACTGCAGCAAGCAAAATACTACATAGGCGGACGCCAAGTGGGACTTTCCGCCATCTCGTCCGGCAAGGCGGGTCACGGTACTCCGCGCGGCACGTTCTCCGTCATAGCGAAGGATATTGACCATAAATCCTCCTCCTACGGCAGCATCGTCGATTCCGCCGGCAACACCCTCGTCGAGGAATACACGGTAGGAGAACCCATCCCTGCCGGTGGACGCTACAAGGGCGCGGAAATGAACTTCGGGCTGCAAATCACCTCCGGCGGAATCTGGATGCACGAAGGTATCGTGACCTCGGCGCCGGAGAGCCATGGCTGCATCCGTCTGCCCCGCAAGATGGCGCAAATCTTCTATGAAAACACGCCGATAGGAACGAAAGTCATTATCAAGTAAACGAGAACGCTATGAACGTAAGCAATACCAAGTTGGGGACCTACCTCTCGGCGCTTCTTGTTATTCTATCATTCGTATCCTGTTCGCACCAAAATCCGCAGCTCGTCGCGGCAAAAGAGGAACTGGCGCAGGTGCAGATGAAGCAGGCTCGCTACAATTACCCGCCTGACTCCTACGAGTTCTTCGTCTCCCACAATCAGTACCCCGTCACGATCAAGATCTACAAAAATCCCGAACTCCTTCAACGAGCGCCCGGTCATTGCAAGGTCATCATCTGCCTCGAGCAACAGCGCGGTCGCCTCTACGTCGATGGACAAGTCGCCGCCGATTGGCCCGTTTCCACCGGCATACCCGGTCGCGAGACTCCCACAGGCAATTATACCGTCCGTGGAAAGAAAGAATCGTACTCCTCCAACCGCTACGGGAAGATGTTCGACGCTGAGGGCAAGTGCATTAATTCTGATGCCGATGCGTTTAAGGATGCTGTGCCGGAGGGCGGTCGCTTCGAGGGCTCGCCCATGCCATTCTGGCAGAGACTTACCGGCGACGGCATCGGGATGCATATCGGAAAAGTACGCGCCGGTCACCGCCTCTCCCATGGCTGCATCCGTACCCCCGGTGACATGGCACGCGACCTTTACAAGGTAACCCGAGTAGGAACCAGGGTTTCCGTCATCAAAGATATCGAACCCGAATATCCCGCAAGGGAGGCACTCGTGGCAGGTGCCGAGCAGAATGCTCTCGAACGCCGTGCCCGGGAGCTGCAGCAAAAAATCTACGACCTCACCATGCAGCAGCTCGCTGCGGAGGACAGCGATACCTGACCGGCCAAAGCCCATCTTCGGTTTCCCCGCTTGCCTTCCCGAAGATTCCGCTTTATTTCCGTTCCTCTGGAACGCGCGCAGCGCGCGAATTCCCCACATCGTAAATCGTAAATCGTAATTCGTAAATAGGCGCCGCCAGGCGCCCGGCGCCCCTGCCCCCTTCCTACTCCCCCTCACGCAACGACCCTTGAAATTCCGCTCCGCACCGGCTCCGCAGAAACGCGCGTAGCGCGCGAATTCCCTGAAATCGTAATTCGTAAATCGTAAACGGTTAATTAGGGTGTTAAAATGAAGGGGACTGCGGTAGAATAAACGCAGTTGCGGAAAGGGGGAGA